>NZ_JBEXXQ010000061.1:0-64278 GCF_040630525.1 Streptomyces sp. NPDC005799
GCCGTGGTCTACGGCTACTTCCCCTGCGTCTCCAAGGACGACGACCTGATCATCCTGGACGAGCACGGCAACGAGCGCACCCGCTTCACCTTCCCGCGCCAGCGCCGTGGCCGCCGCCTCTGTCTCGCGGACTTCTTCCGTCCGCAGGAGTCCGGCGAGACCGATGTCGTAGGCCTGCAGGTCGTCACCGTCGGGTCCAGGATCGGCGAGGAGACCGCGAAGCTCTTCGAGGCCAACTCCTACCGCGACTACCTGGAACTGCACGGTCTGTCCGTGCAGTTGGCCGAGGCGCTCGCGGAGTACTGGCACGCGCGGGTGCGTTCGGAGCTGGGCTTCTCCGGTGAGGACCCGAGCGACATCGAGGACATGTTCGCCCTGAAGTACCGTGGCGCCCGGTTCTCGCTCGGCTACGGAGCGTGCCCGAACCTGGAGGACCGCGCCAAGATCGCCGACCTGCTCGAACCGGAACGCATCGGCGTCCGCCTGTCCGAGGAGTTCCAGCTGCACCCGGAGCAGTCCACGGACGCCATCGTGATCCACCACCCCGAGGCGAAGTACTTCAACGCCCGCTGAGGGGCCACGCGGGAAAAGCACCCCGAAAGGGGCCGCCTGAGGGCGCATCGGCGCACCTCAGGACGGCCCCCGGCGGTAGTGACGGTGTGCCCCGGGCCACGACGGTTAAACGAGGCGCTTCCGCCGCGAGAGACGTACACTGGTCGGTCCACTGCAGGCCGGTTCCCCGCGCGGGAACCGGCCTGATCGTCCCTCAAGGAGGTGCGCCCGGATGACCAGTACGGTCCCCGCGCTCGGAACCCGTACGGCCGAAGGCTCAGCCCTGCAGGCCGTGCTCCTCGACATGGACGGCACCCTGGTGGACACCGAGGGTTTCTGGTGGGACGTGGAGGTGGAGATCTTCGCGCGCCTCGGCCACGCCCTCGACGACTCCTGGCGCCATGTCGTGGTCGGCGGTCCCATGACCCGCAGCGCGGGGTTCCTGATCGAGGCCACCGGTGCGGACATCGAGCTCGCCGAGCTCACAGTCCTGCTCAACCAGGGCTTCGAGGACCGCATCGACCGCGTCCTGCCGCTGATGCCGGGCGCCGCGAGACTCCTCGCCGAACTCTCCGAGTACGAGATCCCTACCGCCCTGGTCTCCGCCTCCCACCGGCGCATCATCGACCGGGTGCTCACCTCGCTCGGGCCGCAGCACTTCGCGCTGTCGGTGGCCGGCGACGAGGTGCCGCGGACCAAGCCGCACCCCGACCCGTACCTGACCGCAGCGGCCGGGCTCGGCGTGGATCCGGCCAGATGCGCGGTCGTCGAGGACACCGCGACCGGCGTCGCGGCGGCCGAGGCCGCCGGCTGCCATGTCGTGGTGGTGCCCTCCGTGGCACCGATCGCCCCCGCCGTCCGCAGAACCGTCGTGGGCTCCCTGGAAGAGGTCGACTTGGCATTTCTCCGGGGTCTGATCACCGACTCATGACGGAAAAGGAATTCGCCTTCCGACGGATGACCGAATTCCAGTACTGTTGCCGCCCGTTGGGTATGTGAGGTTCCCCACTTGCACGGGGGTCGACAGTCACGGTCGGTTGTGCAGGTTGCCCCTGTTCTCCATGATCAGGCGTGCCTTTGTGTCCCGATTGATGGAAGGCTGCACTAATCCTTCCCCCGAAGGGTTTTCGGTCTGTCCACGCCCGGTTTCACTGCGTGATGGCGTCTCAACTCCGGTGACTGCGGGTCCCCGTCCAGGTGCGGACTAATCTCGTCGCGAGAACCTCGCCCCTACCCCCCGTGTTCCGCCGCGACACCCCTGCATGCCGGGTACACGGACCTGAACAGCTCTGGAGAATCACGAGCATGAACCGCAAGACAATGGTGCTGCCTGCCGTCGTCGGCCTGCTGGCGCCCGTGCTCGCCGCCTGCGGAGGGTCCGGCAGCGGCAGTGGCGGCGGTGACGCCATCGTCGTCGGCACCACGGACCGGTTCACCGTGACCAAGGCCGCGCCTGCGCCGCTGGATCCGGCGTACGCGTACGACGTCGGCACCTGGAACATCCTGCGCCAGACCGTGCAGACGCTGATGATCCAGCCCAAGGGCGAGGGTGACCCGGTGCCCGAGGCGGCCCAGAAGTGCGGCTTCACCGACAGCGGCAACGAGCGCTACGCGTGCACCCTGCGCGACGGCCTCAAGTTCGCCAACGGCGACAAGATCACCGCGGCCGACGTGAAGTACTCCATCGACCGCGCCCGCGCCATCAAGGCCGACTCCGGCGTCTCCGCCCTGCTGAACACCGTCCAGACCGTCGAGACGCAGGGCGACAACGAGGTCATCTTCCACCTCAGGACCGCCGACGCCACCTTCCCGTACAAGCTGTCGACCCCGGTCGCCGGCATCGTCAACCCGGACGACTACGAGAAGAACAAGCTGCGCGACGGCTTCGACGTCGACGGCTCCGGCCCGTACACCCTGTCGGCCGACGTCAAGGACAACGCGATCGTCAAGGCCACGTTCACCAAGAACCCCAACTACAAGGGGACGCTCAAGGTGAACAACTCCAAGGTCGAGATGGTCTCCTACGACGACGCCTCCGCCATGGGCACCGCCCTGGACAAGGGTGACATCGACGTCATGACCCGCACGATGTCCCCCGACCTGATCCAGAAGCTGTCGGCCGGCACCAACAGCAGCGAGGACCTGGTCGAGATGTCCGGCCTGGAGATCCGCTACCTCGCCTTCAACACGAACGCGCCCTCGGTGAAGGACAAGGCCGTCCGCCAGGCGATGGCCCAGCTGATCAACCGCGGCGAGCTGGTCTCCAAGGTCTACGGCACCCAGGCCGACCCCCTGTACTCGCTGGTCGCGGCCGGCGTCACCGGCCACTCCAACTCGTTCTTCAACAAGTACGGCGAGCCGAGCGTCCCCAAGGCCAAGTCCCTGCTGATCAAGGCCGGCATCAACACACCGGTCAAGCTGACGCTGCACTACACGACCGACCACTACGGCTCGGCCACCGCGAAGGAATTCCAGATCCTGCAGAAGCAGCTCAACGACAGCGGTCTGTTCGACGTCAGCATCCAGGGCGCCAAGTGGGACGACTTCGTTCCGGCCGAGCGCAAGGGCAAGTACGACGTCTGGGGCATGGGCTGGTTCCCGGACTTCCCGGACCCCGACAACTACCTGGCGCCGTTCCTCGACACGGACAACTTCCTGAAGCTGCCGTACAAGAACAGCAGGATCATCAACACCCTGATCCCGGACTCCCGCCGCGAGGCCGACCGCATCGCCGCCGGCGATGACCTCGCGACGATCCAGGACATCGTCGCCGACGACGTTCCGATCCTTCCGCTGTGGCAGGGCAAGCAGTACGTCGCCGCCCGCGACGACGTCACGGGAACCGCCTACGCGCTCAACTCCTCCTCCACCCTTCAGCTCTGGGAGCTCGGCCGGGGCACCAGCAACTGACCTCCTGTGCCCGGGGCTCGGGGACGGCGGCCCCGGGCTTCCGACAACCGACGACAAGGCACCCGCTGTGAAGATGCGTAACCAGTGGCCGGTCCTGCCCATAGTGGCGGGGCTGGCCTCCGGCCTTTTGACCGGCTGCGGCACCGAGGACGGTGGCTCCGGGGGAACCGGCTCCTCGGTGGTGATGGGGATGTCCGACGACGTCCTCGCCACCGACCCCGCCTCCGGCTACGATCCCGGCTCCTGGCTGCTGTTCAACAACGTCTTCCAGTCGCTGCTCAGCTTCCCCAACGGCGGCACCGAACCCGAGCCGGAGGCCGCCAAGTCCTGCTCGTTCACCGACACGTCGACCAAGGTCTACCAGTGCACGCTCAGGGACGGCCTGAAGTTCAGCAACGGTGACGAACTCACCTCGCAGGACGTCAAGTTCTCCTTCGACCGCACGCTGAAGATCAACGACGCGGCCGGTCCCGCGATCATGTTCCCCATGCTGGACAAGGTCGAGGCACCGGACGCCAGGACCGTCGTCTTCCGGCTGAAGGTCCCCGACGCCACCTTCCCGAGCAAGATCGCATCCGGCGCGGGCTCCATCGTCGACCACCGGCAGTACGACGGCGACAAGCTGCGCAAGGACGACAAGGCGGTCGGCTCCGGCCCCTACAAGCTGGACTCCTTCGGCGACGACAAGGCCGTCTTCTCGGTCAACGAGAACTACAAGGGCACCGCGAAGGCCAAGAACTCCGGAGTGACCCTGAAGTTCTTCCACGGCGACCAGTCCGCCCTGAAGAAGGCCCTCCAGGACGACGGGATCGACATCGCCTACCGGGGGCTGACCGCGAACGACATCGCCGACCTCCAGAACGCCGGCAACGGCTCCAAGACCGAGGTCGTCGAGGGCAGCAGCGCCGAGGTCCAGCACCTGGTCTTCAACATGAACGACCCGGTCGCCGGGAAGCTCGGCGTCCGCAAGGCCATCGCCTACCTGCTCGACCGCGACGCCCTCATGAAGGACGTCTACCAGGGCACCGCCACCCCGCTGTACTCGATCATCCCGGCGGGCATCGCGGGCCACAACACGGCCTTCTTCGACACCTACGGCGCCAGCCCCTCACGCGCCAAGGCCGCCGCCGCGCTCGCGGCCGACAACATCAGCGGCAAGGTCGAACTGACCCTCTGGTCCACCCCGTCGCGCTACGGCCCGGCCACCGACCAGGAGCTCAAGGAGATAGCCCGGCAGCTCAACGCCAGCGGGCTGTTCGCCGCCACCGTGAAATCCGTCGCCTTCGACCAGTACGAGAAGGACATCGCGGCCGGCAAGTACGGCGTGTACGTGAAGGGCTGGGTCCCCGACTACCCCGACGCCGACAACTTCACCGCGCCCTTCTTCGGCAAGGGCAACGTGCTGGGCAACAACTACAGCAACACCACCATCACCAGCACCCTCATCCCACGCACCGCCGCCGAGAGCGACCGCGCCGCGACCGACGCCGACTACGGCAAGCTGCAGGACATCGTCGCCGACCAGCTCCCGGTCCTCCCGGTCTGGCAGGCCAAGCAGTACGCCGTCACCCGGGAGAACGTCTACGGCCTGGAGTACTGCCTCGACGCGTCCACGGTGTTCCGCTTCTGGGAACTCAGCAAGGGCTGACAGCCGGACACACGAAGGGGGCCCCTCGCGACGGCGAGCGGCCCCCTTCGTCGTACGGCCTTCTACTGCGCGCTTCTACTGCGCGCCGGGGCGCACCAGCCCGCTCTCGTACGCGTACACCGCGGCCTGCACCCGGTCGCGCAGCCCCAGCTTCGTCAGGACGTGGCCGACGTGCGTCTTCACGGTCGTCTCGCTGACGAACAGGTCCGCCGCGATCTCCGCGTTGGACAGCCCGCGCGCCACCAGCTTCAGCACCTCCACCTCGCGCTCGGTGAGCGTGTGCAGCGTGTCCGGAACGGGCTCGTCGCCGGAGGGCAGGTGCGTCGCGTACTTGTCGAGCAGCCGCCGGGTGATGCTCGGCGCCAGCATGGCCTCGCCCGCGGCCACCACCCGGATCGCCTGGACGAGCTCGTTGGCCGGCGCGTCCTTCAGCAGGAAGCCGCTGGCCCCCGCGCGCAGGGCCTCCACCACGTACTCGTCGAGATCGAAGGTGGTCAGCACCAGTACCTTCGCCGGGCCGTCCCGCCCGGGGCCGGTGATCTGCCGGGTCGCCTCCACTCCGTCCATCCGGGGCATCCGGATGTCCATCAGGACCACGTCGGGCTGCAGTGCCCGCACCTGGTCCAGGGCCTGGAGGCCGTCTCCGGCCTCGCCGACGACCGCGAGGTCCTGCTCCGCCTCCAGGATCATCCGGAAGCCGGTACGCAGCAGCGGCTGGTCGTCGACCAGTAGGACGCGGATGGCCACGTAACTCTCCTTCGCTAGTCCGGCCCCATTCTGCCCTGCGCGATGTCGACGGGCCCGACCGCCCTCACCGGCAGCGGATACGGCGGGGGAGTGCCGCCGAACTCCGGACAGTGGGTCTGGTGGTCGCACCAGCCGCACAGCTTGGTGGGACGCGGCCGCCAGTCGCCGGACTCCGTCGCCTGCCGGATCGCCTCCCACAGCGCGAGCAGCTTGCGCTCGACGCGCTCCAGGTCGGCGAGGACGGGGTCGTACGTCAGGACGTCGCCGCTGCCCAGGTACACGAGTTGCAGCCGACGCGGGACGACGCGCTTCAGGCGCCACACCACCAGGGCGTAGAACTTCATCTGGAACAGGGCGCCTTCGGCGTACTCGGGGCGGGGTGCCTTGCCCGTCTTGTAGTCGACGATCCGCACCTCGCCGGTGGGGGCCACGTCCACGCGGTCGATGATCCCGCGCAGCCGCAGCCCCGAGTCCAGCTCCGCCTCGACGAACAACTCCCGCTCGGCGGGCTCCAGCCGGGTCGGGTCCTCCAGCGTGAACCAGCGCTCCACCAGCTGCTCGGCCTCGCCCAGCCAGCGAGCGAGGCGCTCCCCGCCGGGATCGTCCTCGAACAGCTCCACCACCTCGGGCCGGTTCTCCCTCAGCCGGTCCCACTGGCCGGGGATCAGCGCCTTGGCCCGAGGCGCGGTCCGATCCCCGGCGGGCGCGTCGAACAGCCGCTCCAGCACCGCGTGCACGAGCGTTCCGCGCGTCGCCGCCTCACTCGGCTTCTCGGGCAGCCGGTCGATCACCCGGAACCGGTAGAGCAGGGGGCACTGCATGAAGTCACTGGCACGGGACGGGGAGAGGCCGGCGGGGGGTACGGCGACGGGGGCACCGGTCACCGCCGCCTCATCCGGGTCTATCGCCGTCGCTTCCGGTTCGCTTGCGGCTGTCGCATCCGTTCTCGTCGCTTCGGCCTCCTGGGCTGGTGCCGCTGTCGCGCCGACGCCCGAGGAAGCGGTCGGCTCCAGCAGCGTCTCCGCCCCCGCCTCGGCTTCCGGCGCGACGGCTTGCGCCTCGGCCTCCGGCGCGACGGACGCCGTCTCCCCGGCCGCCACCTGCGGATCCGGTTGTGCGGCGGCTTCGCCCCTGGCCTCCGCCGCGCCCTCCGTACTCGTCTCCATGACCCCAGACCATACGGCCCGCCACTGACAGTGACCCAGCCGCCGCCGGGACAGCGGCGACCGGCGGGGAAACACGGGGGGTGCCGGGGCGGAACGTGCCGCGACGGCCGCATACCATCGACCCGAGACCCTTCCGCCGCGCAGGCGCGGAAGACGCTTCTAACGAGGGGACATCGTGGACCAGAGCGGCGGGAGCGGGCCGCGGCCCGGCACCGACGAGCCGGCCGAGCACCACGCAGGGCCTCCGGCCCCGGCCACCCCCTCATCCACCCCGACCGACCGCCCCCCCACGGACCCGCCCCGGTCCACCACGACGAGGAAACCGGCCGAGGGGGACCCGCGGATGGGCAACAGCACGGAGACACCGCCGACCGAGGAACAGGACGGGACCCACGCGGAGAGCCACGCCGCCGACGGCAGCGACGGCAGCGACGGCGGTGAGGATCCGCGTGCGCTTACCGCGGAAGAGGGCAGCGGGTCCTCGGAGAGCGAGCCCGAGGCCGGCGACGCGAAGTCCCCGGCGGGGGACGACGCCGCCGCGAAGCCTCACGCGCGGGACGGCGACGGCGTCCACGGCACCGGCGACCAGCGCGACCCCGAGGCGCCCGGCGACCAGGACCACGCACCCGATCACCGCACCGACAACCCCGAGCACGGCCCCCACGCCGCTCACGACGCGCACCCGGAGCGGCCGGCCGCGCGGACCGACCACACAGACCACGGTCTCGGCACGCGACCCGGCCACGGCCCGGACACCCACCCCGACCGCGCCGTCGCCCACGGCGGTGTCAAGAACCCTCCGCCCCAGCGGCCCGAGTCCCCCCGGGGCGGGCTCCTCATGGGCCGTCCGTTCGGTGTGCCCGTCTACGTCGCCCCCAGCTGGTTCCTCGTGGCCGCGCTGATCACCTGGGTGTTCGGTGGACAGCTCGACCGGGTGCTGCCCGAACTCGGCGCCGCCCGCTACCTCGTCTCCCTCTTCTTCGCCGTCGCCTTCTACGCCTCCGTCCTCGTCCACGAGCTCGCCCACACGGTCGCCGCGCTCCGCTTCAAGCTCCCCGTCCGCCGCATCCAGCTCCAGTTCTTCGGCGGCGTCTCCGAGATCGAGAAGGAGGCGGAGACCCCCGGCAGGGAGTTCGTGCTGGCCTTCGTGGGGCCCCTGCTCTCCCTGGTCCTCGCCGGGATCTTCTACGTCGCCCTGCAACCCGTCGAGCCCGGCACCGTCCCCGGCGTCCTGCTGGCCGGCCTGATGATCTCCAACCTCATCGTGGCCGTCTTCAACCTCCTGCCCGGCCTCCCCCTGGACGGCGGCCGTATGCTCCGCGCCGTCGTCTGGAAGATCACCGGCAAACCCATGAGCGGCACCATCGCCGCCGCCTGGGTCGGCCGCGCGCTCGCCGTCTCCGTACTGATCGGCCTCCCGCTGCTCACCCAGTCCGGCGCGCTCGGCTCCACCGCCGAGGACAGCGTCGGCATGGACACCGTCACCGACGCCCTGCTCGCCGCGATCCTCGCCGCGATCATCTGGACCGGCGCCGGCAACAGCCTCCGTATGGCCCGCCTGCGGGAACACCTCCCGGAGCTGCGCGCCCGCAACCTCACCCGGCGCGCCGTCCCGGTCGAGACCGACACCCCCCTCTCCGAGGCCCTGCGCCGCGCCAACGCCGCCGGCGCCCGCGCCCTGGTCGTCGTCGACTCCGACGGTGCCCCGCTCTCCCTGGTCCGCGAGGCCGCCATCGTGGGCGTGCCGGAACACCGGCGCCCCTGGGTCGCGGTCAGCGGCCTCGCCCAGGAACTCACCGACGGCATGCGCGTTTCGGCGGAACTGGCGGGCGAGGACCTGCTCGACGCCCTGCGCGCGACCCCCGCCACCGAGTACCTGGTCGTGGAGGAGACCGGCGAGATCTACGGAGTGCTCTCGGCGGCGGACGTGGAGCGCGCCTTCGTGAAGGCGATGGCCAGGCCGTCCTAGTGGTCGGCGGCCTCCCCAAACCCCGGTAGGCTGTTCACATGTCCGAACCGACCGGTGCCGCCCGCAGGCGCGGGCCCTTCAAGGTCGGGGACCAGGTACAGCTGACCGACCCCAAGGGCCGCCACTACACGTTCACGCTCGAGGACGGGAAGAACTTCCACACCCACAAGGGTTCCTTCCCGCACGACGAACTGATCGGCGCTCCCGAGGGCAGCGTTGTCCGCACCACCGGTAACGTCGCCTACCTCGCGCTGCGCCCCCTGCTCCCCGACTACGTCCTGTCCATGCCCCGCGGGGCCGCCGTCGTCTACCCCAAGGACGCCGGGCAGATCCTCGCCTTCGCGGACATCTTCCCCGGCGCCCGCGTCGTGGAGGCCGGCGTCGGCTCCGGCTCGCTCAGCAGCTTCCTGCTGCGCGCCATCGGCGACCAGGGCATGCTGCACAGCTACGAGCGCCGCGAGGACTTCGCCGAGATCGCCCAGCAGAACGTCGAGCGCTACTTCGGCGGCCCGCACCCCGCCTGGCAGCTCACCGTCGGCGACCTCCAGGACAACCTCTCCGACACCGACGTCGACCGCGTCATCCTCGACATGCTCGCCCCCTGGGAGTGCCTGGAGGCCGTCTCCAAGGCACTGGTCCCCGGCGGCATCCTGTGCTGCTACGTCGCCACCACCACCCAGCTCGCCCGGACCGTCGAGTCCATCCGCGAGATCGGCTGCTTCAACGAGCCGACCGCCTGGGAGACGATGATCCGCAACTGGCACATCGAGGGCCTGGCCGTCCGCCCCGACCACCGGATGATCGGCCACACCGGCTTCCTGCTCACCGCCCGCCGCCTCGCCGACGGCGTCGAGCCCCCCATGCGCCGCCGCCGGCCCGCCAAGGGCGCCTACGGCGAGGACTACGCCGGACCCAACGCCGAAGGCGGCGGCCGCTGAGGCGACCGCGCACCGCAGTCAACGTGTCGGCGCTGCGGCGGAGTTCCCGTAAACCGTACGGAACTCCGCCGCAGCGCCTTTTGCTTGACACCCCGCCACAAACCGTACGATCCGGGCATCCCCGGTGTTCGTCACCCCGGACCCCGGCGTTCCACCCCACTGTGACGTGTGGCACGATGCAGGCCACTCCCACCGGCACAGCCCTCCCAGGAGACGCTCCTAGTGCAGCAATCCGCCGTTCCGGAACTCGCGCACACCCAGACCCGCCCGATCCACTGGGTCGCCACCGCAGCGGCCGTCGCCGGAGTGATGGCGCTCTCCTCGCTCCTGCAGTCCAACCCGGCCACGGCGGCCCAGCCGGCCGGCCCACGGACCAAGGCCGCGCACACGGCCACCGCGCCCGGCACGGCGGGACTGGCCTTCCCGATCACCTGCGGTCCGGTGAAGGCGGTCGTACGGAAGAAGGCCAGCGGGGACCTGGACGGCGACGGCAACCCCGAGACCGTCGCGGTCGTGCACTGCGACGCCCCCATGGGCACCCCGCCCGACGGGGTCTACGTCATCACACGCGCGTCCGACGGCAAGCCCCGTGTGGTCGCCACCCTCCTCGCCCCCAAGACCGGCGACACGGTGAGTGACTTCGCCGTACGCGACGGAGCCGTCACCGCGACCGTCTTCGGCTACTCCTCCGACGACGTGCCCCGCTGCTGCCCCGACATCACCGACCACGTGAAGTGGCAGTGGAAGAGCGGCGCGTTCGTGCGCTCGACACCCGCCGGTACCCACAGCGTCTGAGACCCGCTATGCGCGTGTGTGAGAAATCAGACAGTCGTAACGGCTCGTGCCCGTTACATCACTCAGCGTCCGGACCGTAGACCTCGACCCTGTCCGAAACGCGGCGGACATGAATGCACTCACCCGGACATTCCTTCGCCGAATCCACGACATCCGTCAGAAGCGGCAACGGCACGGGCGTTGTGGCCCCGGGCACCTGCAACAACTCGTCCCCAGCGCCCTTCACATAGGCCAGACCGTCGATGTCCAGCTCGAACACCTCCGGCGCGTACTGCGCACAGATGCCGTCGCCGGTACACAGGTCCTGGTCGATCCAGACCTCCAGTTCCTCGCCGTCGGCCACGGCCTCCTGCTGCACGCTCATCTCTCCTGCCGTTTACAAGTCGAGCCGACGGGAATCCGGCCAGCTCTGACGGGTGTTGAACACTGTGACCCTACCTCCGGCAGCTTTCCAATCATGTTCGGTGGGTATTCCCCTGGCGTGAGGGAGAGCGCAAGGGTGAAGATCGGACACACCCCTACCGTCTTTGTGATCTAGGGGTTTCAATCGACACCCACCCAGGTAGGGTCTGGAAGCGTCCAGCTCCCCTTGGAGGAGGTGAGGACCGTGGCAGCCCACGACGACGACATGAACCGCGGCATCCGCCCGGGACGCGGGTCCGACGACCCGGCCGGGCAGATTGCCTACCTTGAGCAGGAGATCGCCGTCCTGCGACGCAAGCTCGCCGACTCTCCGCGACACACGAGGATTCTCGAAGAGCGGATCGTCGAGCTGCAGACCAACCTGGCCGGCGTGTCCGCGCAGAACGAGCGACTCGCCAACACGCTCCGTGAGGCCCGCGACCAGATCGTGGCCCTCAAGGAGGAGGTCGACCGGCTCGCACAGCCGCCGGCCGGCTTCGGTGTCTTCCTCGCAGCGAACGAGGACGGCACGGCCGACATCTTCACCGGCGGCCGCAAGCTCCGCGTGAACGTCAGCCCCAGCGTCGACCTCGAAGAGCTCCGACGCGGCCAGGAAGTAATGCTCAACGAAGCGCTCAACGTGGTCGAAGCCATGGAGTTCGAGCGCGTCGGGGACATCGTCACCCTCAAGGAGATCCTCGAGGACGGCGAGCGCGCCCTGGTGCTCGGGCACACCGACGAGGAACGGGTGGTACGGCTCGCCGAGCCGCTGCTGGACGTCACCATCCGCCCCGGCGACGCCCTGCTGCTCGAACCCCGTTCCGGCTATGTCTACGAGATCGTTCCGAAGAGCGAGGTCGAGGAACTCGTCCTCGAAGAAGTACCCGACATCGGCTACGAGCAGATCGGCGGCCTCGGCGGCCAGATCGAGGCCATCCGCGACGCGGTCGAGCTGCCGTACCTCTACCCCGACCTGTTCAAGGAGCACGAACTGCGGCCGCCCAAGGGCGTGCTGCTGTACGGACCGCCCGGATGCGGCAAGACGCTCATCGCCAAGGCCGTCGCCAACTCGCTGGCCAAGAAGGTCGCCGAGGTCACCGGCCAGGCCCAGGGCAAGAGCTTCTTCCTCAACATCAAGGGCCCCGAGCTGCTGAACAAGTACGTCGGCGAGACCGAGCGGCAAATCCGCCTCGTCTTCCAGCGCGCCCGGGAGAAGGCCAGCGAGGGCACCCCCGTCATCGTCTTCTTCGACGAGATGGAATCCCTCTTCCGCACCCGCGGCTCCGGCGTCAGCTCGGACGTGGAGAACACCATCGTCCCCCAGCTGCTCGCCGAGATCGACGGTGTCGAAGGCCTGCAGAACGTGGTCGTCATCGGCGCCTCCAACCGCGAGGACATGATCGACCCCGCCATCCTGCGCCCCGGCCGCCTCGACGTGAAGATCAAGATCGAACGCCCCGACGCCGAAGCCGCCAAGGACATCTTCGGCAAGTACCTCACAGAACGCCTCCCGCTGCACGCCGACGACCTCGGCGAACACGGCGGCAGCAAGACGACCACCGTCGAAAGCATGATCCAGACGGCCGTCGAGCACATGTACGCGGAATCCGAGGAAAACCGCTTCCTGGAGGTCACCTACGCCAACGGTGACAAGGAAGTCCTCTACTTCAAGGACTTCAACTCCGGCGCCATGATCGAGAACATCGTCGGCCGCGCCAAGAAGATGGCGATCAAGGACTTCCTCGACCACAACCAGAAGGGCCTCCGCGTCTCCCACCTCCTCCAGGCATGCGTGGACGAGTTCAAGGAGAACGAGGACCTGCCCAACACCACCAACCCCGACGACTGGGCCAGGATCTCCGGAAAGAAGGGCGAACGGATCGTCTACATCCGTACCCTCATCACCGGAAAGCAGGGCGCAGACACCGGACGCTCCATCGACACGGTGGCGAACACCGGTCAGTACCTGTAAACACAGGGCGGCTGCGGGTGCCCTCCACGGGGTACCCGCAGCCGACTGTTTTTCAGGCAACTAACCGGAACAAAGGCGAGCAAGGCAATGACGCAAATGATCTCCCCACCAGCGCAAAGCCGTTCTAGGCTCTTCGGTACCGCCGAGTCGCGCAGTGCGGGGACGGGCACCGCACACGCACCGGAGCGCCAGCGGTACTTGAGCGGCGTCCCCGACCGAGGGCGCCGCCGGGCAAGGAGGGCCGCATGACCGTACGGCGAGTAATGGGCATCGAGACGGAGTACGGCATCTCCGTCCCCGGCCACCCGAACGCCAATGCCATGCTCACCTCGTCCCAGATCGTCAACGCCTACGCGGCGGCGATGCACCGGGCCCGCCGGGCTCGCTGGGACTTCGAGGAGGAGAACCCGCTGCGCGACGCACGGGGCTTCGACCTCGCACGCGAGGCCGCCGACGCCAGCCAGCTCACCGACGAGGACATCGGCCTCGCCAACGTCATCCTCACCAACGGCGCACGACTCTACGTCGACCACGCGCACCCCGAGTACAGCGCGCCCGAGGTCACCAACCCCCGCGACGCCGTCCTCTGGGACAAGGCCGGCGAACGGATCATGGCCGAGGCCGCCGAACGCGCGGCCCAGCTCCCCGGCGCACAGCCGATCCACCTCTACAAGAACAACACCGACAACAAGGGCGCCTCCTACGGCACGCACGAGAACTACCTGATGAAACGGGAAACCCCTTTCTCGGACATCGTGCGCCACCTCACGCCCTTCTTCGTCTCCCGCCAGGTCGTCACCGGCGCCGGCCGCGTCGGCATCGGCCAGGACGGCCACGAACACGGCTTCCAGCTCAGCCAGCGCGCCGACTACTTCGAGGTCGAGGTCGGCCTGGAGACCACGCTCAAGCGCCCCATCATCAACACGCGCGACGAGCCCCACGCAGACGCGGAGAAATACCGCCGCCTGCACGTGATCATCGGCGACGCCAACCTCTCCGAGATCTCCACCTACCTGAAGCTGGGCACGACCGCACTGGTCCTGTCCATGATCGAAGACGGCTTCATCGCCGTCGACCTGGCTGTGGACCAGCCCGTCCGCACCCTCCATCAGGTCTCCCACGACCCCACGCTCCAACGCCTGGTCACCCTCCGCAGCGGCCGCACACTCACCGCGGTCCAGCTCCAGATGGAGTACTACGAGCTGTCCCGCAAGTACGTCGAGGAGCGCTTCGGGGCCGACGCGGACGAACAGACCAAGGACGTCCTGGCCCGCTGGGAGGACACCCTCAACCGCCTGGAGAACGACCCGATGAGCCTGGCCGGCGAGCTGGACTGGGTCGCCAAGCGGGAGCTCATGGAGGGCTACCGGCGTCGCGACGACCTCGACTGGGACGCCGCCAAGCTCCACCTCCTCGACCTGCAGTACGCCGACGTAAGGGCCGAGAAGGGCCTCTACAACCGGCTGGCGGCCCGCGGACGCATCAAGCGGCTGCTGACCGAGGACGAGGTCGAGCAGGCCCGTACGAAGCCGCCGGAGGACACCCGCGCCTACTTCCGCGGACGCTGCCTCGAGCAGTACGCGGACGACGTCGCGGCCGCCTCCTGGGACTCGGTGATCTTCGACCTCCCGGGACGGGACTCGCTCCAGCGCGTCCCAACCCTCGAACCGCTTCGCGGAACGCGAAATCACGTCAAGGAGCTCCTGGACCGCTGCCGCACCGCGGAAGACCTGGTCAGGGTGCTGTCGGGCGGCTGACCGGGTACCCGGGCCGTCTCCGCCCGGCAGGGTGGAAAAGTCGGCGTAAGGGAATCATCGAGGTGGTCCCCGTACGTTGAGGGAATGCGGGGCCGATGTCGGACCCTGCTTGTAGGGTCTGATCAAGAACGTCGAACCGAGCGGGGTGAGGGTTATGGCGACCAAGGACACCGGCGGCGGCCAGCAGAAGGCGACGCGCTCCACGGAGGAGGTCGAGGAGCAGGCGACAGAGGCGCAGGGCTCCGAGGACCTGAAGGAGCGCCACGAGAAGCTGAGCGACGACGTGGACTCCGTCCTGGATGAAATCGATGATGTGCTCGAGGAGAACGCCGAGGATTTCGTGAGGTCCTTCGTGCAAAAGGGTGGACAGTAAAGGCTGGCTGGTTTCCTGGCCTTCGAATTGAAGGTTGCGGGGGATGGGATTGGCTGACGAGTCGAGCGCGAAGCGATGCAGGAAATGCAAGCTGGACCTGCCTCTTGCCGCGTTTGCGCGAGACAGAAATCGGCGTGATGGCCTGCAGGCGGACTGCCGGAAGTGCGTGGCGGAGTACAGCGCCGCGCACTACCGGCGTCGTCGGGAAGCCGAGGGGAAGTCGGTCCGGGAGAAGGTCTTCGTCCCGGCTGGGCACAAGCTCTGCCGGACGTGTGGCGAGGTCAAGCCCCACAGCGCATGGCATCGCAACGCCTCGGCATCAGACGGTCTCTCGACGAGGTGCAAGGCGTGTAGGGCTGAGCGCGGGCGGCAGGACCACCTGAAGCGGCAGTACGGCATCACCGAAGCCGAGCGGGACGCGTTGGTTGCCTCTCAAGGGGGCGTCTGCTGCATATGTTTGGCGGCTGTACCGGAGCATGTGGATCACTGCCACAAGACGGGTAGGGTCCGAGGCGTACTGTGCTTCAGCTGCAACGCCGCACTGGGGCAGTTCAAGGATCGGCCCGATGCCATAAGGCGGGCTGCTGCTTATGTGGAAGGAATCGCGTGGAAGCCAACACTCGTAGCACCGGGCGTCTACCAGCTGCCTTCCTGACGCCTGGGTCCTCGTCGTTCATGGACTTCCTGTCCGAGCACCAGCCGGAGATGCTGCCGGGCAACCGGCAACTGCCCCCGACGCAGGGTGTGATCGAGGCGCCGCACGGGACGACCATCGTCGCCGTCACGTTCCCGGGCGGGGTCGTGCTCGCCGGTGACCGCCGGGCCACCATGGGCAATGTGATCGCCCAGCGCGACATCGAGAAGGTTTTCCCCGCCGACGAGTACTCGGCCGTCGGCATCGCCGGCACCGCCGGTCTCGCCGTGGAGATGGTCAAGCTGTTCCAGCTGGAGCTGGAGCACTTCGAGAAGGTCGAGGGTGCGCAGCTGTCGCTGGAGGGCAAGGCGAACCGGCTGTCGACCATGATCCGTTCCAACCTCGGCATGGCCATGCAGGGCCTGGCCGTGGTCCCGCTCTTCGCCGGTTATGACGTGGACCGTGAGAAGGGCCGCATCTTTTCCTACGACGTGACGGGCGGCCGCAGCGAGGAGCACGGCTACGCGGCCACGGGCTCCGGTTCGATCTTCGCGCGCGGTGCCATGAAGAAGCTGTTCCGTGAGGACCTGTCCGAGGGGCAGGCGACCACGCTGGTGGTGCAGGCTCTCTACGACGCGGCAGACGACGACTCGGCGACCGGTGGTCCCGATGTCGCCCGCCGGATCTACCCGATCGTCACCGTGATCACCGAGGGCGGTTTCCGTCGGCTCACCGAGGACGAGTCCTCCGAGATCGCCCGCTCGATCCTGGAGCGGCGCCTCGAGCAGCCCGACGGCCCGCGGGCCGCGCTGCTGTAGCGGCGGCCGGTTTCTTGTGAAGGTGATCCAGTTGACCTCGACAGAAAGGGACGGATAGCCGGTGTCGACGCCGTTCTATGTCTCACCCCAGCAGGCGATGGCCGACCGGGCGGAGTACGCCCGCAAGGGCATCGCCCGTGGTCGCAGCCTGGTCGTGCTGCAGTATGCCGACGGCATCGTGTTCGTCGGCGAGAACCCGTCCCGCGCGCTGCACAAGTTCAGCGAGATCTATGACCGGATCGGCTTCGCGGCCGCCGGCAAGTACAACGAGTACGAGAATCTGCGGATCGGCGGTGTGCGGTATGCCGATCTTCGTGGTTACACCTATGACCGTGACGATGTGACCGCTCGTGGTCTGGCCAACGTGTATGCCCAGACGCTGGGCACGATCTTCTCCTCGGCGGGTGAGAAGCCGTACGAGGTGGAGCTGGTGGTGGCCGAGGTCGGCGAGACCCCGGACGGTGATCAGATCTACCGGCTGCCGCACGACGGTTCGATCGTGGACGAGCACGGCTCGGTCGCGGTCGGCGGCAACGCGGAGTTGATCAGCAACTATCTGGACCAGGAGCACCGGGAAGGCATGTCCCTCGCTGAGGGGCTGAAGCTGGCTGTGAAGGCCCTGTCCCGTGAGTCGAACGGCACGCAGCGGGAGATTCCCGCGGAGCGTCTCGAGGTGGCGGTGCTGGACCGTACGCGTCCGCAGGCGCGTAAGTTCAAGCGCATTGTCGGCCGTCAGCTGTCCCGGCTGCTGGAGGCGGACGGGGCGTCCACCGAGGCGGAGAGCAGCACGGAGGGCTCCGACGAGGAGTAGGCCGTCTCGCTCCGTTTCTCACCTTTGTGTGCCCCGGCCGTCGACACGGCCGGGGCACAGGGCGTTCAGGGGCCGCTGGGTGGCGCTGTGGAGCCTCGAACGACCAGTTCGACGGGGATGTCGCCGGCCTCGGGTTCGCGGCCGTCCAGGACGGCCAGGAGGGCTCGCATGCCGTGCTCGCCGAACAGCTCCGCGTCCAGGCGGACGGTGGTGAGTTCGGGGTCGAGGGCGGTGGCGAGGGCGAGGTCGTCGAGGCCGGTGACCGAGAGGTCGTCGGGGACGCGCAGGCCGAGCCGTCGGGCTGCCTTGTAGGCGCCGGCGGCGAGTTTGTCGTCGTCGCAGACCAGGGCGGTGGGCCGGGGTCCGGGGGCGGAGAGGGCGGTTTCGGCGGCTGTGCGGGCGTCGTCGATGGTGATGGGTGCGCGGGTCGTGCGGAGGGAGGTGCCGGGTACGGCGGCGATGCGGGTGGCGAGTTCGCGCGCGCGTACGTCGAAGGTCCAGGAGGGCACGTCCGCCGCCAGGTGCAGGAAGCGCCGGTGGCCGAGGTGCAGCAGGTGTTCGGCGACCTGGCGTACGCCGTCGGTGATGTCGAGGTTGACGGTGGCCGCGCCCAGGCTGCCCTCGGGGTCGCTGTCGAGCATCACCAGGGGCAGCTGGTCGCCGCGGATGGCGCTGAGGGCGTCGGCGGCCATGGAGGAGGCGATGACGCCGTCGAGGGCTGCCTGGGCGGAGGCGAAGGGGTCCCTGGCCGGGCCGATGCCTTCGGGGGAGGGGTAGAGGACGACGCCGAAGCCGTGGTCGGCGGCCACGCGGGCGGCGCCCGTGTAGACGCCGGCGAAGAACTCGGTGGTGAGGGCGGGGACGACGAGGAGGACGGTGCGGGTGTGGCCGAGGCGCAGGTTGCGGGCGGCGAGGTTCGGCCGGTATCCCAGGTCGCGGGCGGCTTTCCGTACGCGTTCCGCGGTGGCCTCGGACACGCGCCCGCGCCATTTGTCGCCGAGGACGAGTGAGACGGCTGCCTGGGACACTCCGGCCGCTTGTGCGACGTCACGGCTGGTCGGGCGCGTGCCGTTGCGTGCCACCGTGGGTCGCTCCTTCTGTCGGGACGTGCTGTCCGGACGTGCTGTCTGGACGTGTGAACAGCGCACATGGTACGTATGAGAGACGGGGTTATACGTAACACTTGGAGGCGGGCATGGCCGCGGGATACCTGGAGATCCTCAGGGCGAGGCACGCGGCGCGCCTTCTCGTGGGCACGCTGGTGGGCCGGCTGCCCAATGCCACGGCGGCCATCGCGATCGTGCTGTTCGTGCGCGCGGAGGGCGGCACGTATGGCCTGGCGGGCGGGCTCGCGGCCGTGTACGGCGTCGCCAACGCGGCAGGCCAGCCGGTGCTGGGGCGGCTGGTGGACCTGCACGGGCAGCCGCGCGTCCAGCTGCCCGCCGCGCTCGCCTCGGCCCTCGCCATGGCCGGGTTCGCCTTCGCGGGCACCCGTCCCCTTCCGCTCGCCTACGCGTGTGTGGCGGCCGCCGGGCTGCTGACACCGCCCCTGGAGGGCGGTCTGCGGGCCCTGTGGCCCTCGGTGCTGGGCCGGGAGGAGCAGGTGCACACGGCGTACGCCATGGACGCGGTGGCGCAGGAAGTGATGTTCACCGTGGGGCCGTTGCTGGTGACGCTCTGCGTCTCCCTGTGGTCGGCCGAGGCGGCGCTGCTGATCCTGAACGCCGTCGGTGTGCTGGGAGCCCTTTCCGTGGTCGTCTCGCCGCCCTCGCGCGCGTGGCGCTCGGCACCGCGTGAGGCGCACTGGCTCGGCGCCCTGCGCTCGCCGGGACTGCTCGCCCTGCTGGGCGCGCTGCTGTTCGTGGGCATGGCGCTGGGCTCCATCACGGTGGCCTCGGTGCCGTACGCGGACGACCACGGCGGTGACGCCGTGTACGGCTGGCTGATGGCCGCCCTCGGGCTGGGCGCGCTGATCGGCGGCACCGCGTACGGGGCGCGGCGGTGGACCGGTGAGCCGGCCCGGCGACTGCAGGCGCTGGTGGCCCTTCTGGCGGTGTGTTACCTGCCGCTGACGCTCATGCCGGGCGCGGTCGCCATGGTGCTGCTCACCGTGCTGGCGGGGGTGTTCCTGGCGCCCTGCATCGCCTGCGCGTTCGTCCTGGTCGACCGGTACGCGCCGAGTGGGACGGTCACGGAGGCGTTCTCCTGGCTGGTGACGACGTTCACCGTCGGCGCCTCGGTCGGAACGGGCCTCGCGGGGCCGGTCGTCGAGGCCGGAGGGGCCCTGTGGGGCTTCGTCGTGCCCGGTGTCGCGGGGGGTGTGTCGTTGCTGGTTCTGCTGGCCACCGGACGGGTCCTCGCAGCTCCCGCCGGGCGGGCGGTCGTTGCGGCTTCATCGGAAAATGATCCAAACCGTGCGGCCGAACCCCGTTTCAGTTCAGGGGATCGGGCGTAATGTTCACTCATGGACCGCCGCATTTTCGGGCTGGAGAACGAGTACGGCGTCACATGTACGTTCAGGGGACAGCGCCGCCTGTCTCCCGACGAGGTGGCGCGGTACCTCTTCCGCCGTGTCGTGTCATGGGGCCGCAGCAGCAATGTCTTTCTGCGAAACGGCGCCCGCCTCTATCTCGACGTGGGCTCACATCCGGAATACGCGACACCCGAATGTGACAATGTGACCGAACTGGTCACCCACGACAAGGCCGGCGAACGCATTCTGGAAGGACTCCTGGTAGACGCCGAACGACGCCTGCACGAGGAAGGAATCGCGGGCGACGTCTACCTCTTCAAGAACAACACCGACTCGGCCGGCAACTCCTACGGCTGCCACGAGAACTATCTCGTCGCCCGGCACGGGGAGTTCTCCCGGCTGGCGGACATCCTCATCCCGTTCCTGGTCACGCGGCAGCTGCTGTGCGGGGCGGGCAAGGTGCTGCAGACCCCGCGCGGGGCCGTCTACTGCGTCAGCCAGCGCGCGGAGCACATCTGGGAGGGCGTCTCCTCGGCGACGACCCGCTCGAGGCCGATCATCAACACCCGCGACGAACCGCACGCGGACGCCGAGCGCTACCGCCGGCTGCACGTCATCGTGGGCGACTCGAACATGTCCGAGACGACCATGCTGCTCAAGGTCGGCGCCACCGACCTGGTGCTGCGCATGATCGAGGCGGGCACCGTGATGCGCGACCTGACCCTGGAGAACCCGATCCGGGCGATCCGCGAGGTCAGTCACGACATCACCGGCCGGCGCAAGGTGCGCCTGGCCAGCGGCCGCGAGGCCTCCGCCCTGGAGGTGCAGCGGGAGTACTACGAGAAGGCCGTGGACTTCTGCGAGCGCCGCGGCATCCGCACCGGCACCGTGGAGCAGGTCCTGGAGCTGTGGGGCCGCACGCTGGACGCGATCGAGGCCGAGGACCTCGACCGGATCGGCACCGAGATCGACTGGGTCATGAAGTACCAGCTCATCGAGCGGTACCGGGCCAAGCACAACATGACCATGTCGCACCCGCGGGTCGCGCAGATAGACCTCGCCTACCACGACATCCACCGCCGTCGTGGCCTGTACTACCTGCTCGAGAAGAAGGGCCAAGCGGCCCGTATCTGCAACGACTTGAAGATCTTCGAGGGCAAGTCCGTTCCGCCGCAGACCACTCGGGCCCGGCTGCGCGGCGACTTCATCCGCAGGGCCCAGGAACAGCGTCGGGACTTCACCGTCGACTGGGTCCACCTCAAGCTCAACGACCAGGCCCAGCGCACGGTGTTGTGCAAGGACCCGTTCCGGTCGGTGGACGACCGGGTGGAGAAGCTGATCGCCGGGATGTGAGCAACCCGTTCCGGTGAACACCGGAACGCAACACGGGCGCCGCACGTTTTCCGTGCGGCGCCCTTCTCACGCCGTAGAGTTGCGCGCACGCCAATCAACCAAGATCGATCGATACGAGGCCCCCACCGTGCGCCGACGCTCCCTACTCATCGCCGTACCCGCAGGACTGGTCACGCTCGCCGGATGCGGCGACGACAACAAGTCCGACTCGAGCAAGGCGAGCGACAGCGCGTCGCCCTCCGCGCAGGCCACCTCCGCCGCGCCATCGCCGAAGATCGTCGACGGTCCGCTGCCGGCCATCACGGCGGGCACGGCGTTCGGTACGAAGCCGACCGTCGCCAAGGGCAGCGGCGAGCCCTCGAAGCAGCTCGCGGTGAAGACGGTCATCGCGGGCAGCGGCAAGACCGTCGCGGAGAACGACTACATCCAGGCCCACTACCTCGGCCAGGTCTGGGACACCGCGAAGGTCTTCGACAACTCCTACGACCGCAAGACCCCGCTGCTCATCCAGCTCGCCCAGGGCAGCATCATCGACGGCTGGCGCTACGCCCTGACCGGCAAGAAGGTCGGCAGCCGCGTCCTGTTCTCGGTGCCTCCCACCTGGGGTTACGGCACGACGGGGAACGCGCAGGCCGGTATCAAGGGGACCGACACGCTGGTCTTCGTCGCCGACATCCAGGGAGCGTTCAACGCGACCAGCTCCGCCAAGGGCGCCGACGTCCCGCAGAGCGACCCCAAGCTGCCGAAGATCGGCACCAACACCGACGGCAAGGCCCCCTCGATCGACATCCCGAAGGCGACCGCGCCGACCGGGCTGGTGGCGAAGTACGTCATCGAGGGTGACGGCGACGTGGTCGGCGCGAAGGACACCGTGCTCGTGCAGTACAAGGGCGTGGTGTGGGACAGCGGCAAGGAGTTCGACTCGACGTACAGCCGCAAGGCGCTGACGTCGTTCTCGCTGCAGCAGGTCGTCAAGGGCTGGGCGCAGGGTCTGACCGGCAAGAAGGTCGGCAGCCGCGTCCTGATCGTCATCCCGCCCAAGCTGGGCTACGGCGACAACCCGCCGGCGGGCAGCGGCCTGAAGAAGGACTCGGTGCTGGTCTTCTCGGTCGACATCCTGGCCAAGATGTGACCCGCCGGTGATGTAAGACTGTGCGTGTTGCCTTTCCGTAGACAAGCAGGAGCTAGAGACGTGAGCATCGAGAAGCCCGAGATCGACTTCCCGGGCGGCGAGCCCCCGGCGGACCTCGAGATCAAGGACATCTGGGAGGGCGACGGCGCGGTGGCGCAGGCGGGCCAGACCGTCACCGTCCACTACGTGGGCGTCGCCTTCAGCACCGGCGAGGAGTTCGACGCGAGCTGGAACCGCGGCACCCCCTTCCGCTTCCCGCTGGGCGGCGGCCGGGTCATCAAGGGCTGGGACCTGGGCGTGCAGGGCATGAAGGTCGGCGGCCGCCGTCAGCTGACCATCCCGGCGCACCTCGCCTACGGCAACCAGAGCCCGACCCCGGCGATCAAGCCGGGCGAGACCCTGATCTTCGTGGTCGACCTGGTCGCCGTCTGACCGTCGGATCCGACCGGACCCGATCACCTGGGGCCCATGCCTGCTCGGGCATGGGCCCTCGGCTTTTGCCACGCCACTTCGGGGCGGTACGGTCATCGTCGTAAAGGACCATAGGGAGGCGAAGGGCGTCGATGGCCATTGCCAAGGCCGAGCGGCTGATGAACCTGGCGCTGTGCCTGCTCGGGACGCGGCGGCCGCTGAGCAAGCGTGAGCTGCGCGAGTCCATCGAGGCCTATCTGGAGGCCAATTCGGAGGACGCCTTCAGCCGCATGTTCGAGCGGGACAAGGACGACCTGCGTGAACTCGGCCTGGTCATCGAGACGGTGGAGAACCTCGACGGCGAGACCGGCTATCTGGCCCGCCGGGACAGCAACCGTCTGCCGCCCATCACGCTCGACGCCGAGGAGGCGGCCGCCCTGGGTCTTGCCGCCAAGGTGTGGCAGCAGGCCCGGCTCGCCGGCGCGGCCAGCGGTGCCCTGCAGAAGCTGCGTGCGGCGGGACTGCCCGAGGACGTCGACCCGTACGAGGCCCACGGCGCCCTGGAGCCGCGCATCCCCGTCCACGAGGCCGCCTTCGAACCGCTGATGCTGGCCTGCCGCGACCGCCGGCCGGTCGTCTTCGACTACCGCAAGGCCAACGCCGCCCATCCCGAACCCCGGCACGTCGAGCCCTGGGCGCTGGAGTGCTGGCGCGGCCACTGGTATCTGGCCGGCTTCGACCGCGACCGGGGCGCCGAGCGGGTCTTCCGGCTGTCGCGGATCACCGGCAAGGTCCGCAGCCGCAGCGGGCGGTTCACCGCCGAGATCCCCGATGTCGTCACCGTCCGCGAGACGGTCGCGAGCTGGGCGGGGGAGACCGCCGACCGCTCCGCGCTGATCCGGCTGCGCGCGGGCGCCGGGTACCCCCTTCGGGCGAAGGCCACCTCGGTGCGGGAACTCGGCGACGGGTGGGACGAGTTGGAGATTCCGTACGGGCACGGGCTGGACGCCTGGCTGGTGGAGTTCGGTCCGGACGTGGTGGTCCTCGAGCCGGCCGAGCTGCGGGCGGACGTCGTGGACCGGCTGCGGGCCGTGGCCAAGGGCTGAGGGGGAGCGGAGCAGGACAGTGGCAGGCAAACCGGTCAGGCCCGTCAACGCCATCGACCAGACCCGGCGGATGCTCTCCCTGGTGACCTACCTGAAGGAGCGCCCCGGGGCCAGGGTCGAGGACGTGGCGCGCGCCTTCGGCATCACCGAGGACGAGCTGGTCTCCGACCTCGACGTGCTGCCCATGTGCGGCACCAGCTTCCGCGGCGGCGATCTCCTCGACATCGACACCGACGGCGAGCGCATCTGGTGGCACAACCCGGCCGCCCTCGGCGAGGAGACCGCGGAGCCGCTGCGTCTCGCCGCCGACGAGGCGACCGCGCTGCTCGTGGCCGCCCGCGCGGTGTCCACGCTGCCGGGCCTGCGCGAGAGCGACCGGCAGGCGCTGCTGCGGGCCACCGCCAAGGTGGAGACCGCGGCGGGCGAGGCGGCGGGCGCCAGCGCCCGCCTGTCGGTGACCTTCGAGTCCGAGGGCGGGGTCTTCGCGGACGTCGACCGGGCCATCTCCGAGCGCCGACGGCTGTGGATCCGCTACTACTCGCCGGCCCGCGACGAGGTCACCGAGCGGGAGATCGACCCCATCCGCCTGGTCAGCGTCGGGCACACCTACGTGGAGGCCTGGTGCCGCCGCTCCGAGGCGCGCCGCACCTTCCGGCTCGACCGGGTCGCCGAGATCAAGATCCTGGACGAGCCGTCCGCGCCGCCCGAGATAGAGCTCAGGGACCTCTCCGAGGGGCTGGTCCAGCCGGCCGCCGAGGACCCGGAGGTCGTCGTCGAGGTCGGTCCGGGCGGCCGCTGGGTCGCCGAGTACTACCCGCACGACAGCGCCGATGAGCTTCCGGACGGCGGGCTGCGTATTACCCTGCGCACCCCCGATCCCGCGTCGCTGCGGCGGCTGGCGCTGCGGCTGGGCCGTGACGGCCGGATCGTCTCCCCGCCCGACCTCGCCGCCAGCGCCCGCCGCGCGGCCCGTGAGGCACTGGCGGCGTACGACGGGGTCGAGGCGCAGAGCACGGATCAGGAGCACTCGGTTCACGACAGGCGGGAGTGAGCCGGACAGGCGCCGGTGCCCGGGGGCGAGTGCCCGAAGGGCGGGGCACGGTCGCCCCTCGGCTTCGGCCGAGGCGCTCCGGACGCGAACGACCAGGGACAAGGGAGCAAGGGCTGTGAGCGAGTCGTCGGTGTCGGGTGTGCGGGGCATGTCGGTGGCGGCCGCCTTCGCCGGGATGAGAAGTGTGGCCCCGGTGGTGTTCAAGGCGGGCTGCCCGGACTGCCGGGGCAGCTTCGAGCTCACCGCCAACGCCCTCAGACTGGCCATCGGCGCCAGCAGCCGCTCCACGTTCTACTCCTTCACCTGCCCGGACTGCGGAGCCGCGGTCCGCAAGCCGGCCGGGGAGCGGATCGTGGAACTGCTCACCGGCGGCGGGGTCAGGACCCTGCGGCTGCACACGCCGTAGAAAGGTCTAGTCTCGGCGTCATGTTCTGGCCGATGTTCGCGGTAGCCGTGGGTTTTATGGGTCTCGCCGTCCTGGGGGTGTTCGCCGTCCGGGTCTTTGTGGAGGCACAGCGGCTGGGCAGGCAGGTCAGCGACTCGGCGCGGCGGATCAACCGGGCCGCCGAGGACCTGGAGCGGGCCGCGGTGAGCACCGCGAGGGCCGTGGATTCCCTGTGAGTCCCGCTGTGCGAGCCATGTGAGTCCTGCGCCGCAGGCGCTTTGGGTCACTTCGACCTGTCACCGCAGCCACAGTGACGGGTACGCTGCTGGTCGCGGCACGGAGAACGAGGCCCGGGTCGCGGACCGGGAGTACGCACGGGGATTGCCTCACGTTTACCCCTGAGCGTTACGATCGCTGGCAACACGGTCGATCGGACAGGTGTCCGACCGGCCGGACAGCACCCCACCCCAGCCGCCTCGGTGAGAAGGTAAAGACTTATGTTCGGAAGGCTCGGCGCCCCCGAGATCATTCTCATCCTCGTCGTCATCGTCCTGCTGTTCGGCGCGAAGAAGCTTCCCGACATGGCGCGCTCGCTCGGCAAGTCCGCCCGCATCCTCAAGAGCGAGGCGAAGGCGATGAAGGAGGAGGGCAACAGCACGGCCACCCCGGCCGGCCCGCCGAACAACGGCGAGCAGCCCCCCGCTCAGCGCACCATCCAGGCCGCCCCCGGCGACGTGACCAGCTCGCGCCCGGTCACCGAGCCGACGGATTCCACCAAGGCCTGATGCAGGGCCGGACACCTCCGGCCTGCCGCACGAGATGAGGACGTGGGTTGCCCAAGTCTGCCCGCAAACAGGAGAAGGATCCCGAGGGGCGGATGCCCCTTGCGGACCACCTTCGTGAGCTCCGCAACCGGCTCGCGAAGGCGATGCTGGCCATCGTCGTGATCACGATCGTCGCTGCCTTCTTCTACAACGACATCATCAACTTCCTCACCAAGCCGGTCCTCGACTCGGTCGGGTGCGGGGAGACCTTCGAGCAGCTGGCCAGGTCCAAGTCCAGCTCTCACCCGTGCGCCCAGATCACGATCAACGGTCTGCTGGCGCCCTTCACGCTGGCCCTGCAGGTGTCCCTCATGGCCGGTGTGGTGTTCGCCTCGCCGATCTGGCTGTACCAGCTGTGGGCCTTCGTCGCGCCCGGTCTGCACAGGCACGAGAAGAAGTACGCCTACGCGTTCGTCGGCACCGGCGTCCCGCTGTTCTTCGGCGGCGCCTTCTTCGCGTACAAGGTCCTGCCGACCACGGCGAAGGTGCTCATCGACTTCACCCCGCACGGCGTGAGCAACCTGCTCCCGCTCGACGACCTGCTCCAGCTCGTCACGCGCATGGTGATCGTCTTCGGGCTCTCCTTCGAGCTCCCCCTGCTGCTGATCATGCTGAACCTCACCGGGGTGCTCAGCGGCACGCGGATGCTCGGCTGGTGGCGGGCCATGATCCTGGGCATCACGGTCTTCGCGGCGGTCGCGACGCCCAGCACGGACCCGCTGTCGATGCTGGCCCTGGCCGGACCGATCTGGGTGCTGTACTTCGGCGCGGTCGTGTTCTCGATCTTCAACGACAAGCGCAAGCGCCGTCGTGAGGAGATGGGTCCCGCCGACGACGAGGCCTCCGACCTGGACCTCACCCCCGAGGACATCGGGGAGGTCGAGACGGTCTCGGCCAGCCGGGCACTGCCCGAGCAGGCCACCACGGACCGGGTCAACGGCTACGACGACGTGACCTGAGCGCCCGCTCGCGAACACGGTCCGAGAGGTGCCCACCGTCCACCGGGACGCGGGCACCTCTCGGTGTTTGACGGCCAAGGTTCCGGATAATGATCGTCCTGTTGTCAGTGGGGCCCGGTACGCTCGAAAGCACGATGACAGAGGACCTCTCACCGGCCGAGCGGTACGCGGCTGCCCGTAGGCGCGCTGCCGAGCAGGCCACCGCGCTCGCCTCCTTCCGCGAGATGTACGACTTCGGTCTGGACCCCTTCCAGATCGAGGCCTGCCAGGCACTCGAAGCGGGCAAGGGCGTGCTGGTCGCCGCGCCCACCGGCTCCGGCAAGACGATCGTGGGCGAGTTCGCCGTCCACCTCGCCCTGCAGCAGGGCAAGAAGTGCTTCTACACGACACCCATCAAGGCACTGTCGAACCAGAAGTACGCCGACCTGTGCCGCCGCTACGGAGCGGACAAGGTCGGCCTGCTCACCGGCGACAACAGCGTCAACTCCGAGGCGCCGGTGGTCGTGATGACCACCGAGGTCCTCCGGAACATGCTGTACGCCGGCTCCCAGACCCTTCTCGGCCTCGGCTACGTGGTCATGGACGAGGTGCACTACCTCTCCGACCGCTTCCGCGGAGCCGTGTGGGAAGAGGTGATCATCCACCTCCCCGAGTCGGTGACCCTGGTCTCGCTGTCCGCGACCGTCTCCAACGCCGAGGAGTTCGGCGACTGGCTGGACACCGTCCGCGGCGACACCGAGGTGATCGTCTCCGAGCACCGGCCCGTGCCGCTGTTCCAGCACGTGCTGGCCGGACGCCGGATGTACGACCTCTTCGAGGAGGGCGAGGGCAGCAAGAAGGCCGTCAACCCCGACCTCACGCGCCTGGCCCGCATGGAGGCGAGCCGGCCGTCGTACCAGGACCGCAGACGCGGCCGCGCCATGCGCGAGGCGGACCGGGAGCGGGAGCGCCGCCAGCGCTCGCGGGTGTGGACACCGGGGCGTCCCGAGGTCATCGAGCGCCTCGACGCCGAGGGCCTGCTGCCCGCCATCACCTTCATCTTCAGCCGCGCGGCCTGCGAGGCGGCCGTACAGCAGTGCCTGTACGCCGGCCTCCGGCTCAACGACGAGGAGGCGCGGGACAAGGTGCGCGCCCTGGTCGAGGAGCGCACCGCGTCCATCCCGACCGAGGATCTGCACGTCCTCGGGTACTACGAGTGGCTGGAGGGCCTGGAGCGGGGCATAGCCGCCCATCACGCGGGCATGCTGCCGACCTTCAAGGAGGTCGTCGAGGAGCTGTTCGTCCGCGGCCTGGTGAAGGCCGTGTTCGCCACGGAGACGCTCGCGCTCGGCATCAACATGCCCGCCCGCTCGGTGGTGCTGGAGAAGCTCGTCAAGTGGAACGGCGAGCAGCATGCCGACATCACGCCCGGCGAGTACACCCAGTTGACGGGCCGGGCCGGCCGCCGGGGCATCGACGTCGAGGGCCACGCCGTTGTCTTGTGGCAGCGCGGGATGAGCCCCGAGCACCTGGCCGGCCTCGCGGGCACGCGCACCTATCCGCTGCGCTCCAGTTTCAAGCCGTCGTACAACATGGCGGTCAACCTGGTGGAGCAGTTCGGGCGGCACCGCTCCCGCGAACTGCTGGAGACGTCGTTCGCGCAGTTCCAGGCCGACAAGTCCGTCGTCGGGATCTCCCGGCAGGTGCAGCGCAACGAGGAGGGCCTGGAGGGCTACAAGGCCTCCATGACCTGCCACCTCGGCGACTTCGAGGAGTACGCCCGCCTGCGGCGCGAACTGAAGGACCGCGAGACCGAGTTGGCCCGGCAGGGAGCCGTGGAGCGGCGCGCCGAGGCCGCGGTGGCGCTGGAGAGGCTGAAGCCGGGAGACGTCATCCATGTGCCGACGGGCAAGTACGCCGGTCTGGCCCTGGTGCTGGACCCCGGACTGCCGGCCGGGCGGTCCAACGGACATCGTGGCTTCGAGCACCACGACGGGCCGCGACCGCTGGTGCTGACTGCCGAGCGGCAGGTCAAGCGACTGGCGTCGATGGACTTCCCGGTGCCGGTCGAGGCGCTGGAGCGGATGCGGATCCCCAAGTCGTTCAACCCGCGCTCGCCCCAGTCGCGCCGCGACCTCGCCTCCGCGCTGCGCACCAAGGCCGGGCACATCCCGCCGGAGCGCGCGAGGAAGAAGCGGTCGCAGGCGGCCGACGACCGGGAGATCGCGCGCCTGCGCACCGCCATCAGGGCGCATCCCTGCCACGGGTGCAGCGAGCGTGAGGACCACGCGCGGTGGGCCGAGCGCTACCACCGGCTGCTGCGGGACACCTCGCAGCTGGAGCGGCGCATCGAAGGCCGTACGAACACGATCGCGCGGACCTTCGACCGCATCGTGGCGCTGCTGACCGAGCTGGACTATCTGCGCGGTGACGAGGTCACCGAGCACGGCAAGCGGCTGGCGCGGCTGTACGGCGAGTTGGACCTGCTGGCCAGCGAGTGCCTGCGGGAGGGCGTCTGGGAAGGGCTCGGTCCCGCGGAACTCGCCGCCTGTGTCTCGGCGCTGGTGTACGAGGCACGGGTCGGGGACGACGCGATGGCGCCGAAGCTGCCGTCGGGCAAGGCCAAGGCCGCGCTCGGCGAGATGGTGCGGATCTGGGGGCGGCTGGACGCGATCGAGGAGGACTTCCGGATCACACAGACCGAGGGCGTCGGGCAGCGGGAGCCGGATCTCGGCTTCGCCTGGGCCGCGTACATGTGGGCCTCCGGGAAGGGGCTGGACGAGGTGCTGCGCGAGGCGGAGATGCCGGCGGGGGACTTCGTGCGGTGGTGCAAGCAGGTGATCGACGTGCTGGGGCAGATCTCGGCGGCGGCGCCTGTCTCTGCCGAGGGCTCGACCGTGGCCAAGACTGCGCGTAAGGCTGTTGATCTGTTGCTGCGGGGGGTTGTGGCCTACTCGTCGGTGGGGTGACGTTTCGTCGGCGGGTGCGCGTGTGATCACCGGTTCAGGTAGTTGCGCCAGCTTCCGTAGCCTGTGATGTCCTCGGCGTTCGCCAGTGCCGCTGGTTCGCACAGAAAACCGGGGACTCGGGTTCCGTCCGAGAGCTCCACGCTTCCCAGCGTCATGGGCCGTGGAAGTGTTGTCAGCAGACGGCCGAGGCCCTCTGCCGGCAGGCGCCACACCTCTGTCTCGATCTCGGCTCCGCCCTCGCCCACATGCACGAGCCCCGGCTTCGGCGGGTCCGTCGCCAGCGCGTGCAGGCGGTAGACCGGGGCCGTCGTGGTCGTTCGGTCCAAGCGGGCGCCCAGGGACAGGAGTTGGGGGTTGAGGGGCTGGCCCGTCAGATGGGCGCCCACCACGGCCAGCCGGGTTTCCGGCTGGAGCGACGCGGCGATCTTCGCCAGGCGTTCGTCCGTGAAGGCCGGGCCGATCAGCATCACGCCGAAGGGGAGGCCGTTGACCGAGCCTGCGGGGACGGCGACCGCGGCCAGGTCGAAGAGGTTCGTCGAGTTGGTGAAGCGGCCCAGGCGGGCGTTGGAGGCGAGGGGGTCGGCGGCGACCTCGGCGAGGGTCGGGTGGCCCGGGGTCGTGGGGAGGAGGAGGGCGTCCGCGTCGGAGAGTTCGGCGAGGGCGCGGAGGCGGAGGGCGGCCAGGCGGTCGAGATCGGCGTAGAGCCGGTGGGCCGGGATGTCCCGGGCGCGGGTGATGATGCCGGCGACCGTGGGGTCGAGGCCCTCGACGCCGTCGGCTGACGCCTTGTCGACAAATTTCCCCACCGCCGTGTAGCGCTCGGCGACGAAGGCGCCCTCGTACAGCATCGCGGCGGCCTCGGTGAAGGGCGTCAGGTCCAGGGTGCGGACGTCGGCGCCCGCGGCGCGCAGTCGCTCCACCGCGGCCTCGTACGCCTGCGCCCAGTCCTCGTCGAGTTCGCCGAGCCGGCCGGGTGCCGGGACGGCGATGCGCCAGGGGCCCGGAGTGCGCTGGGGGAGGGCGGGGAGTTCGCGGGCGGGTGGGGAGGTCATGAAGGACAGGGCCTGTTCGGCCTCCGGGAGGGTGCGGGCGAAGACCGTCACGCAGTCGATGGAGGCGCAGGCGGGGACCACCCCCTCCGTGGGGACCAGGCCGCGGGTCGGCTTGAGGCCGACGATGCCGTTGAAGGCGGCCGGGACCCGGCCCGAGCCCGCCGTGTCGGTGCCGAGGGCGAGGTCCACGATGCCGAGGGCCACCGCGACCGCCGAGCCGGAGCTGGAGCCGCCGCTGATGCGGGACGGGTCGTGGGCGTTGCGTACGGCGCCGTAGGGCGAGCGGGTGCCCACCAGGCCGGTAGCGAACTGGTCCAGGTTCGTCGTCCCCAGCACGATGGCGCCGGCCGCGCGGAGCCGGGCGACGACCGGGGAGTCGTTCTCCGGGTGGTAGGCGTACGCCGGGCAGCCCGCGGTGGTGGGCAGGCCGGCCACGTCGATGTTGCCCTTGGCGGCGAACAGACGGCCGGCGAGCGGGAGTCGGGCGCCGGCGGCGGTGCGTGCGTCGATGGCCCGCGCTTCCGCCTCGACCTCGTCCTGCGGGCGCAGATCGATCCAGATCTCGGGGCGGTCCACGGCCTCGATGCGGGCGTAGGCGGCGCGGACTCGGGAGAGAGCGGACATGGTGGGTGCCTCTTTCGGTTCGTCGGCCGGAGCGATCAGTTCGTCGCCGGGGCCAGGACCAGCAGTGCCGTCCCCGCCTCCACCTGGTCGCCGGGTCTGGCCAGGATCTCGGCCACCACACCGGCCATCGGCGCGTGCACCCTGGACTCCATCTTCATCGCCTCCAGAGCGAGGAGCGGCTGTCCGGCCGTCACCTCGTCACCGGCCCGAACGTTCAACTGCCAGACGGAGGCGGCGAATTCGGCCTCCACAAGACGTCCTCCGGCCGGGACCGTCACCTCGGCCGGGGAGGCCGCGGGTGCGGAGGCCGCTTCGGCGCGCGCGAACTCGCCCGCCGCCTCCCACGCGTCCCGCTCCGCCGCGAAGGCCGTCTGCTGCCGGTCCCTGAACTCGCCAATGGACTCAGCGTTGTCGGCGAGGAAGGCCTGGTACTCGGCCAGGGAGAACGTGCCCTCCTCGATGCGCGGAACGAAACGGCCGGAAGTCATGTCGGCACGCAGGTCGAGGAGTTCGTCCGCGTCCACCGGATACCACTTGATCCGGTCGAAGAAGCGCAGCAGCCAGGGCGACCCGGGTTCGAACGCGCCGCGCTGCTGCCACCCCGACCACACCTGGGTCGTACGGCCCACGAACTGGTATCCGCCGGGGCCCTCCATGCCGTAGATGCACAAGTAGGCGCCGCCGATGCCGACCGAGTTCTCGGCGGTCCAGGTGCGGGCCGGGTTGTACTTCGTGGTCACCAGGCGGTGCCGGGGGTCCAGTGGGGTGGCCACGGGGGCGCCCAAGTAGACGTCCCCCAGGCCGAGTACGAGGTATTCGGCGGCGAAGACCGTGTCGTAGACGTCGTTCACCGACTCCAGCCCGTTGACGCGGCGGATGAACTCGATGTTCCAGGGGCACCAGGGGGCGTCGTCGCGGACGCCCGCCATGTAGCGGGCGATCGCCTCGCGGGTCGCGGGGTCGTCCCAGGAGAGGGGGAGGTGGACGGTGCGGGAGGGGACGACGAGTTCGTCGGTGGGCGGGAGAGTGGCCGTGATCTCCCGTACGGCGGCGAGGAGTTCGTGCTGGGGCAGGCGGGTCGGGTCCGTCTGGATCTGGAGGGAGCGGATGCCGGGGGTGAGGTCCGTGATGCCCTCGGGGCCGTCGGAGGCCACGGCCTCCATGAGGGCGTGCACCCGCATGCGCAGGGCCAGGTCCAACTGCATGGGGCCGAACTCGACGAGCAGGTTGTCGTCGCCGCTGCGGCGGTACGTCACGTCTGCGTCGCGGGCGAGGATGCCGCCGTCCACGATCTCCGGGCGGGCCGAGCCGTCCACGGTCACCGGCATGAAGCGCACCGTGTCGCCCGGCCGCAGTTGGCCCAGCTTCCAGCGCTCGCCGCTCAGCACGGTCGCCGGGCACACGAACCCGCCCAGGGACGGGCCGTCCGGGCCCAGCAGCACCGGCATGTCGCCGGTGTAGTCGACGGCGCCGACCGAGTACGGGGTGTCGTGGATGTTGGACGGGTGCAGGCCCGCCTCCCCGCCGTCGGTGCGGGCCCAGCGGGGCTTGGGGCCGACCAGACGGACGCCGGTGCGGGCGGAGTTGAAGTGGACCTTCCAGTCGGCGGCGTAGAAGTCGCGGATGTCGTCCTCGGTGAAGAACTCCGGTGCCGCGTGCGGCCCTTCGACGGCGCCGATGTGCCAGAGGGCCGTGAAGTCCGGGCGTTCGGTGACCGGGGCCCCCTCGGTGACCGTCCCTCCGTGCAGGACGTCGCCCGTCCTGAGAGCCCTGCCGCCGTGTCCGCCGAAGCGGCCCAGGGTGAAGGTGCTCGCGCTGCCCAGGAAGGCCGGGACGTCGAGGCCGCCGGCGAACAGGACGTAGGTCCGCAGGCCGTGCCGCGCGGGTGCGCCGACCTCCAGTACGGCGCCCGCGGGAACGGTCACCGGCTCCCACTGCGCGATGGGCGTGCCGTCGACCGTGACGGGGGCCGGGGCGCCGGTCACGCAGAGGGTCGTCGGGTGCGTGAACCGCAACGACGGTCCCTGCAAGGTGCATTCGAGGCCGGGGGCGCCCTCCTCGTTGCCCAGCGCGCGGTTGCCGAGACGGAAGGAACGGTCGTCCATGGGGCCGCTCGGCGGCACGCCGACCTGCCAGTAGCCGGTGCGGCCCGGCCAGTCCTGCACGGTGGTGAGGGTGCCGGCGGAGACCACCTCGATGCGCGGGGTCGGGTCGCTCACCGAGGCGAGCGTGGCCGTGGAGTGCCGGGCCGCCTTGAAGCCCTCGTCCTCCAGGGCCGCGCGGACCAGTCCCAGGTTGGTCTCGATGCCGTCGACGCGGGTGCGGGCCAGTGCCTGGTCCAGGCGGCGCAGGGCGTGGGCGCGATCGGGGCCGTACGCGATCACCTTGGCGAGCATCGGGTCGTACGACGTAGTCACCTCGGTACCGGTCTCCACCCAGCCGTCGACGCGTACCCCCGAAGGGAACTCGACCCTGGTCAACAGGCCCGCGCTGGGACGGTGTTCGCGCGAGGGGTCCTCGGCGTAGAGGCGGGCCTCGACGGCGTGGCCGCGGGGCGGGCCGGGGTCGCGCACGACGTCGCGTTCGCCGCGGGCCAGGCGCAGCATCCAGGCGACCAGGTCGACGCCGTAGATCTCCTCGGTGACCGGATGCTCCACCTGGAGGCGGGTGTTGACCTCGAGGAAATAGGCCTCCTCGCGCGTGGCGTCGTACACGAACTCGACGGTTCCGGCGGAGCGGTAGCCGACGGAGGCGCACAGATCGCGGGCGGAGGAGGTGAGTTGCGCGCGGACGTGTGGGGGCAGGCCGGGGGCGGGTGCCTCTTCCAGGACCTTCTGGTTGCGGCGCTGGAGTGAGCAGTCGCGGTCGCCGAAGGTGACCACTCTGCCGTCGCCGTCGCCGAAGACCTGCACCTCGACATGGCGGGCGTGCTCCACCAGGCGCTCCAGGAAGACGCCGGCCGAGGAGAAGGAGGCGGTGGCCACGCGCTGCACCCGGTCCCAGGCGTCGGTCAGTTCCGCTGCTGATCGACATGCCGACATACCGATGCCGCCACCGCCGCCGGTCGCCTTGAGCATGACCGGGTAGCCGATGGCGGTCGCCTCGCTCAGCGCCTCCTCCAGAGAGCCCAGCAGTCCTGTACCCGGTGCCAGCGCCACTCCCGCCGCTTCGGCGGCCGCTCGGGCGGTGTGCTTGGCGCCGAACAGCTCCAGTTGCTCCGCCGTCGGGCCGACGAAGACGATCCCGGCCTCCTCGCACCGCCGCGCGAAGAGGGCGTCCTCGGAGAGGAAGCCGTAGCCGGGGTGGATGGCGCCCGCGCCGGTGTCCTTGGCCGCCTTGAGCACCAGGTCGGCGTCGAGGTAGGACTCCTTCGCGGGCGCCGGGCCGAGCCGCACCGCCTGGTGGGCGAGACGGACGTGGGGTGCCGAGCGGTCCGGGTCGGAGTACACGGCGACGGTGCGCAGGCCGAGTTCGCGGGCGGTGCGGATGATCCGGACCGCGATCTCGCCGCGGTTGGCGACCAGCAGCGTGTCGAAGGTCATCGGACGGCTCCGGCGATCGTCATCTCCACCGCGGTCGGCTCGAAGCCGTTGCAGGGGTTGTTGATCTGGGGGCAGTTGGAGACGAGGACCAGGACGTCGCGTTCGGCGCGCAGGGTCAGCTTCAGGCCCGGTGCCGAGATGCCGTCGACGATGCCGAGGGTGCCGTCCTTCTCGACCGGCACGTTCATGTACCAGTTGATGTTGGAGACCAGGTCCCGCTTGCCGAGCCCGTGCTTGGCCCCCTCGGCGAGGAAGTTGTCCACGCACGCGTGCTGCGACCAGGTGTGGTGGCCGTAGCGGAGGGTGTTGGACTCCTTGGAGCAGGCGCCGCCGACCGTGTCGTGCCGGCCCACCTCGTCCTCGACGACCGTCATCAGCGGGGTGTACTCGTTGCTCATCAGCACGCTGCCCGTGGTCAGGAAGATGCCGCCCTGCGCCTGGACGGTGTCGGGGGCGCTGTAGCGGACCGAGGTGTCGTGGGCGTCGTACGCCAGGAAGTCGACGGCCTGGTTGCCGTGCAGATCGGTGATGGTCAGCGACTGGCCGGCGCGGATCACGGACGACCAGGCCGCCCGGGCCGCAACGACGGTCGTGTGTACGGGTGCTGGCGTGCCGGTGCCGGTGCCGGTGCCGGTGCCGGTGGTCGTGTTCGCGCTCATGCGAGCCCCCTCGCGGCGAGGATTTCGGCGGTGTTCAGGAAGGCGCGGCGGCCCTCGGGAGTCGCCTCCCACAGGGGGTCGCCCGGCGCGGTCGGTGCCGCGCGCCAGGCCAGGACCTCCAGGGGGGTGCTGACGTACTCCTCCCGGGGGTCGGCGGGGTGCGGCGCGTTGGCGATCAGCACGGTGAGGTCCTGCTCGGCGCGCAGGGTGACGCTGCCGCCGGGGCCGGTCGAGCCGGTGAAGTCGAGGGTGCCGTCGTCGCGGATCTCCACGCCCTGGAAGAAGGAGAGGGACGGGGGGAGATCACGGGGCTCGAGGCCGTTCTTCGCGGCCGCCAGTTTGAACAACTCGCGGCCGGCGGGGGAGTCCGACTGCGGGGTGCCGTCGCCGTAGCGGTCGGTGTTGCGGGCGAGGGTGGAGGTTCCGCACAGGGCGTCGTGGCGGTGGGAGGTGTCGGCGATCACCGACGCGAGCACCCGGCCCTGGTCGGACAGCAGCAGCCGGCCCTCGCCGAGGTAGGCGTTCCACTGCACTTTCACCGTGTCGGCCACGTTCAGCCGCTCCCAGGGGCGGTCCGCGACGTACAGCAGCAGATGCGCGCAGGCGTCGCCGCGCAGGTCGGTCAGGCGCAGCTCGGTGCCCCGGGCCAGTACCCGGTGCGTGTAGTTGCCGCCCGCCACCGTCTCGGCCCACACCAGATGGCCGGCCTCGCAGGGCGGGTTGGGCCAGTCGGCGGCCGGGACGACGGGCATGGTCTCGGCACGGGTGCCCTCCTGGGCGCGCGCGTGGTCGCGGGCTCCGTATGTGGTCGCTGTCGCCATCGCGGGACCTCCGGCTCCGGGATCGTCTCTTCCGGGTAGTGCTGCTCCGGTCATTTCTGTCGCTCGACAGAAATTAGGAGGCGCTCGGGTCGCCGGGATTGCCCGTGCGTTGCCGGTCGGTTACCGAGCCCTCACCAAGATCGCCCCGGGGGCCGTCGTGCCAGGTGGTGTGCGAGGATCGAACGCATGGGAACGACGGGTGGGCGCCGGGTCGGCAGGCCCCGGGCCGCGCAGCGGCCGGACAGCGGGCTCTCGCCGCGCGACGAACTGCTCGCGGCGGCCGCCGAGTTGTTCACCACCCAGGGCTACGCGGCCACCACCACCCGCGCGGTGGCCGAGCGCGCGGGCATGCGGCAGGCCTCGATGTACCACTACGTCTCGGGCAAGGAGGAACTCCTCGCCGACCTGCTGGAGTCCACGGTCACGCCCTCGCTGACGTACGCCCGCCGCCTCCTCGCCGATGACGACAGGCCCGCCGGGCAGCGGCTGTGGGACCTGTGCCGCACCGACGTCGAGCTGTTGTGCGGCGGCCCGCACAACCTCGGCGGCCTGTATCTGCTGCCCGAGGTGCGCGCCGAGCGGTTCGCCGGGTTCCATGCCGTGCGCGCCGAACTCAAGGACGCCTACCGGCAGTTGCTCGCCGCCACCCCGGCCGGCGGCACACTCTCCAAGAGCGAGCTCGATCTCCGTACGGACCTGTTGTTCGGGTTGATCGAGGGCGTGATCCTGGTGCACCGCTCCGAGCCCGATCGGCCGGTGTCGGTGTTCGCGGAGGCGACGGCGGACGCGGCGTTGCGCATCGCCGGGGTCTGAACGGCCGCCCCGGAAGGGGATCTTCACCCGTCACGGTGAGTGAACATCGCATGCCCGTACGTCGTCACGCACCGTGTGCGACCGGAGGCTCAGCGTGCAAATGGGGCCGAGGGTACTCCGATCCCGTGCCCGGTTTCAGGTGCTTGCTGAATATGACACGGCGATGATCCGGTCGGACTAAGCTCGCCCGCAGCGCACCGAGTTGAACCATATTCGTGCGCTTGTTCCCCATATGCGCGACTTCCAGTCGATTCGTTTCAGAGGGCCTACATGGTGAGTGTTCAGTCCCCGCCCGGGCGCCGAGAACTTCCCTACGCGCGCGTGTTGTTGCTCCCCGCGATAGCGATGGCCGCGGCGACCGGCGCCGCCGTCGCCGCGGTGACCGAGCCCGCCAGGGCCGCCGTCGGCTGGTGCGGCGCCCTCGCCACCCTCCTGGTGATCGCGACGGCGGCCGAAGCGGTACGACGCGGCCGCGGTCTGCGGGCCCTGCGCGAGGAGAGCACCCGTCACATCGCTTACCTGGAACAGCGCGTGGCCGCACACGACCGCGAGCTGGTGCGCCTGGGCCGGGACATCACGCCCGCCGCGATCCAGCAGCTGCGCATCGGCGTTTCACCCAGGGAGGTGATTCGTAGCCTGGGCGACGTCGACCCGTCGTACCGCGACCTCACCCCGGCGCAGGCGGCCCTGGTCCAGCGGATGGTCGACATCGTCGACCACGAGGAAGCCCTGCGCGACTCGGCGGCCCGCTCCTTCGTGAGCGTCGCCCGGCGTGTCCAGGCCATCGTGCACCAGCAGGCCAGCGAACTCCGCGAGATGGAGGAGGACCACGGCCGCAACCCCGAGGTCTTCGACGACCTGCTGCGCATCGACCACGGCACCATGCTGATCGGCCGTCTCGCCGACTCCATCTCCGTGCTCGGCGGCGGCCGTCCCGGCCGTCAGTGGCCCGACCCCGTCCCGCTGTACAGCGTGCTGCGCGGCGCCATGTCCCGCATCCTGGAGTACCGCCGGATCAGCCTGGACTCCATCGCCAAGGTCAACATCAACGGCGTCTCCGTCGAGCCGGTCATCCACGCGGCGGCCGAACTCCTCGACAACGCCACCCGTTACTCGCCGCCGCAGACCAAGGTGCACGTCACCGCCAGTGAGGTGCAGACCGGGGTAGCGATCGAGATCGAGGACGCCGGCGTCAGCCTCAGCGAGGAGGCCCGTGCCCGGGCCGAGGGCATGCTCGAACGCGCCAAGCAGGGCACCGACCTCCAGGTCCTCGGCGAGTCGCCGCGCCTCGGCCTCGCCGTCGTCGGCCGTCTGTGCACGGCGTACAACATGCAGGTCTCGCTGCGCTCCTCCGCCTACGGCGGCGTCCGCGCCGTCCTCATCGTGCCGCGCGACATGATGACCGAGGACCCCGCGCCCGGACTCGCCCACGGCATCGGCGCCGCCGCGGCGCCCAAGGCCGACGACGCGCTCGAAGGCCCCCAGCGCCCGCCCAAGAAGCGGCGTCCCACCAGCCCGAAGTACCCGGCCGCGGTCTCCATGGAGGACGACGTCCCCGTGGTCACCGAGTGGACCGCGGGCGGGCTGCCGCAGCGCCGCAGCCGCGTCAAGACCCCGCTCAGCCAGCGGATCGCCGAGCAGGAGGCCATCGAACGGGCCGAACGGGAGGGCCGGCCGACCGTCTGGTCGACGCCGAAGCCCGAGCCCGAGCCCGAACCGGTCAAGGACGAGCCCGCACCCGGTGCCTGGGTCGAGGCGTTCTGGAACGGCCTCAAGGACAAGCCCGACCCGCTCACACTCCAGCCACGAACCCGACCGGCCCGCGCCGACGCCCGCGCCGAGGCCGATGACGAGGGAGACCTCAAGTGATCCAGCAGCGCGCGAACTTCGACTGGCTGCTCAAGGACCTGCACGACGGCGTACCGGGCATCGAGATGATCGTGGTGCTCTCCGCCGACGGACTGCGCATCGCCCGCTATGGCGGCGACCCGGACACCGCCGACCGCGTGGCCGCGGCCTGCGCGGGCCTGCAGAGCCTGGCGAGCGCCGTCGCCCAGGAGATCCCCAACAGCGACGGCAAGATGAAGATGGTCCTCATCGAGATCAACGGCGGCTACTTCTACCTGATGGCCGCGGGCGCCAACGCCTACCTCGCCGTGCTCTCCGACACGTTCGCCGAACCCGGCCTGATGAGCAACCGGATGTCCGACCTCGTCGCCCGTATCGGTGCCCATCTGACCAGTCCGCCCCGACGCAACGGGCAGGCCGTATGACTCCTCCGCAACGCCGGCGGCGCCGCTTCAAGGAACAACCGTCGCCACCGCCGGCGTCACCCGGCACCCCGAAACAACCAGAGCGGCTCTTCGTGGTGGCCGGGCCGGACGGCGACGGCGAGCGCGACGCGGACCTCGACCTCGTCACGTTGATCGTGGCGCGCGCCGACCCCCCGCCGTCCGCCACGCCCGAGCAGTCGGCGCTGCTCCGGCTCTGCACCACCCCCCTGTCCGTGGCCGAGCTCTCGGCGTATCTCAACCTGCCGTTCAGCGTGATGACGGTCCTGCTCACCGACATGCTGGCGGCCGGCCTGGTGACGGCGCGCGCACCGATCGTGCGCCAGTCCGTCGCCGACCGTTCCCTCCTCGAAGCGGTGATGCATGGACTTCAAAGGCTCTGACACCATCCCCGGCCCACGGACCGAGGACCAACTGCCGCACACGGCCGCGGCAGCGGTCAAGATCGTGATCGTGGGCGGCTTCGGCGTCGGCAAGACCACCATGGTCGGTGCCGTCAGCGAGATCAGGCCGCTGACCACCGAAGAGACCATGACCCAGGCCGGCATCGGCGTCGACGACAACTTCGGCTCGGAGACCAAGACGGCCACCACCGTCGCCATGGACTTCGGCCGCATCAGCATCACCGACGAACTGGTGCTGTACCTCTTCGGCACCCCCGGCCAGGAACGCTTCTGGTTCCTGTGGAACGGCCTGTTCGACGGCGCGCTGGGCGCGGTGGTGCTGGTCGACACCCGCCGCCTGGAGGTGAGCTTCGACGTCATAGGGCGGCTGGAGGAACGCGGGGTGCCCTTCGTCGTCGCCGTCAACACCTTCCCCGACGCGCCCCGTTACCCCATCGACGAACTCCGTACGGCACTCGACCTGCCGGACGAGATCCCCATCATCGAGTGCGACGCCCGCCGCCGGGCCTCCAGCAGGGACGTCCTGATGACCCTGCTGCGCTTCCTGCACGCCCTGGCGATGGCCAAGGCCCCGGCGTGAGCCCTCACCCTCTTGTACCCCGGATCACTTCCCTCTCGAACGTATCCCGGATCACTTCCCTCTCGGAGCAACCATCGTGACCCCAGACCCCCTCTTCCCCCCGACCACGGACACCCCCACCACGGCCGCCCCACCTCCCGGCTGCCCGGCGCACGGCATCGGGCCGGGCGGGTTGCGGCGGCTTTATGGGCCTGAGGCGGAGGATCTGGGGGCCCTGTACGAGAAGCTGCGCAGCGAGCACGGCCCGGTGGCACCCACGCTGCTGCACGAGGACGTTCCGATCTGGGTCGTCCTGGGCCACACCGAGAACATGCACATGGTGCGTTCGCCGTCGCAGTTCTGCCGTAACACCCGGCTGTGGACCGCCCTGCAGGACGGCACGGTCAAGCCCGACCATCCGCTCATGCCGCACTTCGCCTGGCAGCCCATCTGCGTCCACGCCGAGGGCGAGGAGCACCAGCGGCTGCGTGGTGCCGTGACCGGCGCCATGTCGACCATCGACCACCGCGGTATCCGTCGCCACATCAACCGCGCGACCCAGCTACTCGTCAATCAGTTCTGCGAGACGGGCAGGGCCGACCTGGTCAGCCAGTTCGCCGAGCATCTGCCGATGATGGTGATGTGCGAGATCCTCGGCATGCCCGAGGAGTACAACGACCGCATCGTGCAGGCGGCGCGCGACATGCCCAAGGGCACCGAGACCGCGATCGCCAGCAACGCGTATCTGATGGACGTCCTGATGCGGCTCACCGCCCGCCGCCGAGCCGATCCCCAGGACGACTTCACCAGCCATCTGATCAACCACCCGGCGGGGCTCACCGACGACGAGGTCGGCCAGCACCTGCGCATCATCCTGGTCGCGTCGTACGAGGCCACCGCCAACCTGCTCGCCAACGTACTGCGGGTGGTGCTCACCGACCCCGGGTTCCGCGCCCGGCTCAGCGGCGGCCAGATGACGGTGCCCCAGGCGGTCGAGCAGTCGCTGTGGGACGAGCCGCCGTTCAGCACCGTCCTTCCCTACGTCGCCAAACAGGACACCGATTTGGGCGGGCAGCGCATTCGCAAGGGAGACGCCCTCATCCTCGGCATCGCGCCGGGCAACGTCGACCCGCGGGTCCGGCCCGACCTCACGGCGAACATGCGGGGCAACCGCTCCCACCTCGCCTTCGGCGGCGGCCCCCACGAGTGCCCGGGCCAGGACATCGGCCGCGCCATCGCCGACGTCGGCGTCGACGCGCTGCTGACGCGTCTGCCGGATGTCCAACTCGCCTGCGACGAAGACGAGTTGAGTTGGCGGGAGACCATCTCGAACCGGCATCTGGTGGAACTGCCGGTGAAGTTCGCGCCCAAGCCCCAGCAGGACGTCATGGCGCGCCCCGCGCATCCGCTGGCGTCGCAACAGCGCCCCAGCGACTGGCAGGTCGGCACACCCCTGCCCCGGGTGACGGTCCCGGAGCCTTCCGTCCCGGCCATGCCGCCCACGCCGGTCTCCATGCCCGAACCGGCCCGTCGGCCGAGCTTGTTCCAGCGTTTCCTGCGCTGGTGGCGCGGCGAGTGACCGACCGGACTGCGAAGGTCACTCGGCCCACTCGTCGTACGACGACCAGGCCCGCAGCACCCGCGGGCTGACGAACCGGTGCTCGCACCCCGTGATCGGGTCGGTGAACTCCAGCACCCGCGCCAGTAGTTGGAGCGGGCGCCGGAAGTCACCGGCCGCCACGGGGCCGGCCACCACCGGATAGAGGGGATCGCCCAGGATCGGCACCCCCAAGGCGCTCATGTGGACGCGCAGTTGGTGCGTCTGCCCGGTGCTCGGCAGCAGCCGGTACCGGGCCAGTCCGTGACGGTGCTCCAGCAACTCGATCCGGCTGACGGCGTTGGGCTCGCCCTCGACCTCACGAGCGGCCAGAATCCCGCGCTCCTTGACGATCCTGCTGCGCACGGTGCGCGGCAGGTCCAGCCCGGGGTCGTACGCAGCCACTGCCTCGTACTCCTTGCCCACCCTGCGGTCACGGAACAGGGACTGGTACGCGCCGCGCTCCTCGGGCCGTACCGTGAACAGCACCAAGCCGGCCGTCAGCCGGTCCAGCCGGTGGGCGGCGCCCAGCGTCGGCACACCCAGCTCCCGTCGCAGCCGCGCCAGGGCCGTCTCGGCGACATGGCTGCCACGTGGGGTGGTGGCCAGGAAGTGCGGCTTGTCGGCAACCACCACGTGCTCGTCCTGGAAAACGACATCGATCGCGAACGGCACCCGCTCCTCGGCGGGCAGCTCGCGGTGGAACCACACGTACATCCCCGGCACATACGCCGTCTCGCGCGACACCGGGCGACCGGCGGCATCGACGATCCGTCCCGCGTCCAGCATCTCGTCGATCACACCGGCCCCAGCCGCCAGTCGCGCCACGAGATGATCCCGAACGGTCGCCCAGGTTCCCTCGGCCGGCAGTCGCACCCGCACCGGGTCCAGCCCGTCGCGTTGCGGCAGGGGAGAGGGCGGGGGCGGGGTACGGCGTCTCATCATGATCAAGCGTACGAGGTGGCACCGGACGACGATGCGACCAGAATGGCGGAAACCAGCTGTACCCCGTCCGACGAACACCTGGGCGCATTCGAATACCGGCTCAGTGATCCGTCGTGGCCGGGATTCGCGGATTTTTTCGTTGCGACAGAAACATGTGTGTGAATCGAAACAGTTGCGAACCGAAACAGTTGAAGGCATTCGAGTCAACGGCGAAGCCCGGACGGCCCGTCGCGTGAAAGCGAACCCCTGGGGGCGCACCGGGGGTGCGAGGTGTGTGACGTGGGCTTCCCTTGGTAGCGCGTACTGAGTGCGGTGTTGTTCGGGGGCGCACAGCGTAGGTCGGGTACGCATCAACACGTAGACGCGCACGCCTTCCCGAGTCGGCATGCGGCTGGCACAGTTGTGTGGCTCGTCCATGTCGTACAAGCGGACTCGGAGTGGCCCGCTCCTTCTGTGGACTGGGCGCGTGGGGTGATGTACGTGGACCAGAGACGGACTGTGGGACGGGCGCTGTCGGCACGGCGTGGTGCAGCAGCCCCTGAAGGCACGGCCCGGGGAGGGGCTTGGCGCCGGCGTCCGCTGACCTGACGCCCGACCGCAGGGCGCCAACCGGCGCCCGTTCTCCGCGGCGACCAACTCGCCCTCGCCGCTTGGTAGATACATCTGTTACTCTGCCGCGAAATCGCCAACAGGCTGAGACTGCTCCATCCAAGCACTTGGGCGAGGTCGTCGACTCCGCATACTCAGCTCAGCCTGGATCCGTGCGCCCGCGACAGCGATCGGAGAAGGCCATGACCGGATATCCTGTCCGATTTCCGGACGATTTCTTGGATCCTCCGTCGTCTTGGCGCTCACTCGAATGAGGTTGACACGCATCCCTCGGCCGCGCATTCAGCGTTGTGATCTGGCCACGGAGAAAAAGCACCTTGAGCAGAAACTGGGAGAGATTCATGCCCCAGAACGTCACCATCGAGTTGCCCATACCTTTCCGGCTGAACTCCGGTCTGGCGGCCGCAAGGGAACGTAATCTGCAATGGATGCGCCGCCAGGAACTGGTACTGGGGGAAAAGGCCGCCCAACGCTATGTGTTCTCCGCAGTGGCGGACCTGGCCGCCTACAGCTACCCGGACGTCGAGGGTGACGACCTGGATCTGGCCTTCGACACCATGGGCTGGTTCTTCCTGTTCGACGACCTCTTCGACGTCCCCGCGGGACACAGGGCCGAGGAGGCCGTCGACGTGTGCCACCGGCTCATCGCCCTCCTCCGCGACCCCGTGCCGCAGGCGGGCAGGTACGACGCACCACTCGTGAGGGCTTTCGCGGACATCTGGTGCCGAGCCGGGATCGGCATGTCCGAGGAATGGCGGGAGCGGGCCGCGCACAACTGGGTGGACTACCTCACGGGAAATCTCACCGAGGAAATCGACCGGCGCACCTGGGTTCCGCAGGACTTCGACACCCGGATGAGGATCGGCCATCGCACTCTCGGACTGGTGCCGTCGCTGGATCTGGCCGAAAGGGTGGGGCACTTCGAGATCCCACAGCTCATCTGGCACAGCAGCCACCTGGAATCCATGCGACAAGCGGCCGTCGACGCGGTCAAACTCATCAACGAAGTGATGTCCCTGGAGAACGACGACGCCCGGGGCGATCCGAATCTGGTGCACTGCCTTGTACGAGAACGCGACTGCTCCCGGCCTGAAGCCATAGAAATGGCCGTCGCCCTCGTCCAGTCGGCGGTCGCCAGGCTTTTCGCGCAAGCGAAACGGATTCCCGTGTTCTGCACCCGTCTCGGGCTCACGAGCGATGAGACCGACAAGATCCGGCGCTATGCGAGGTCCATGATCACGTGGATACGCGGCAGTTATGACTGGAGCCGAATCAACGGCCGGTATTCCCCGTACACGGCCAGCGCCCTGGGCTCGGGTGTGACCGGCCAGCTCCATCCCGCGAACCTCACATCGGTGTCTCCGTAGAAAAACCGTTGGGCCCCCGCACCCCCCGGTTGGCAGGATGCCGTGCATGCCGTTCACTGCCGATGTCGTGTTGTCCGAGGGGGCCCTCGCTCGGGGGGCGCAGCCCGTGCTTGCCACCGGTGACGGGCTGGTGCTGCGGCCCTGGCGGGGGGAGGACGCGGGGGCCGTGCATGAGGCGTTTCAGGATCCGCTCATGCATCAGTGGCACATCCGGCGCAGTGACTCCGAGGAGGAGGCCGCCGGGTGGATCCGGGAGTGGCAGAAGGAGTGGGAGGGCGAGCGCAACGCCCAGTGGGCCGTGGTCGACGCGGAGACCGACCGGCTGACGGGGCGGGTCGCTCTGCGGGACATCCGGCTCGTCGAGGGACTGGGCAAGGTCGCGTACTGGACCACCGCGGCGGCCCGCGGGCAGGGCGTCGCCGTCCGCGCGACCAACACCCTGACCCGGTGGGCCTTCGACGAGATCGGCTTCCACCGCCTCGAGCTCCTGCACGCCACCGCCAACCGGGCCTCCTGCCGCGTCGCCGCCAAGACCGGCTTCGTCCTGGAGGGCACCAAGCGCCGTGCCGCCTACCATCAGGACGGCTGGCACGACATGCACCTGCACGCCCGCCTGCGCGAGGACAGCGCCTGACCGACCGGCGGTTCCCGGTGCGCGGCACTGCCTCGTGAGGCGGGCGCGAGGCCTGCGTGCTAGGCGGCCGCTTCCTGAACCGCCGGCTCCGGTACGGCACTTCCCGCCTCCGACGTCCTGCGGTACGCCCGGTAGGCGGCGCCCGTCAGCAGCGTGGCGGCGAGGAACAGGACCGTGAACCACTGGAAGTACCAGTGGCCGCCCGCCGGGTCGTACACCGCGGCCCGGGGCCAGGCCAGGTTGACGGTCATGGCGAGGCCGTAGAGCAGGGCCAGCGCGTTGACCGGGATGCCCCAGCGGCCGAGGGAGAAGAGCTTCGCGCCCGTCTCGTCGGTGCCCCGCGAGCTGAACTCGCCGCGCAGGCGGCGGATCAGCAGCGGGCCGGTGACCATCGCGTACGCCAGGTACAGCATCACGATGCAGGTGGTGCCGATGGCCAGGAAGGCGTCCGGGGAGGCGAAGTTGAGCAGGAGCAGGGCCGCCGCGAGGACGCCGACCACCACCGCGGGAGCGTTGGGCATCCCGGTGCGCGGGTTGACGTGCGCCAGGCGGCGGGAGAAGGGGAGCTGTCCGTCGCGTGCCATGGAGAAGAGCATGCGGCAGGCCGCCGTCTGGATGGCCAGGGTCGCCACCGCGATGGCCACGACCACGTCGGCGAGCAGCACCTTGCCGACACCGTCGCCCAGGCGGCTGGTCAGAACGTAGCTGAGGCCGTCGACGCCCAGGTGCCCGTCGGTCAGGCTGGGGGCGGCGAGCAGTCCGCCGAGGATGACCAGACCGCCCAGCAGGCCCGCGGCGCCGAGCGCGGTGAGGATCGTACGGGGAGCGGTACGGCGAGGGTTGTGCGTCTCCTCGCTCATCTCACCGGCGCTGTCGAAGCCGATCATCACGTAGGCCGCCGTGAACGAGCCCACCAGCAGCGCGCCCAGCAGGCCGGAGCTCGCCGCGTTCCCGGTGTGGAAGGTGATGCCGGGGGAGCGCTTGGAGTGGGTGAGCAACAGGACGACGATCAGGACCGCGCCGATGATCTCGGCGGTCACGCCGACCCGGTTGATCACGGACATCACGCGGTTGTCCACGATGTTCACCAGCGTGGTCAGCACGAGCAGGAGCACGCCGAGCACCGCCGCGTTCGCCGCGCCGTCCGTCGACGTCACCGCCGGGTCGCTGCCGACAAGTTGGAAGCCGGACCAGATCGCCGGGAGCACCATCTGCAGGGCCAGAGCCGCCGCCGCGACCACCACGATCTGCCCGATCACCATGATCCAGCCGGCGAACCAGCCGAAGGTGACGTTCGACAGGCGTGAGGACCACTGGTAGATCGCGCCCGAGATGGGGTAGCGCGCCGCGAGTTCGGCGAAGCAGGCGGCCACCAGGAGCTGGCCGACCAGCACCGCCGGCCAGGCCCAGAAGAAGACGGGGCCGCCGAAGGCGTACCCGAAGGCGAAGAACTGGAAGACCGTCGTCAGGACGGAGATGAAGGAGAACCCGGCCGCGAAGGAGGCGTACCGGCCCAGGCTGCGGTGCAGTTCCTGGCGGTAGCCGAACTCGGCTAGGGAATGGTCGGTTGACGGCACGGCGGCACCTGCCTTCGGCGCGGTTCCTGCGAGCTGATTCCTGTCAGGCGACAGAAATTAGGGACGGCCTGTTTCGCCCGCGTCACGTCGTCGTGTCGGGGGCGGGCCCAAGTCCTCACGTCCTTGCTATGCACCCGCCGAACGCGATACATCGTGTGTATTGACGACCGTCGGCCATCGCGATATGTTCGTGCACGGATATTCGGTGACGAGGGGACTAGGTGATGGTCATGGCGATGCAGCGCCGAAAGCTCAGCAACCCGCTGGCACTCGCCGTGCTGGTCACCCTCTGGCAGAAGCCGATGCACCCGTACGAGATCGCCCAGACCCTGCGCAGTCAGGGCAAGGACGCCACCACGAAGATCAAGTACGGCTCGCTGTACACGGTCGTGCAGAACCTGGAGAAACACGGCTTCGTCGAGGTCGCCGACGTCGAGCGAGCGGGCAACCGGCCCGAGCGCACGGTCTATGGGCTGACCGACGCGGGCCGGCAGGAGGCGTCGGAGTGGCTGTCGGACCTGCTGGCCGTCCCGGCCAAGGAGTTCCCGATCTTCGAGACCGCACTGTCCTTCCTCGCGGTGCTGCCCCCCGACGAGGTGGTGCGGCTCCTCAAGGAGCGGCTGAAGAACCTCGAGGTGGAGGCGGTGAGCGGGCGGGCGGCACTGGCGAAGCTCTACGAGACGCTCCCCAGGCTCTTCCTCGTCGAGGTCGAGTACCAGGTGCACATGGTCGAGGCGCAGACGGAATGGGTCCGCGGTTTCCTGGAGGAGATCGAGAAGGGCTCGCTGCCGGGCGTCGACGGGTGGCGCCGCTTCCATGAAACGGGGGAACTGCCACCGGAGTTCACATAGGTAAGCGCAAGGAGACATCAAGGACCCCGGCAGGGCTGTTGCAGCAGCTCCGCCGGGGTCGCGAACCCCGAACTGACTCCGCCGTGCGGCAGGCCAGGCGATCGAGGTGCGGCACACCCAGGATAGCCCGGCGCTGCTCACGCGGATCAGTTGTCATCCGCTCACTCAGGAGAGCAGTCGTCATGAGCACTACCCGTGCGCCCGCGGTAGCGGCGCGTCAGCTGATCAAGACCTATTCCAGCGAGGTCACCGCCCTCAACGGCATGGAGATCACCGTCGAACCCGGCACCGTCTTCGGGCTCCTCGGCCCGAACGGCGCCGGCAAGTCCACCACCGTCAAGATCCTCACCACCCTGGCCAGGCCCGACTCCGGCTCCGCCACCGTCGCCGGGCACGATGTGCTGCGCCACCCCGACCGGGTGCGCCGCGCGATCGGCGTGGTCGCCCAGGGCTCCGGCTCCGACCCGGTCGCCACCGGCCGGGAGAACCTCCAACTGCAGGGCAGGCTCTACGGGTTGAGGGGCGCCGCCCTCAACGAGCGGGTGGACGAGCTGCTGGAGCGCTTCAGCCTGACCGACGCCGCGCGGCGCCCGGTCAAGGGCTACTCCGGCGGTATGCGGCGCCGCCTGGACGTCGCCCTCGGTCTGGTGCACCGGCCCGAGGTGCTCTTCCTGGACGAGCCCACCACCGGCCTCGACCCCGAGGCCCGCACCGCGATGTGGGACGAGATCGACCGGCTGGCGGGGGAGGAGGGGCTGACGATCCTGCTCACCACGCACTACCTGGACGAGGCCGACCGGCTCGCCGAGCGGGTCGCGATCGTCGACCGCGGCCGGGTCGTGGTCGAGGGCACCCCGGACTCCCTGAAGGGCGAACTGCGCGGCGACGCCGTCCACCTGGAGCTGCGCGAGACGGTCAGAGAAGCCGGCCGCACGCTCCTCGACGGCGCCCTGGGCGGACTGCCCGGCATGCACGAGGTCCTCGTCGACGGCCGCCGCATCAGCGTCCGCGCCGACGACGGGGCGGCCGCCGTACCCGCCCTGCTCGCCGCCCTGGAGCGGGCCGGTGTGGGAGTCGCCGCCGCCACCGTCGCCCGGCCTTCCCTCGACGACGTCTATCTCCGTTACGCCGGCCGCCGTTACTCCGAGGCCGACGCCGAAGCCACCGACCGCCTCGTCCTCGCCGGAGGTGCCCGATGAGCACGGCCCTCTCCCAGACCTGGTACATGACGCAGCGTCAGCTCATGGTGTTCACCAGGCAGCCCGCCTACGCGATCATCACGCTCATCCAGCCGGTCATCTGGCTGTTCCTGTTCGGCAGCCTCTTCAAGAAGGTCGTCGAGCTGGGCGGCTTCGGCACCACCACCTACCTCGACTACCTGGTCCCGGGTGTGGTCGTGATGAGTGCCCTCAGCTCCAACATGTGGGCCGGCATGGGCACGTTGGAGGAGATCCAGCGCGGCACGCTCAACCGGTTCCTGACCACGCCGGTCAGCCGGGCCGCGCTGATGAACGGCAACGTCGTCAACAACGGCCTGGTCACCGCGTTCCAGTCGGTCGTCATCGTGCTGCTCGCCCTGGCCGGCGGCGCCGACTGCCCCGGCGGCGTGGCCGGGGTGGCGGTTCTGGTCCTCGCCTCCGTGCTGCTCGGCACGATCTTCGGGGCGCTGTCCAACGCGCTCGGCATGCTGGTGCGGGAGCGGGAGTCGATCATCGGCATCAACACCTTCCTGCTGCTGCCGCTGACGTTCCTGTCGAGCGCCTTCATGGCACCCTCGCAGATGCCCGCCTGGATGCGGCACATCGCCGACTTCAACCCGCTCAACTGGGCCATGGTCGCGGGCCGTTCCGCCCTGTCGGAGCACCCGGACCGGGGTGACGTGCTCAGTCGCGGCGGGGGACTGCTGGCGCTCGCCGTGGTGGCCGTGTGGCTGTCGATCCGGACGTTCCGGTCCTACCAGCGATCGGTGTGAGCACGGCGAAGGGGCGGCACCCGGGCCGGGTGCCGCCCCTTCGGACGTCTTCACGCGGCCGGCGCCGCGCCCTCCTGCTCCGCCTCGATGCGCGCGTTCCACTCCCGCTTGGAAGCCTGCCAGCCGTCCTCGTTGTGGCCGAGACGCCAGTAACCGGAGATCGACAGGTCCTCGCGCGGGATCTGCAGCTCGACCCGCAGCAGTTGACGCAGCTCCTTCACGAAGTGGGCCTCTCCGTGCACGAACGCGTGCGGCCGGCCCTCGGGGAACTCCAGCGCCTGTACGGTCTCGCACAGCAGCTCGCCGACCGGCCGGTCGCCGCGGTGCAGCCAGACGACGTCCACGTCGGAGTCGATCTTCTGCTCCTCCTCCGGACCGGAGACCTCGACGAAGGCGTGGGCGGTGACGCCGCCGGGCAGCGACTCCAGGGCACGGGCGATCGCCGGCAGGGCGCTCTCGTCGCCCACCAGCAGATGCCAGTCGGCGCTCACGTCGGGGGCGTAGGCGCCGCCGGGGCCCATGAAGCGCACGGTCTCGCCCGGCTGGACCCGCATCGCCCAGGGGCCGGCCAGGCCCTCGTCGCCGTGGATGACGAAGTCCAGGGTCAGCTCGAGGGATTCGGGGTCGAAGGCGCGCACGGTGTACGTCCGGGTCACCGGCCACTGCTCGCGCGGCAGTTCCTCGCGGATGCGCTCCATGTCGAAGGGCTCGGGATAGGAGATGCCCTCGGCCGGCGGGAACAGCAGCTTCACATAATGGTCGGTGCAGGTGTCGGCCGCGAAACCGGCGAGAGACTCGCCGCCGAGGACCACGCGCTGCATGTGCGGGGTCAGCCGTTCCGTACGGACGACCTGCGCGGAGTGCGGCTTGCGCGGCCTGCGGGCCGGACGTTCTGCCATGACGGCCTCCCATGCTTCTTGCTTAGGCTTACCTAAGTTAGCACCTCTCCCCTGGGCAACGCCTCGATGAGGGCGAGCATTACCAAAACAAGAAGGTCGCTCACGCGCCCAGGGTCGTCAGCAGCCGCTGCAACGAGCCGCCCAGCCCCCAGCGGACCGCCAGCTCCCGCAGTGCCGCCGCGTCGCGCGGAGCGTGCGGCAGGGCCGTGTCGACGTCCGGCAGCGGAACGTCGTCGGCGACCTTGACGACCTTCGGCGCGACAGCGACGTAGGGCCGTGCCTCGTCGAGCCGCTTGCGCTGCGACGGCGTGAGCCTGGCCCGGGGATCGTCGACCGCGGCCATGATCCCGGCCACGTCCCCGAACTCGGCGAGCAGCTTCGCGGCCGTCTTCTCGCCGATACCGGGCACGCCCGGCAGACCGTCGCTCGGGTCACCGCGCAGCAGCGCCAGATCCGCGTACCCCGGACCGTCCACCCCATACTTCTCGCGCAGCCACGCCTCGTCCGTCAGCTGCAGCGTGCCCACGCCCTTGAGCGGGTAGAGCACCCGCACCCCGCGCGCGTCGGAGACGAGCTGGTACAGGTCGCGGTCGCCGGTGACGATGTCGACCGGACCCTTCGCCCGCGCCGTGAAAGTGCCGATGACGTCGTCGGCCTCGTACGGCTCCACGCCCACGCGCGCGATGCCGAGCGCGTCCAGGACCGCCTCGATGACGGGCACCTGCGGCGACAGCGTGTCCGGCACCTCCTCCTCGTCCGGGCCCGCCTCGTGCTCCTCGGCCACGCGGTGCGCCTTGTAGGAGGGGATGAGGTCGACCCGCCACTGCGGGCGCCAGTCGGCGTCCATGCAGGCCACCAGATGGTCGGGACGGTGGTCCTTGACCAGGCGGTCGATGAACTCCAGCAGGCCGCGCACGGCGTTCACCGGCGTGCCGTCCGGGGCCTTCACGGACTCCGGGACGCCGAAGTAGGCGCGGAAGTAGAGCGAGGCGGTGTCGAGAAGCATCAGTCGTCCGGTCACGCTCGCATCATGCCGCACGGGACCGACAGTCACCCGCCGGCGAGCGGCCGACTCCGGCGGGGTCGCTCGGTGACGAGACGGCCGGCAGGCCGACCGGCAGCACGTGCCCTCCGGGGTCCCCATCGCGGTCCCCGGTACGAAAAGAATCCGGCCAACCACATAGCGCTACGTCCTCACCCAAGCCTGAACGCGAGGCCGGGAGTCACCGGCGGCACAGCCGGTCCCGCCGACCCGCCCCCGGGGTGCGGCAGCGCTGTCGAAACAGCCGTCCGACACCCGTTGAATCGCCAACTGCGCACCCTGTCAAGGAACTTCGCCCCTCCACCCGCAAGGCCTGATCACAGCCTTGATCGCGGTGTGAACGCCCGGCCACGAACGGGAACACAGGGAGGCCGTCGCGCATTGTAAGAAGAGGAGCGACCTCGATGCCGGGCGGGGAGCGGCGGTGGCCGTCGTACCCGCGCGGAGGGCGCTCCCGCGAGCCGTCGGCGCGCGCCTCGCCCCGGCGCCCGGCCCGGACGGCCGTGCGCCCCCGCCGGCCAGCGTCTTCGTCCCGACGAAGGAATCCCCGTCCGGTGAAGGCGGGGAACTGGTCTACTGGCGAGAGTTGGCGGATTGACGGCATGCGTTGTTTACCAGTGTGTGACGGGCGCATGAAACGGTTTGCCGAACCTGCGTAAGGTGCAGAGAACGCATCAGGAGTACGGCACACCGGCGGACGAGCGAAGGAGGGAGCCGGAGCGATGGGCGACCACAAAGAGCAGCCCCTGCGCGTGGGCGCGGCCGTGCGGCGCCGCCGTCGCACGCTCGAGCTCACCCTCGCCGTCGTGGCCGAGCGCAGCGGCCTGTCCGTCCCCTTCCTGAGCCAGATCGAGAACGACAGGGCGCGGCCCAGCCGGGCGTCCCTGGAGAAGGTCGCCGACGCCCTGCGCACGACGGCCGTGGAGCTCCTCGCGGCGGCCGACCCGGCGTGCAGCGTCGACGTCGTCCGCGCCGAGGGGACCGAGCCCCTGCTCGAGCCCGCGGTGCGCTCGCTGGTGCGCGGTCACCACCAGATGCATGCCTCGGAGTTCGTCGGCGACCATGACGCCGGCCGTGAATTCCAGTACCGCAACGACCAGTTGATGTATGTCGCCGACGGCGCCGTGGAGATCGAGGCGGAGGGGCGGGCCTACCGGCTCGGCCGCGGCGACACCCTGTACCTGACGGGCGGTGTGCGGCACCGCTGGCGGGCGACCGTGTCGGACACGCGCGTGATCGTCGTCGCGGTGGCCGAGCACATCGAGGCGGTCCGGGACCGCTCGCGCCAGTGACACCCCGTGTCGTCTCGCTCGTGCCCTCGCTGACCGAGGCGGTGGCGGTGTCCGTCCCCGGTGCCCTCGTCGGCGTCACGGACTGGTGCACCCACCCCGCGCACCTCGACGTCCCCCGCGTCGGCGGCACCAAGAACCCCAAGCTGGAACCCATCCTCGCGCTCGCGCCCGACCTGGTGATCGCCAACGAGGAGGAGAACCGCGAGCCCGACCTGACCGCCCTGCGCGAGGCGGGTGTCGAGGTCCTGGTGACCGAGGTGCGGGACGTGCCGCAGGCCTTCCGGGAACTGGCGAGGGTGCTGCAGGCCTGCGGCGCCGGATCCCGGCCGCGATGGCTGGAGGAGGCGGAGGAGACGTGGTCGTCGCTGCCGGTGCCCGACGCCCGTACGACGGCCGTCGTGCCGATCTGGCGCCGTCCCTGGATGGTGCTGGGCCGGGACACCTTCGCCGGTGACGTCCTGGCCCGCCTCGGCGTCGACCACCTCTACGCGGACCACCCCGGCCGTTACCCCCGCGTCCCGCTCGACGAGCTGCGGGCCGCCGCCCCCGACCTGGTCGTGCTCCCCGACGAGCCCTACCGCTTCACCGCCGAGGACGGGCCCGAGGCCTTCCCCGGGGTGCCCTGCGCCCTGGTCAGCGGACGGCATCTGACGTGGTACGGCCCGTCGTTGGCCGAGGCGCCGGGGGCGCTGGCCGAGGCGCTGCGAGCAGCTCGCCGCTGAACAGACCGCGCGCGGTGTGCAGGGCGGCCGTCGCCCAGGCGGCCACGAGCCCGGCGTACAGCCCGAGCGCGAGCCAGTCGTACACGACCAGCCCGCTACGCCCGGCCAGCGCCTCGGCGCCCGTCACACACGTGCCGACCGGGAAGGTGAGCGCCCACCACGTCATCGCGAACCCCATGCCCTGCCGACGGGCCCGCACCACCTGGGCGCCGGCGAACACCAGCCACAGCAGCGCGAACCCCATGACCGGCACGCCGTACAGCACGGCGAGGAGCCCGAACCCCGCGCTCAACGAGTCCGGAACGACGCCGGGTGCGAAGTCCGCGAACCTGCCGGCGGCGGTGGTGGACTGCCCGAGGGGGCCCAGCACCAGGAACAGGGAGGGCGTGAGCGCGAGCGGCAGCGGGCCGCCGGTGATCAGCCTGGCGAACACCAGCGGCAGCATCACCAGGGTCGCGAGCAGACTCAGCCCGAACATCGCGAGACAGCCGAGCAGCAGGGTCTCCCGTGGCTGTCCGGGCGGCAGATGCGGCACGAGCATCGGACCCAGCGCGGCGGACACCATCGGCGCCACGACGGGCAGCAGCCACACGGGCGAGGCCTGCCCCGGCTCCACCTTGTGCCGTACGGCCATGAGGTACGGCACCACGACGGCGGCCGCGAGCCCGGTGACCGTACCGGCGGTGAACAGCACGGCGTCCAGTGCCAGGGCGGCCCGCGGGCCGATCCAGTCCTGGCCGACGGTCAGGGCACCGCCGCCGACGGCCGACAACGCCATGGCCAGGCAGCCGTAGAAGGGCGCCGTGGCGGGGTCGAGGAGGTGGGCGCGCGCCTTCTCGCCGTGGTGGGTCCAGTGCAGGGCACGGGCGGCGAGGAGGGAGATGAGCAGGCCGAGGGAGAGGGCCCAGACGCCCGCGCAGACGGTGCGCAGACCGGGGAGGTCGAGGGGGAGTCCGGCGCCGGCGGTCGCGACGATCGCGGTGCCCATGACGGTGGCGTACCAGTTCGGTCCGAGGTGACGGACGGCCCTGGCACGCGGGAGGGCCCGGGGGAGTGGCTGGGCTGCGGTGACCATGGGTCCACGGTGGCGCGGGCACGGGCCGCGGACCAGGGACCGTGCCTCTATGAGGGCATAAGCTGGTCTTATGAGCGAGGTGGAGGGGCGGTCGGGGGGCGGGGGCCCGTTGGCGCATCGGGTGCCGGATCTCGGGGCGCTGGAGCTGCTGCTGGCGGTGGCGAGGCTCGGGAGTCTCGGTGGGGCGGCGCGGGAGATGGGGATCACCCAGCCCGCGGCGAGCAGCCGGATCCGGTCGATGGAACGGCAGCTGGGCGTGGCGCTGGTGGACCGGTCCCCCCGCGGGTCGCGGCTGACCGACGCCGGGGCGCTGGTGACGGACTGGGCGCGGCGGATCGTGGAGGCGGCGGAGGCCTTCGACGCGGGGGCGCAGGCCCTGCGCGACCGGCGGGACTCGCGGCTGCGGGTGGCGGCGAGCATGACGATCGCGGAGTACCTGCTGCCGGGGTGGCTGCTGGCCCTTCGGGCGGAGCGGCCGGACACCGCGGTGTCCCTGCTCGCCGGGAACTCCGCCGCCGTGGCGGAGCGGCTGTTGGCGGGGGAGGTGGATCTGGGGTTCGTGGAGGGGCTGAGCGTGCCGGCGGGGCTGGACTCCGCGGTCATCGCACACGATCGGCTGATCGTGGTGACGGCGCCGGGGCACGCGTGGGCGCGGCGGGGCCGGGCGGTGGGGGCGGCCGAACTGGCGCGGACTCCTCTGATCCTCCGGGAGAAGGGGTCGGGGACACGGCAGGTGCTGGACGCCGCGCTGGGGGGACTGGCGCGGCCGTTGATCGAGTTGTCGTCGACGACCGCGGTGAAGGCGGCGGCGGTGGGTGGGGCGGGGCCGGCGGTGCTGAGTGAGCTGGCCGTGGGGGAGGAGCTGGGGATGCGGAGGCTGGTGCGGGTGCCGGTGGAGGGGGTCGCGCTGGCCCGGGACCTGCGGGCGGTGTGGCCCACGGGGCATCGGCCCACGGGGCCGGCGCGGGATCTGCTGTCGCTGACGCGGGGGTAGGTCGCCCTCAGCCGCCGGACGGGCCGGAGGGCACGGACCGCCGTTGGCCGAACCACCTGGCCAGGTGCTTGTTCAGGTCCTCCTGGTCGTCGCCGGTCCAGGCCACGTGGCCGTCGGGGCGCAGCAGGATCGCCGGGGCCGTCAGGCGATCGCTCGTGTCATGGACGTGGTCGACGCGGTCTTCCCAGCCCGCCGTCGACAGGCTGCCCGCCTGGTCCAGGAGGAGGCCCTTGCCGGTGTGGAAGAGGTCGTACAGGCGGCCTTTCTTCAGGGGGACGTCCCGCAGACGGCGGCCCAGCAGGTCGTCGCCCTCGCCGAAGTCGTAGCGGACCGCGATCGCGGTGATCTTCTCGGTCAGGTAGCGGTTCACCTCGTCGAAGTCCATCAGCCGTGAGAAGAGCCGCCGCACCGCTTGCGGACCCGGCTCGGTGGACATCAGTTCCATCTGCGCGCGGGTGTTGTCGAGGACCTCGGTGGCCACCGGGTGCCGTTCGGTCTCGTAGGTGTCGAGAAGGCCCTCCGGCGCCCGGCCGGCCACCTCCGCCGCCAGCTTCCAGCCCAGGTTGAACGCGTCCTGGATACCGAGATTGAGCCCCTGCCCACCCGTCGGCGGGTGGATGTGCGCCGCGTCGCCCGCCAGCAGCACCCGTCCGACCCGATAGCGCTCGGCCTGCCGGGTGGCGTCGCCGAAGCGGGAGAGCCAGCGCGGTGAGTGCACGCCGAAGTCGGTGCCGGCGACCGTCCGCAGGCGCTCCTTGACCTCCTCCAGCGTCGGGGGGACCGCGCGGTCCTCGGTCAGGCCCTCGGCGGGGACGACCACGCGGTACGCCCCGTTCCCCATGGGGCCGATGCCGAACCGCTTCTGGGTCGCGCGGACCCGGGCCATCACCGCGGCGATGGTCTCCGGCGGCGCGGCCACCTCCATCTCGCCCAGCAGCGTCTCGACCGTGGCCGGGTCGCCGGGGAAGCCGACGCCGAGCAGTTTGCGCACCGTGCTGCGGCCGCCGTCGCAGCCGACGAGGTAGCGCGAGCGCAGCCGTGTGCCGTCGGTCAGGTCGACCGTCACCCCGTCCTCGTCCTGGCTCAGTCCGGTCACCTCGCAGCCGCGCCGGATCTCGGTGCCGAGCTCGACGGCGTGCTCGGTCAGCAGCCGCTCCACGACCGGCTGCGGGATGCCGAGGACGTACGCGTGCGCGGTGTCCATCCCGGTGGGGGCGGGCTTGTCGATGGCGGCGAAGAAGCCGCCCACCGGGTACTGCTTCCCGTTCGCGAGGAACCGCTCCAGCAGACCGCGCTGGTCCATCACCTCGATGCTGCGCACATGCAGACCGAGCGCGCGGACGACCTTGGTCGGCTCCGGCTCCTTCTCCAGCACCACCACGCGTACGCCGTGCAGCCGCAGTTCACCGGCGAGCATCAGCCCGGTCGGCCCGGCGCCGGCAACGATCACGTCGATCATCAAAGTCCCCGTTTCCGCAGGTTGTGGCCTCGGCCGGTGATTGTGCGGTACGACGGGGGCCTTGCCGCAAGCCCCCCGGTGCGCTATACGTTGAGACAGGCGAGGAGGTCAGGAACCCCTCGCCTCCGTCGTTCCCGCCGCCGCCACCCCGGTGAAAAAACCCTTGGCGCGGCGGCGTCCCGGGCCTGCACCATGCCCCGCATGACGACCCCCTCGGCCCCGCCCGCCACCGGCGTCCGCACCCCCTGGGAAGCCCTTCCGCACCCGGTGCGCACCGCCGTCACCGACGTGCTCGGCGGCGGCCCGGTCGTCCATGCGGAGACCCAGCCCGGCGGCTTCTCCCCGGGCGTCGCGGCGCGGCTGAGAACCGCCGACGGACGGCGCGCCTTCGTCAAGGCCGTCAGTGCGGACACCAACCCCGACAGCCCGGCCATGCACCGCGCCGAGGCCCGCAAGACCGCCGCCCTCCCTCCCGGTGTGCCCGCGCCCCGTCTTCTCGGCACCTACGACGACGGCACCTGGGTCGCCCTCGTGCTGGCGGAGGTCGACGGCCGCCAGCCCCATGTCCCTTGGCGCGAAGCGGAGTTGCGGCGGGTGCTCGACGCCGTCGAGCGCCTCGGCCGTACCCTCACGCCGTCCCCCGTCGCCGCCCCGCCCGTGGCCGAGGCGCTCGGCGACGCCTTCAGCGGCTGGCGGCGCCTGGCCGACCGGCCGGAACACGAGCTGCGCGGACGTCTCGACGACCGGACCCTCGCGGAGTTGCCCCGGCTCGCCGCTCTCGCCGCGGACGGGGTCGAGGCCGCCGCCGGGGACACCCTCGCCCATGCCGACCTGCGCGCCGACAACATGCTGCTCACCGCGGACGGCGAGGTCGTCTTCGTCGACTGGCCGCACGCCGTGCGCGCCGCCCCGTGGTTCGACCTGCTGACGCTGCTGCCCAGTGTCGGCGCCCAGGGCGGACCCGACCCGGACGCGGTGTTCCGGGCGCATCCGCTGGGCCGGGCCGCGGATCCGGCCGGTGCCACGGCCACCCTGGCCGCCCTGACCGGGTTCTTCATCGAGCAGTCCCTGCTTCCGGCCCCGCCCGGACTGCCCACCCTGCGCCCCTTCCAGCGCGCCCAGGGCGAAGCCGGGCTCGCGTGGCTCAGGAGACGGCTCGCACCAGGGCCCGCATGACGCGCGAGTCCTCGCCCATCTCGGGGTGCCACTGCACGCCGAGCGCCCAGCCGTCCGCGGCGGGCAGTTCGACGGCCTCCACCGTGCCGTCCTCCGCGTACGCCGACGGGAGAAGGCCGGTGCCGAGGCGGTCGACGGCCTGGTGGTGATAGGCGGGCACGGACGTCTCCTCGGGCACGGCCTCGGCGTACCGGGTGCCGGGCACCGGCTTGACCGTGTGCCGGCCGAAGACGCCGACGACCTCGGCGTGGCCCTCGACGTGCTGGACCAGCGTGCCGCCCAGGGCCACGTTCAACAGCTGCATGCCCCGGCAGATGCCCAGCAGGGGGACGCCCGCGGACAGGGCGGCGTCGATCAGCGCCAGTTCCCAGATGTCCCGGGCGTGGGCCGGCGGGCCGGTGCGGGGGTCCCGCTCGGCGCCGTAGCGGGCCGGATCGACGTCGGGGCCGCCGGCGATCACCAGCGCGTCGAGGCGTGCGACGGTCGTCGCCGCCTGCTCCGGCTCGTCCGGCGGCAGCATCGCGGCCAGTCCGCCCGACCGCTGCACCAGGCGCGGATAGCCGACCGGCAGCAGCGCGGCCTCCAGCTCCCAGACGCCCCAGCGCGCCCCGGCCTCCAGATACGTGCTGACGCCGATCAGCGGCCTGGCTGTCATACGACCTCCCACCCGGAGCAATGGATCCCGTTCATACCTTTGCCGACCCACCCCCGCCAGGGCAAGGTCACGCGAGGAACCCTCTGAGCAGTGCCGCCGTTCCGGCGCAGTGCTCCCGCATCATCTCCCGCGCCCCGTCCGCGTCCCCGTCCAGGACCGCCTCCACCAGGGCGATGTGCTGACGCTGCGAGTGCTCCAGGTTGCGGACGAGCAGCGGGATGCAGTCCAGCAGGTCGTTCACCGCGGCCCGTACCGCCGCGTACTGTGAGGTGAGCGTGGGGGAGCCGCACAGCTCGGCCAGGGTGAGGTGCAGCAGCGTGTCCAGGCGGCGGTAGTCGGCGAGCGGCGCGTCATGCGTGCGGGTCAGCGCCTCGCGCAGCCGGTCCGCCTGGTCGTCGCTCAGCCCGTGCGCCGCGCACAGTCCCGCCGCGCCCACCTCCAGCACCTCGCGGAAGCGCAGCACGTCCTCGATGTCGACCTCGGAGATCCGCCGCCGCAGCTCGTCCTCGCCGCCCGCGTCCGCGCGGGGCAGCACGAAGGTGCCGCCGTAGCGTCCGCGCCGGGACTCCACCAGCCCCTGGTCCTGCAGCACCTTCAGCACCTCGCGCAGGGTGACCCGGCTGATCCCCAGCCGGTCCGCCAGCTCCCGCTCGGCCGGCAGCCGCTCGCCGCCCGGCACCAGGCCAAGGCGTACCACCTGCAGGATCTGCTCCAGGGCCTCCTCGAAGCCGTTCCCCGCACGCACCGGCCGCAGTACCGGAGTCAACCGGTCCTCCAGGCTGCCGTCCTGATCCGGCGACACCCGCCGCACCCCCTTCCCAAGCAATGGTTCTCCGCAATACCTTATGGCTCCCGGCCCGGTCGGAAAAACGCGCAGCCGAAGGAGCTCTCCCGTGGCAGACCGCACACCCCCGCTCAGCGTCGAGGAGCTGCACGCCCTCGTCGCGAGCGGAGAGATCGACACTGTCGTCCTGGCCTTCCCCGACATGCAAGGGCGCCTCCAGGGCAAGCGGTTCGCCGCACGCTTCTTCCTCGACGAGGTCCTCCACCACGGCACCGAGGGCTGCAACTACCTGCTCGCCGTGGACACCGAGATGAACACCGTCGACGGCTATGCGATGTCCTCCTGGGACCGCGGCTACGGCGACTTCGCCATGCACCCCGACCTGTCCACCCTGCGCCGCGTGCCCTGGAACGCCGGCACGGCCATGGTGATCGCCGACCTCGCCTGGAACGACGGCTCACCCGTGGTCGCCGCCCCGCGCCAGATCCTGCGCCGTCAGCTGGAGCGCCTGGCCGAGCTCGGCTACACCGCCCAGGTCGGCACCGAGCTGGAGTTCATCGTCTTCAAGGACACCTACGAGCAGGCCTGGGACGCCAACTACCGGGGGCTCACCCCGGCGAACCAGTACAACATCGACTACTCGGTCCTCGGCACCGGGCGGATCGAGCCGCTGCTGCGCCGCATCCGCAACGAGATGGCCGGTGCCGGTCTGACCGTCGAATCCGCCAAGGGCGAGTGCAACCCCGGCCAGCACGAGATCGCCTTCCGCTACGACGAGGCGCTGCGCACCTGCGACCAGCACGCGATCTACAAGACCGGCACCAAGGAGATCGCCGCCCAGGAGGGCGTGTCGATCACCTTCATGGCCAAGTACAACGAGCGCGAGGGCAACTCCTGCCACATCCACCTGTCGTTGGCGGACGCGGCCGGCAACAACGCCATGGCCGGGCCCGACGGGATGTCCGACGTCATGCGCTACTTCCTCGCCGGACAACTGGCCGCCCTGCGCGACTTCTCCCTCCTCTACGCCCCCAACATCAACTCCTACAAGCGGTTCCAGCCCGGCTCCTTCGCCCCGACCGCCGTCGCCTGGGGGCACGACAACCGCACCTGCGCCCTCCGGGTCGTCGGTCACGGCCGCTCCCTGCGCTTCGAGAACCGGCTGCCGGGCGGCGACGTCAACCCGCACCTCGCCGTCGCCGGGCTGGTCGCGGCCGGACTGTACGGCATCGAGCACAAGCTGGAGCTGCCAGAGCCCTGCCCGGGCAACGCCTACACCGCGGAGTTCGAGCACGTCCCGAGCACCCTGCGGGAGGCCGCCGAACTCTGGGAGAACAGCCCGATCGCCCGGGCCGCCTTCGGCGACGAGGTCGTCGCGCACTATCGCAACATGGCCCGCGTCGAACTGGCCGCCTTCGACGCCGCGGTCACCGACTGGGAGCTGCGCCGCTCCTTCGAACGCCTGTGAGGCACTCCTTGTCTGCCGAGTACGAACTCGAAGTACTGAACCCCGCTACCGAGGAGGTCGTCGCCACCGTCCCGGCCGCCACCGCGGCCGACGTGGACGCGGCCGTCTCCCGGGCCGCCGCGGCCCAGACGCGCTGGGCCGCCCTGTCTCCCGCCGACCGGGCGCGGCTGCTGCGCCGGTTCGCCGTCGCCGTCGACGAACACCTGGAGGAACTCGCCGGGTTGGAGGTCCGGGAGGCCGGGCACACCGTCGGCAACGCCCGCTGGGAGGCGGGCAACGTCCGCGACCTGCTCGACTACGCGGCGGGCGGCGTCGAACGCCTGACGGGACGTCAGATCCCGGTGGCGGGCGGCCTGGACGTCACCATCCTGGAGCCGCTGGGCGTCGTCGGCGTCATCGCGCCCTGGAACTTCCCCATGCCGATCGCCGCCTGGGGCACCGCCCCCGCCCTGGCGGCCGGCAACGCCGTCCTTCTCAAGCCGGCCGAGACGACCCCGCTGACCGCCCTGCGCCTGGCCGAACTCGCCCTGGAAGCGGGCCTGCCCGAAGGCCTGTTCCAGGTGCTGCCCGGCCACGGACCGGTCGCGGGCAACGCGCTCGTCGAGCACCCCGGCGTCGCGAAGATCGTCTTCACCGGGTCGACGGCCGTGGGCAAACAGGTGCTGGCCAAGGGCTCGGCCCTGCTCAAGCGGGTCACCCTCGAACTCGGCGGCAAGAGCCCCAACATCGTCTTCGCCGACGCCGACCTCAAGACGGCCGTCGACCCCTTCTCCTTCCTCGACAACTCCGGCCAGGACTGCTGCGCCCGCACCCGCATCCTGGTCCAGGAGCCGGTGTACGACGAGGTGTCCGCCCTTCTCGCCGACGCGCTCGCCGCGGTGGTCGTGGGTGACCCGGCCGACGAGAAGACCCAGATGGGCCCGCTGATCTCGCGCCGTCAGCTGGACCGGGTCCGCGGCTACGTCCCCGAGGACGCCCCCGCCCTGCGCGGCACCGCACCCGAGGGCCCCGGCTTCTGGTTCCCGCCGACCGTCCTCACCGGCGAACGGCCCGACTCCGCCGCCGCCCGCGAGGAGATCTTCGGCCCCGTCGCCGTCCTGCTGCCCTTCACCGACGAACAGGACGCGATCCGCCTCGCCAACGAGACGCCCTACGGCCTCTCCGGCTCCATCTGGACGCGGGACGTGGGCCGAGCGCTCCGCGTCTCCCAGGGCGTGCGGGCCGGCAACCTGTCCGTCAACTCCCACTCCAGCGTGCGCTACTGGACCCCCTTCGGCGGATTCAAGCAGTCCGGCCTCGGCCGCGAGCTGGGCCCGGACGCCCTGACCGCCTTCACCGAAACCAAGAACGTCTTCATCAGCACGGAAGGCCCCGCACAGTGACCTCTGAGGACACCGACATCATCTGCCGCCGTCTGGTCGGCCGCACCGCCGTCATCACCGGAGCCGGCAGCGGCATCGGCCTCGCCACCGCGCGCCGGCTCGCCTCCGAAGGCGCCAACGTCGTCTGCGGCGATGTCGACGAGGCCCGCGGCAAGGCCGCCGCAGACGAAACCGGCGGGATCTTCGTGAAGGTCGACGTCACCGACCCCGACCAGGTGGAGGCCCTGTTCAAGACGGCGTACGACACCTACGGCAGCGTCGATGTCGCCTTCAACAACGCCGGTATCTCCCCGCCCGACGACGACTCCATCCTGGAGACCGGCCTCGAGGCCTGGAAGCGCGTCCAGGAGGTCAACCTGACCTCCGTGTACCTGTGCTGCAAGGCCGCCATCCCCTACATGCGGCGCCAGGGCAAGGGTTCCATCATCAACACGGCGTCCTTCGTGGCCCGGATGGGCGCGGCGACCTCCCAGATCTCGTACACGGCCTCCAAGGGCGGCGTCCTCGCCATGTCCCGCGAGCTGGGCGTGCAGTTCGCGCGCGAGGGCATCCGCGTCAACGCCCTCTGCCCGGGCCCGGTCAACACCCCGCTCCTGCAGGAGCTGTTCGCCAAGGACCCCGAGCGGGCCGCGCGCCGCCTCGTGCACATCCCGGTCGGCCGGTTCGCCGAGGCCGAGGAGATCGCCGCCGCCGTGGCCTTCCTGGCCAGCGACGACTCCTCCTTCGTCAACGCCAGCGACTTCCTGGTGGACGGCGGAATCTCGGGCGCGTACGTCACGCCTCTCTAGACGAGTCATTCCGATGTGATCAGTGGTCGTAGGCGATCAGGGATCGCATGACCGGCTGTCCGGTCTTGTGGTTGTGCCAGATCGCCGCGGC
>NZ_JBEXXQ010000062.1:0-62213 GCF_040630525.1 Streptomyces sp. NPDC005799
GAGGCCCTACTTGTATGCGCCGAGCACTCCACGATCACCTGATCGGGACTCCCGTTCGATCGACAAGCCTCAAGATCGGAACGACAACAGCCACTTACTGGGCACCGGGTTCTCGAACGGATCGATGTAGACCGGGTAGTGGGTGCCCGGATCGTCGAGTACCGAGGCGTCGGGGGCGAGCGTGATGCTGTCGGCGGTGGTGGTCATCGGTACCTGGTCGACCTGCGCACCGGGGCCGGGACCAGCTGCCGAGGACGCGGCGGCGGAGGGCGCGGAGGCACTGGCGGCGGTGGCCCGCACGAACGAGGCCGGCTTCATCGACGCCGTCTGTGTGGCCGTCGTACTCGAGTCCCACATCAAGGGCGGTGGGCTCGTGTACGACAACGAGCCGTCCGGGGCCTTGGCCGTCATGCCGCCGGCCGCGGTGGGCGCCAGCGCCAGGCCGTCGGTGTCCGTCGTCACCGCCAGCTTGCGGACCCGTGGGTCGGCCGCTGCCTTGGCGTCGTGCACGATCAGTACGTCGCTGAAGCCGCCCTGATCCGTCACCGTCACCGACAGGTCGACGCCGGGCAGGACGGAAGCGTAGAGCGCCGTGTCAGCGCTGACCTGCGGCGATGGCAGGGTGAACGGCATGGTCAGGCTCATGCTGTGCCCGGCCGGGTCGGTGAGCGTGGCGAGCGGCCCGCTGCCGCCGCCGGACAGACGCACGCCGCTGGGTGTGCCCCTGGGGGAGTAGCTGCCGTCGGGGTGCGGTGAGTGTGGCGTCCACCGGCACCCATGTACCGTCCTGCCGCACTCGCACCGGCAGCACGGACGAGGTCCTGGTGAAGGAACCGTCCGCCTCGGCGGTCACTGTGTCGGTCTCACTGGTCAGTGCGTCGACCGGCACGGACGTACCGTCGGCGACCGCCTTCGCCTGCGCTGCGAGCAACGGGTCCGAGGTGTCGGCGGGATCGTCGGCGGCGACCGCACCGGCCGGTACGGCGAGCGCGGTCAGCAGCAGGGCGGCGAGCGCGGAAAACACCGCCGGTCTACGGGCCGGTGACGGCAACACGGAACAGCTCCTTCGCACGACGGACAGGGCAGACGCGAGATCTGCGACCATCCGCGCTCGAAGAGCCTGCTGGACGGCGGTCAGGGCGTCAGCAACGGCGTGCGGCGGTGATGTTCGCTCCCCCGGCACAAAACGTACACAGGAAAAGCCAAAAGCAATCACAAGATTGTCATGGCATTGGCAAAGAGTCTTGAGGTTCGTTCAACCCCATTCCTAGCCTCCTTTCCTGGATCACGCCGACCACGTGACCTTTTAGTCAACGGACCGCCAAGTCCGTTTCATACGGGGGTACTTCTCACGTGGGTGTGCGAAGAACGCTGACGCTTGTCTCCGCGCTGCTCGCGACCATGGCGCTACTGGTGACCGGCGCCGTCGCGCAGAACGGCATCGGGCCCTACGTCTCCACGGCGACGTCTGGAAGCCGAAGCCACTGCCGACCACACCCGCTGTCGGCGGCCACGACCTCAGCCGACCCAAGACACTCCGCCCCCATGGCTATCGTCCCCTGACCCGGTACAAGGCCGCGACACCCGCCTGGCCCCACGCCGGTGCGCGCACGGTCGGCCTCACGGCCCGGCTCGCCAAGGCAGGTGCGCTGCCGGTCTGGGTGGCCTCGTCCGGCAAGGCGAAGCCGCAGCAGGTCCACGTCCAACTCGCCTCCCGGACACAGGCATTGCGCGCAGGCGCCGACACCGGACTGCTGGTCGGACTGAACGGGACCAAGACGCCCACTGCCAAGGTCAGCGTGGTCGTCGACTACTCCTCCATCGCCAAGGCGTACGGCGGCGGCTACGGCTCCCGTCTCACCCTCACCCGCCTTCCCGCCTGCGCCCTGACGACCCCGCAACGGCCCGACTGCCGTACCCGCACACCCCTGAAGTCCGTCAACCGCGCCACCGCGAACCAGCTCACCGCCACCACCACCGCGGACTCCGCGATCGCCGTCACCTCCGGCAGTCGCGGCTCGCAGGGCGACTACGCGGCCACCTCCCTGACCCCGGAGGGAAGTTGGCAGGCCACCGGAACCGGCGCGTACACGTACTCATACCCGATCGACATGCCGGCAGGTGTCGGAGACACCGGTCCGTCCGTCGCGCTGTCGTACGACTCGCAGTCGGTGGACGGCGAGACCTCGGCCCGCAACTCGCAGGCGTCGTGGATCGGCGACGGCTGGAGCTACCAGCCAGGGTTCGTGGAGCGGTCGTACCGCTCCTGCGGCTCGCTCCTCGACTCCAACGGCAACAAACTCCTCAAGGGCTCGGGCGACGAGTGCTGGGCCGGCGGCAACGCGACCGTCTCCTTCGGCTCGCACTCCGGTGTCCTCGTCCCGACCACGCTGTCCGGAGTCCCGGGTGAGATAAGGGAGTTCAGGCTCCAAGGCGACGACGGAACCGTCGTGCAGGAGCTGTCAGGGGCGGCCAACGGCCTCCACGACGGCACCTACTTCCGCATCCTGACCACCGACGGCACCGCGGCCTACTTCGGCGCCGACCACTCACCCACCGGCCCCGGCACCAAGGGGCTGGCCTCTTCCGACACCGGCGACGACCCCACGCACTCCGCATGGGGTGTCCCGGTGCTGCACCCGCGTTCCTCCGACCCGTGCCACAGCGACGCCGACGGCAAGAAGTCCCGTTGCGACAAGCCCGAGGGCTGGCGCTGGAACCTGGACTTCGTCGTCTCGCCGAGCGGCTTCGTACAGCGCTACGACTACGCGAGCGAGACCGGCTACTACGACCTCGGCGGCGGGCAGGCGGCGGCGACCGACAACAAGGACGACACCGGCACTCTCACCTCGTACACCCGCGGCGGAACACTCTCCTCCATCTCGTACGGCTACACCCGCGACGACGAGCAGGCGGGCCGCACCCCGTCCGCACAGGTGGTGTTCACCTCCAAGCAGCGGTGCCAGACGACGTCCTCCTTCACCGACTGCTCGGCCGGCAACCTCGACGACAACACGGCCCCGCACTGGCCGGACGTCCCTTGGGACCTGCACTGCGACTCGACCGACAAGACCAAGCTGCCGGACGACGCGACCAAGGTGCCGACAGACGTCTGCATCGTGTCGTCACCCACCTTCTGGTCGACGACCAGGCTGGACAGCATCACGACCAAAGTCCACGTCAAGGACAGCGACACGGACAAGCTGCTCCCGGTCGACTCCTATGACCTCGGGCAGGTCTACTCCGACGCCGGCGGCACGGTCGACCCGGTTACCGGCAGCACCGTCGACCCCAAGGACGCCGGCTCGCTCCAGGCCGTGATGTGGCTGCAGTCCATCCGACACACCGGCAAGGACACCTACGGCAACGGCAACAAGGACATCGCCGTCAACCAGGTCTCCTTCACCGGCACCGAGATCGACAACCGGGTGAACGACGACTCCCCATCGGCACCGCCGCTGTACCGGCCGCGCATCGCCAACGTACAGACGGAGACCGGTGAGTCGATCACCGTCGAGTACAACCAGAACCCGTGCTCGGGCAAGTCGCTCGACATCAAGGCTGCGGACTCCAACACCAACTCCTGCTACCCCGTGTACTGGACGGTGCCGGGCGCTTCCAAGCCGATCGCCGACTGGTTCAACAAGACCACCGTGCAGAGCGTCACGGTGGCCGACCTGACCGTGGCCGCCCAGTACAACCCGGACTCCTCCAAGATCCCGGCAGGTTCCGAGGCGCAAGTCTCCACCTACGCCTACTCCGGCGCCGCCTGGCACCGCGACGACTCCGACCTGACGGACGACCAGTACCGCACCTGGGACCAGTTCAGAGGCTTCCGCAACGTCACCGTGCGCACCGGCAAGGCACCCGAGCCGGTCACCCAGCAGACCACCACCTACCTGCAGGGCATGGACGACGACTACAAGGCCGACGGCTCCCGCCGCTCGGTCAGCGTGGACGCCACCGTCGGTGGCAAGACGGTTGAGAAGGTCACCGACGCCGACCAACTCGCGGGAAGCGCACTGCAGTCGGACACCTACACGGCATCCGGCGGCACGGTGAACGCCTCCACCGTCAACGGACCGTTCAACTTCACCACCACCGCACACGCCGACCGCACCTCATGGACGGCCTGGACCCAGGAGGACCACCCCGGCGAGACCAAGCCGGACAAGGCCACCCTGCCCGACCTCACCGCCCACCGCATCAAGTCCACCCAGACCCACGGCTACGCGCTCCTCACGGACGGCACCTGGCGACACACCCGCACCGACACCGCCTACGACGACCAGGGTCGGGTGCAGTGGGTGGACGCTCACGGTGACGTCTCCGTGGCCGCCCAGGAGAAGTGCACGACGACGGACTATGCGGCGCCCGCCCTGCTGGGCCCCAACACCATGCTGTCCGCCTACCCGGACCGCGTCACCACGGTCTCCGGCCCCTGCGGCACAGCCCCGGGCAAGGACACCCTGCTCTCCGACAAGAAGGTCTACTACGACGGCAACGGGTCCGTCACCGACCTCGGCACCTACGGCACCATCAACCACCCGCAGGTCACCGGCACCCAGGTCGCGACCGGCTTCGCCGACGACGGCACCGAGAACTGGCGTACCACCAGCGGCATTTCCTACGACGGTGCGGGCCGCGTCACCGACGCCCTCGATGCCACGGGCACCGGCACCCACACCGACTACCTGCCCAAGTGGAACAGCGCGGGCGGCAACACCAACCCCACCCAGATCGTCTCCACCAACCAGCAGAAGTGGAAGGTCACGTCGACCCTGGACGCCCTGCGCGGCGTGCCCCTGGAGAACGTCGACGCCAACAACCGCGTCACCGACATCACTTACGACGCCCTCGGACGCCGTACCGCCGTGTGGCTGCCCGGACGCGACAAGGGGACGCAGAGCGCGGACATGACGTTCGCCTACTCGGTGAACCCCGGTGCCGTCCCGGCCCCCGGTGGAACGATCACCCAGCCCGGCGACCCGTCCTCCGTCACCACCCGCACCCTGCGTGAGGACGGCACCTACTCGACGTCGATCAGCATCTACGACGGCATGCTCCAGCCCCGGCAGACCCAGACGACCGCCGACGGCGACTCGGACTCCGGCCGGATCATCTCCGACACGTTCTACGACTCCCACGGCTGGCCGAGCGCGTCGTACGCCCCGTACTCGGAGCCGGACCACGGTCCGGCGGCCACCCTGTACGCCGCCAACGAGAACGAGATCCCGGCCGAGACGACCACCACGTACGACGGTCAGGGCCGCGCCACCGCGAGCACACTGTGGCACCAGGCCGTCAAGCAGTGGAGCACGTCCACCGCCTACCCCGGCGCCGACGAGACCGACTCCACCCCGCCGGCAGGCGGATCCCCAACCGCCTCCTACACCAACGCACTTGGCCAGACGGTCAAGTCGGTGGTGAAGAACACCGCCGCCACGGTCACCCTCAAGGGCGGCAGCATCATCCCGTCCGGCACCTCGCTGACCTCCAACAGTGTGCGCCTGACCATGCAGGCCGACGGCAACCTGGTCCTCTCCGCACTCACGACCGGCAAGACCGTCTGGTCCAGTGCCACGAGCGGAAACCCGGGCGCCTACGCACAGTTCGGCACCGACGGCAACCTCGCCGTCTACACCGCCTCCGGCACCTCCAAGTGGAGCACCGGCCTCACCGCGACCACCGGCGCCACCCTGCAGATCCGCAACGACTCCACGCTCGCCGTCGTCGCGAGCGACGGAAGCACCGCCCTGTGGAAGCAGGGCACGGCAGGCGCGGCCGCGGCCGCCGACGCCACCACCCGCTACACCTACACACCCGCCGGGCAGGTCGACTCGGTCAGCGACAACGCGGGCAACACCTGGTCCTACCACTACGACCTGCTCGGCCAGAAGACCTCCCAGACCGACCCCGACACCGGCACGACGACCTTCGACAAGTACGACGTGCGCGGAAACCTGCTGCAGAGCACGGACCCGCGAGGCCAGGTCCTCTCCTACAGCTACGACTGGGACAACCGCGTTACGGCTGAGTACGCGGCCCCCTGGTCCGCCACGCCCGACCCGTCCAAGCAACAGATCTCGCGGGTGTACGACACCCTCGCCAAGGGCTATCCGACCTCCTCCACCCGCTATGTCGGCGGAGCGAGCGGCAGCGCGTACACCGAGGCGGTCACCGGCTACAACACGGCCTATCAGCCTCTGGGTTCGACACTGACCGTCCCCGCCGCGGACGGCTTCCCGGGCACGGCCGGCAAGGACAGCGGCACGGTCACCTACAGCTTGACGTCGACGTACACGCCGAACGTCGGCCTGCCGTCGGAGCGCATCGGCTACGGCTACACGCTGCAGGGCGCGCTGGACGGGTTCGGCGGCGACATCAGCCCCGCCAACACGCCCTCCTACCTGGACGCAACGGTGCACGACCCCTTCGGCCGGGTCCTGCAGGCCAACTACGGCCCCGTCGGCAAGGAACTGGCGACCTTCGCCCAGTACGACGCAACGACCGGCCGCACCACGCAGACCAGCAGCATGGCGCAGACGTCGACGACAGCCCTGGACGTCGTCAACTACCGCTACAACCAGGCCGGTGAACTCACCGCCACCGACGACCTGCAGAACAACACCACCCACGACACGCAGTGCTTCACGTACGACTCCTTCCAACGGCTGACCGCCGCCTGGACGGACACCGCCGGGATCACCGACTCCGGCACCGCGCCGGTGGGCGCGGTCGGCGGCTGCACCTCGGCCTCCGTGCAGACCAGCGCGGCGCCGGTGAAGACGAAGACGGTGGGCGGCCCGGCGCCGTACTGGCAGACGTACACCTACGACCTGCTCGGCGACCGCACGAGCATGGTCGATCACGATCCGACCGGCAACGCGGCCGCCGACACCACCCAGACGACGTCGTACCCGGGCGTCGACGCCACGACCGCAGTCACGCACCCGAACCAGGCGGGCGCCACGACGACCAGCAACCCCGACACGGGTACGGCGACGCAGACACCGTCGTACACGGACACGGCCGGAAAGAACGCCGGCAACACGGTCAGCCGCGCGACGAAGACGACGGGACCGATCGCCACCGGCTTCACTCTCTCCGGCGGTGGCAAGCTGTGCGTCGAGGAGACGGGTTCCGGCGCCAAGGTCGATGTCACCACGTGCAGTTCGTCGGCTACGGCCCAGAAGTGGACGATCGGCACCGACGGCACGGTGAAGGCGGGCGGCTTCTGCCTGGACACCGCCAGCAACGCGACCACCTCCGGAACCGGCGTGGTGGCCGACACCTGCTCCTCCGACGCCACCCAGAAGTGGCGCTTGACGTCGACCGGAACGCTCGTCAACGCGGCCAAGAGCACCCTGTGCCTGACCGACCCGAGCGCCAGCGCCACCAAGGGCACGCAACTGACGGCCACGACCTGCGGCGGCAAGGGCCAGACCTGGTCGACGATCACGGCGGGCGCGCTCCCGGCAGGCCAGACGCAGACCTTCACCTACGACGCCGAAGGCAGGACGGCCACCGTCTCCACGCCGTCCGGCTCGACGGCCCGTACCAGCAAGTACCTGTACGACGCGGACGGCAACCTGCTGGAGCAGACGGAGGCGGTCGGCGGCACGGACAAGACGCGGGTGCTGTATCTCTTTGGTGGCGCCGAGCAGTTGACGCTGGACGTGGCCGCGAAGACGTGCACGGGCCTGCGCTACTACGCGGGTCCGGACGGCACGCGGGTCACCCGTTCCAGCTCGGGTTCCGTCACCTACCAGGTCGCCACGTCCCAGGGCACCGCGACGACGGCAGTCGACGCCTCCACCCTGGCAGCCACCCGGCGCTACTACGACCCGTACGGCAACCCGCGGGGCACGGAGCCGTCGTCGTGGGTGTCGGCGGACGAGAACCACGGCTTCCTCGGCAAACCGGCCGACTCGGTGACCGGGCTGGACCTGCTGGGAGCACGGAACTACGACCCCGCCCTGGGCCGCTTCCTGACTCCCGACCCCGTCTTTGAGGTCGGGAGTCCCAACCAGATGGGCGGCTACACCTACGCAGGCGACAATCCGGCGAGCAGATCCGACCCGTCTGGCCTGTGCCCCAAGGACATTTGCCCCGACGGCGGGCAGAACACCGCGCACACGCCGTACAACCCGCCCGGCAGTGGCAGTACCAACACCTCTGGCAGCACGAGTACTTCCAACGGCAACACTGACACTGGTTCGACGTCAGCCCCCCCAGGAAACCCCTACGCCTGTGCCCGGTTCGGGGCATGCGGACCGACGGTCAACTACAAGCACGACCCCGCGAAGACCCTCGTCAAGCTCATCGTCGAACCCCTCTGGGATTTCGCCCTCTGCGAGGCCGGTACTTTCGAGAATGGTTTGACGGGACCAAATCCCCACCAGGACGCATGCGACGTCGCTGGCGGAGTGTATTCGGGCGGCCTGGACGACGGGATCGGAGGCGTCGGGAGCGGTGCGACGCGTGACGTCGAACGCGCGGGCGAGCGGGCTCTCGAAGGCAATGCGGCGGCCGCATCCGACTCCCTCAGCGAAGCTGCCGCCGACGAGGCCGACATGGTTGCGGCGAAACGCGCCAACGCTCAGGAGCACGCCAAGGAAGCGGACATCGAGGCGACCAAAGCGAGTGAACCTGAAACCGGGAATTCAGGCACAAAGTCGACGGCCGCGGCGAAGGAACTGAGCCGCTGCAGCTTCTCCTCCGACACCCCTGTCCTGATGGACAAGGGCAAGACCAAACCGATCGGCAAGATCAAGACCGGTGACAAGGTCGAAGCCGCCAACCCCAAGACCGGCCATCATCAAGGCGTCCGCACCGTCCAGCACGTGTGGATTAACCATGACCACGACCTGCTCGACCTCACCATCCGCACGAAGGGCGGTCACACCGCCACTCTCCACACCACGGCCAATCACCCGTTCTGGAACGACAACACCCACGCCTGGGTAGCCGCCGGCAAACTCCACCACGGCGACGCCCTCAACACCGCCGCCGATGGCCACGCCTACGTTGTCACCACGCAGCCCACACCTGGTGCGGCAAACCGCTGGAACCTCACCGTCCAGCAACTCCACACGTACTATGTCGTGGCGGGCGGCACGCCGATTCTGGTCCACAACACCTGCGGTGAGACCGACACAACGACGGTGTACCGAAAGCAGGACACGTCAATTCCGGCAACCCAACGGCTCTCCGTTGACGCAGGCGGAAACGTATCGCATTCAGGTTCTGGTGCGCTGTATCTCAATATGACTGGAGATATCTCGCACTCGCTCGAATTTAAGGGCGATCAGCTGATCGCGTTTGAGGTGCCGACGTCCTATATTGAGGAGCTTTCCGAAGCGTCATTGCCTCAGCGTATGCCGCCTGGATGGGAGGGAACGAAGCGCGAATGGAACCTGGCGCGGAAAATGGCCCCGGACCAGTCTGATGGCCCTGGACTCTTTGGGCTGCGTGATCACCACATCCCTGGACTCATGGATGCAATAATCCCTGGGTCGGGTCGGATCATTGGGTAGGGATGTGTGATGAGTCGTTATGACCTCGCCTCGGAGGCGCAGCGCTTGGAGCGACGCCCCTCCGAGGACCCGATCAGTCTGCTTGGCTTGCTGGTTGTCACGCCTGTTACAGATGCCAGGGAGTACGCGAAACGCCTTAGAGGTGTGATCGCTGGAGCTGTCGAGATCTCCAGGTCTGTCGACTTCGAGAGCGATGACGTCTCAGCGGATTCGCTTCCGTCTTGGTTTCTGAAACTGTCTGATGGTTCCGGGGGGTGCGTGCAGGATGACCCAGTCGGCAGTCAAGGGAAAGCCAGGTATCTTGCAGTCAGAGAAGATCGTGCCTGGGATGCGGGAGAATGGATCTATTCATTTGACCCGGATCTTCGGGCTTGGTCGTGGTGGGATATTACGACTGACGACCGCGGGGCCGTCTGTGTCTGGATCGACACGGAAGGTGAGGGTCGTATCCCCTGCGAAGAACTCCGGTGGGCTATCTTCGTGGCGGGAGCCGCTGCCGTCGATCCGTTGACTCTGGAGGAATCTAGGGTGTGGATTCAACAGCGAAGTATTGGCCTTAAGAATTAGAGCCTCGACGTAATTCCAGAAGCCCCACCGACTTGTTTTCGGTGGGGCTTCTGTGGTGTCTGACGGCAGTAGTTGACGGCAACGTCAGCGGACGGGTACTCCACAACGTGGCGGGTCGTCGCCGTCGTCGGGCTGGCCGGTGGTGGCGGGGGCGTAGAGGGCGCGGCCGAGAAGATCGACGGCGTCACGTTGGAGGCGGAGTCGGACGTGGGCGTAGACCGTGGCGGTAACGCCGATGTGGGCGTGGCCGAGGAGTTCCTTGATGACGACGAGTTCGCCGTAGGCGGGCGTTGCGCAGCAGGGCGTTGAAGTGGCGTGTGAGGGTGGCGGGCTCGATGGGGTAACCGTCGGACCGGGTGAAGACGTGCCCGCTGCCCTGCCAGTCGGAGCCTGCGTGGGCCTTCTCCTGTGCCTGATGCTCGCAGTGCGCGCGAAGCGAGGCGACGCAGGAGACCGGCAGCGCGATGCGCCGTTCGGAGCTGATGGTCTTGGTCGGCAAGGTGGTCAGACCGCGGGTACGGGTGGGCTGGAGGGTGCGGCGGATGGTGGCGGTGCCGCTGCCGAGGTCTTCCCAGTACAGGCCGAGGAGTTCGCCCTTGCGTAGTCCGGTGCGTAGGGCGAGCTCGAACAGCGCGGCGAGCCGGTGCCCCTGGGCGGCGGCGAGGAACTGCCGGGGCCTCGTCGGTGGTGAGGGGGTTGAAGCGGCGGGGGCGTGGGGTACCAATGCGGACGTTGCGGGCAACGCAGAGATTGCACGTTTTCGTCGCATCCGTGATGAACTCCTCGCCGCCATCAGGGGCAACTGTCCTGTCGAGGAAATTCCTGACGTCAAAGAAGATGCTGTGGACTTCATCGAAAGTGGATGCTGGATGGTTGGGCGCGGATATCTATCGGTTGGTGTGGCGCATGCCGATGAGGACTCCGCGATCCTGTCGCTTGCTCGGCTGGGGCAGCGATAGGGGAGCTGGCAGGGACGCCTGTGCGGCCCCATAAGATCCGCACAGGCGTTTGTTGCGACGACCTCGTACCGGGTTTTGTCTCCCTGCAGGTGTCCGCGCGGCATCGCCGTCATAGGGGCGGACGGTGGCGTCTACGAGCTGCACGTCGATGTCGTCCAGGTCTTTTCTGACGCCGAGCGGGGGCTTAAGTCGCTGACAGGGATGCCGATGCGGCAGCGGGCGTGACCGGCAATGGTGCTGGTGGCTCCCAACGGACGTAAGGTCGCGGCAGGTCTGGTGGACACGGCGATCGCGTCCGTGCTCGCGTGCTTCGATTTCATGGCCGCAGCGGCAGCAAGTGATGGCATCGCGCTGACTGATTCTCGTACCGCCGCCGCACGGTCGCCACCGTCGGCGTCCAAGTCCCTCTCGGCGGCCCCGCTTCCCGGGGGCAGGGGGCGCGTCTGCCGCCCCCATGCGTACCGGACACACCCACGGCCGACTGCGACCGCACCCGCGACCATGACGGCCACGGTCACGATGCGACGACACCGCTGTCGACCTGGCTGCCATCCAGGCCGATATCCCTGGTGACAACTGTCCGACCCCTCCCGCGGCGCAACTCGCATAAGCACAGGTCACCGCGTCCGCGTCGGCATGGTCTACAGCCCCGCTGTAGTTCATGCTGCGGGCGTCGCAAGAAGCGGCGTACAGCAGCCAACATCTCCGGGGCCGGGCGGCGGATTCGTTCACCTCGGCCAGGACCGCTCGCTGTGCCGCGGGCGCCGCGTGCTGTTCGACGGGCCTCGGTTGCCGTCCCCATCTGCCTACGTTCGCCCCTGGGCCTTTGCCCTGGACGGGACTTCCGTATCCGGGTGCTTCCGCGAGGTTCCGGGAGTCCCGTCGAAGTGTGCACGCGTGGTGCAGGGAGCGTCGGGCCCGGGAGGAGCCGCCAGGTGCCGAAGCATCGATCGGGTTCCGGGGCGACTCAGCCGGCCGACGGGCGTGAACGGTGGGCGTGACCTGGTCCCGGGCGCGATGGAGCGGCACGGGGCTTTTCCCCTTGTACACAGTACGAGTGAATCAGCCGTTCTTCCCTGTCGGTGCTGGTGGTGATCCCTTTACGGTCTTCGAGGGGATCCGGCGGCTGCAGGGGAGGTCCTGCGGGCGGGTGACGGTTGAAAGGCGCACCTGATGTTGGGCTTGGGGAACTCGCCGGACGTGCCCGGGTCCCGGCCGGGCCGCTGTCGTCGGACCAGGGCGGGGGTGTGGGTCGCGGTCGGTGTGGCATGCCTGGTGGGAACGGCGCTGACTGCCGCGGGGTGGTGGGCTGTTGGCAGTATGTCTGCGTGGATGGCGGGCTTCGGTCCGTCCGTGGGCTGCTGGGTGTTGACGGTGTCCTTGGTGCTCCGTGCGTGCGGGGTGAGCGGTCGGGTACGGACGCGTCTGCTGCTGTTGGCAGCCTCTGCTGGGACCGGGTGCGTGTACCGGATCGCCGTCAACGTGCTGTCGACCCACCCTCTGGCGTGGGGGCTGGACGTGCGAACCCTGCGCGGTTGGCTGGTGGTCACCGGAGTGACCATGGCGGTCGGCCTGGGGATGGCCGGACTGGTGGTCGCGGCCGACGCCGGCACGGGGCGGCAGATGTGGCTGCTGCGCGTGCTGGACGGGATCGTCGCAGCCGGATGCGTGTTCATGACCGGATGGCTGCTGCTGCGGGGAGCCGGCGAAGGCTGGCATCTGGAGACGGGAGTGGTCGGCGTCCTCTGGGCGGCGGAAGTCGCCTTCCTGGGGTTCTTGGCCGCTCTGCGCCGTCTCGTCCGGAGCGATCTGCAGGCCACGGTGTGGGTGGCGGTCGTTGGACTGTCCCTCACGTTGATCGGCGACACCCTGCGGCTGTGGGGGGTCGGCCAGCACATCCCCGAGGTGATGTCTTCGCGACTGGCCGACGCCTGCGTCACCGCAGGGCTGCTGGTGGTCGCGTTCGGCCCCTGGGTGCCCGGCGGTGCGACCATCCTGGGTGCCGGCCGGCCGACGCTGCGGTTGGGCGTGGAGGGCGCCGCCGCATTCATTGTCCTCACCGTCTGTACCGTCACGGTGCTCGGATTCGTGTTGGACCCCCTTGCCGACCCGGTACCGCTTCTGGTCGGCGGGACGGTACTGCTGGGCCTTTGGGCCCGCCGGACGCTCCTGCCGAGCCCGAACAGCGGAAGGGATCACTGACTTCTCGGATGGCGTGATCGCGGCGCAGGCCAGGAGTACTTCTCGGATCCCGGGTGCGGGGGAGGGACGACCGGGCGCTGCGCGTCTTCGGGCCCTCGCGCAGCGCGGCCTCCTGGCGTAGCGCCTTTCGGGAGGGGGGAGGCCGGGGCCGAACCCAACGGCTGCCAGGTCGGCGGAGGGGGCTCGCCCCCGGGCCTCACCTCATCCCACCGTCGGGTCCGGTGACACCTTGCTGTTGGCTGGTGGAGTGAGGACGACCTGCGGCTGGCCTGCGGCCGGGGGTGGTGGGGTCAGGTCCTGTGCCGGGAGGTTGGGGGCGGTGGTTTCCTGGGCGAGGACCTGGGTGAAGTCGACCAGGCCGGTTTTCTCCACGGCGGAGATGTGGTCCAGGACGGTGTTGTTGACCTGGTTGGCCAGGGCGCGGATCAGTGTGTTCCTCGTGGTGGTGCGGACGGCTGCGATCGTGGTGAGGAACTGGCCGTTCGTCGTGCGGACGGTGGTGGCCATGTCCGTGTCGAACTGCTTGCCGCTCTCGGCGTTCAGGCGGGACTCGAAGCCCTGCTGTTGGGGTGATGGCTGGTTGGGCAGCGTGATGCCCAATTGACCGGCGGCATTGCGGCATGCCGCGTCCAACGCGGCGTCCCCGGCGACCAGCTGAGCCCCGGCGCTTCTGACCGCCTTCGTCGTCCCCTTCTTCAACGCCTTTTCGCCGACGGGGTACTCCCACAGGCCGGCCGCGCGCACCTTGACCACGAAGTCCCGGTCTGCTGCCGTCAGGGGGCCGGTCTCCGGGTGGGCGACGACCCGCGAGGGGGCGCTGCTGACCTTCTGGACTCCGAGCATGGCGGGGTAGAGGAGGGAACCGAGGGTGAGGCTGACCGCACCACCTATGAAAAGAGTTCCCGCCGCCTTCCGTGAAACGAGCACCGTGTCTCCTGATCCGGTTCATCGGATCCCGCACACACGACACGTACGGATGTGGGGGGTCCGAAGAACCTTTCGGGCTCGTCATGGCTTGGCAAAGAGATCGATGGTCGGTGACCGGCCGGCGGCCCGCAGGGCCGTTCGACCCTAACTGCCTCCGGAGAAAGGGCCGTTAGGCCCTAGGGAGCGGTTTCCTCAACGTTGACCATGTAGCGGCGGCCGGGGAGGGCCAGGGCCATTCCCGCACACTTCTGGTGCTTCCCGGCTCGTCGACGACACCAACTGATGAGGAGACCGCCGCCGTTCGACCGACGAGATACCGCAGTCGTGCGACCGCACGGGCGCGCCCCGACTCGTAGGCGTGCGTGCCCGACGGTCGGGACTCGCGGTGAATTCGTTCACCTCAGTTGTGGGCCACTCCGGCTCAGCGCATCAAGTCGGCCAGGAGGATGTCCAGGACGGTCTCCTCCTCAATCCGCACCCCGAGTTCGGCCAGGGCCAGAGACAGCCCGGGATCCCACGTGGCCTCGGCCGGTGTGCCGGTCAGTGGTGGTGCGAGCGGCGTCGCGGTGACCGCCGTGCGGTAGTCGGCCGCCGTGTAGCGCCAGGGCTGCCAGGGCACCCGCCGCAGCAAGGCCTCGGCGATGCGCACGCCGCCCCAGTCGAAGTCGCCGTGGTAGCGGAGTGTGGAGCCGTTGGTGTGGAGGTGGCGGAGCAAGGTGAGGGCGGCGGCCGAGGGCTGGCCCTGGAGGCAGACCAGAGGCGGGCAGGCCGGGCCGTGGGTGTCGGCCGCGGTAACCAGGACGGTCGGGTTCTCGCACACGTACACGACGGCAGGTGCTGTCCGCGGTGGGATGTGCGTGAGCTGGCGCAGGGTCAGGACGGCCGGTTCGCCGGCGTCGGTCATCCAGTCCAGTGCCGGGGTGCCGCGCAGGCCCAGGGTGAGGACCGTGGAGGAGAGGGCGTCTTTGAGGAGGCCGGCCGAGGCCCAGGCCTCGCGGCGCCACTCGGCTCCGCTGCCGTCCGGGAAGTCGGTCAATACCCGCACCGCGGAGAGGACGACGGTGGCAAGCGGGGTTCCGTCGTCGAGGGCGTGGGCGTCGCCGAGCACCCTGGCCGCGAAGGCGGGCAAGGAGATGGCCGGGTTGGCGGGTAGCTCCCGCAGGACCGTGGTGGTGTTGGTGAGCAACGTCTTCGCCGCCTGTGGGGTGCGGGCGAGACGGCGTACGAGGCCGTCCTGGCGCAACCGGTCGGTCCAGGCGGTCAGTTCGGGCCTCACGTCGGCGAGTGGGGTGTAGGCGTCCTGCCAGGCTTCCGCTTCTCGTCGGCGTACGTCGGCGATTGAAGTGACCGGGCCGGTGAGCGCGGTGATCGCGGGCGCGAGGCCCCCGGGGCTGATGGCGGAGCGGCGCAGTACGGCGTCAACCGCCTCCAGGCGCACCGTCAGCGAGCGTCCGGCGCCCGGGCCGCGGCCCAGCAGGCGTTCGGCGGCTGCGCGTTCGGCGGGGGTGGGAGTGGGCAGCGTGACCGGGCCGGTGAGGGGTTCGTCGCGTTCCATACGGCGGCGTATGCGCTCGACCAGCCAGGTCAGGCCGGGGTCACCGAGCAGGCGGGCGAGGCGGTCGCCGTCGACGTGGCTGGCCTGTTCGGGATTGCCGTCGACGGTGCTGGGCTGTTCGCCGTCGCCGTCGCCGTCGCCGTCGCCGGGCTCTTCCGGATCCTTCACGGCCACAGGGCGTCCTGGCCGGTGACCTGGTCCTCGGCGGGCGCGGCGGGCGTCGTGCCGAGGGGAGTTGGTGCCTGGCCGGACTCCGTGTCTTCGGTGGGTGTGGCGGGCCTCGTGCCGACGGGGGTCGGTGCCTGACCGGAGTCCGTGTCTTCGGTGGGTGTGGCGGGTGTCGTGCCGAGGGGATTCGGTGCCTGGCCGGTGACCTGGTCCTCGGCGGGCGTGTCAGGCGTCGTGCCGAGGGGAGTCGGTGCCTGGCCGGAGCCCTGGTCCTCGGCGGGCGCGGCCGGCGTTGCGCCGTGGGGCGGCGTCTGGACCGGGACGGTGGCCAGGTGGTGGTCGGGTTCGGTGCCGCGTACGCGCTCACCCCCGTCCCACTCCCACCGCGTCACCAGGACCGCGGCGATTTCGTCGACGCGGGAGAGTTGGGCGATGGCGATGCCGGGGACCTGCGGATAGCAGGCCCATTCGCGTTCGCTGGTCATCACCACGTCCAGGTCGAAGGCGTGCAGCAGGCCCAGGCACTTGGCGCGCGAGTCGTCGTCCACGCCCGCGAAGGCCTCGTCCAGGGTGACCAGACGCGGGGCGTCCGGGGCGGCCGTGGCGTAGTGCGAGGAGGCGGCGGCGAACAGGGGTACGGACACGGCCAGGACGCGTTCGCCGCCGGAGGCGGGGCCGGTGGCCGGCACCCAGGTGCCGTGCTGGTGGCGTTCGATGCCGAACTCGTGCCAGGCCCGGTAGTCCAGGGCGGCTGTGAGGACCTCCAGCCAGCTGCCCGCCGTGTCGTCGGACTGCCGGCGGGCGATCTCCGTCTGCAGGAACTCGCCGACCGCCGCCCGGTCCTCGGGAGCCCAGGCGTCCGCGGACTGGCGCAGGCGTTCGCGCGCCTGGGCCAGGCCCGTGGGTGCCTTGCGGGAGGGGCGCCACACCAGGCGCAGTCGCATGCCGGTGGAGGTGGGCCGCTCCTGCAGTTCGGCGTTCATCGCCCGTACTTGGCGTTCGGCGGCGGCGATCAGTTCCTGCAGGGTGCCGGCGACCTCGGTGAGCAGGTGGGTTTCGAGGATCTCGCGTTCGTGTGCGGACAGGATGCGCGCCAGTTCGCTCACCTCGGTGGTGAGGGCGGCGGACAGTTCGGGCACGGTCCGTCGGTGGCCCTGGTAGACGATGTCGACGACCATGCCGTCCTCGACCATGCGGGCGGTGGCGCTGTGGCCGCCGCGGGAGAGGGCGTCCTGGAGTTTCTTGTACTCCTCGCTGAGCCGTTTCTGGACCCGTTCCCAGGCGCCGTCGGAGTCGTCGGTGCCGGACGGGCCCGACAGCTGTGCCTCGATGGCGCGGGCGAGCGCGACGGCGGGGGTGGCCGCCCACGGTCCGTCGTCCAGCGGGGGTACGGACACCTCGGGCAGGGCGACCGTGAGCAGGCCGGTGGACGCGAACCGCTGCAGGGCGGCGATCGCCTCGGCGCGGGAGGCGGCGGCCTCGGTCACGTCCTTCTCCAACTGCTCGATACGGCCCTCCGCACGGCCGACGCGCCGTCCGGCATCGGCGTGCTCCTCACGGCAGCGGCGCTGGTCGCGCTCACAGGCGGCCAGGGCCGTGGCGGTGGCGGCCAGGCGCTGCTCAAGCTCCGCCACGGCGGCGCCGACGGTGGAGCGCAAGGTGGTGTGGCGTTCGTCGGCGGCGGCCGCCAGGCGCGCCGACTCCTCCGCGCGCAGGGCCAGTTCGGCCACCCGGGCACCTGCCTGCTCGGCTTCCGCGCGTTCGTCGGCCACCGCACGTCCGGCATCGGCGTGCTCGCGCAGGGCCGGCCACAGGGCGGCCAGGACGGCGGTGTAGTCGGCCAGCGCCTGGCGGACGGCGGCCAGCGCGGGCCGGTCGGCGGGCAGGTTCACGGCGGCTGCGGTGTCGGTGAGTTCGGTGGCTGCCTCGGCTTCCTGCGCGGCTGCCGCGGTCAGGTCCGCGGAGCGTTCCTCCTGGCGGGCACGGGCCCGGTGGGCGGCGTCCGCGGCTGCCGCGGCCAGCGCGTGCGCGTGGCGCAGATCGGCGTCGTCGGGGACGGAGGCCAGTTCGGCGTCCAGGGTACGGCGGCGCCGGGCGACCTCGGTCCGTTCGGCCTCCACTCGCTCCACCTGCCCTGCCAGCGCGCCGAGTTCGTCGCGTAGGGCGGCGATCCGGGCCCGGCGCGCCTCCTCGCGGGCGCCTTCGCCCACGTACACGGCGGCCTGCTTCGACCAGCTGCCGGTCAGGGCACCGACGCGGAAGCGGCCGTCCACCGAGACCCAGGTGTCGCCGGGACTGCTGAAGCCCAGGCCCACGGCGGCCAGGAGGCGGGCCACCGTCTGCTCACCCACTGCCATGGCGCGGGCGTCCCCGTGGTCCACGGCCGGACGCAGCACCGCCTCCAGCGTGCTCCCGGTCAGCGGGGCACCCGGCGACAGCAGGACGTCGTGGCCGTCGGCCTGCAGCACGGTGCCGTCCGGGCACACCCAGGCGTCCAGCAGGCCGGCCGCCTCCAACGCCGCCTCCAGACCCGCCCGTTCGCCGGCGGTGACGTGGTCGTGGAAGTCGACCAGACGCCACAGCGGCGCCCCGGGGGTCTGCTCGCGCAGGCCGGGGGTGCGGGTGTGGGGTGGCGTGGGGCCGCGCTGACCGCCGGCTTCCAGGTCGGCCAGCTCCCGTTCGGTCTCGGTGCGCCGCGCCGTCAGTTCGGTCAGCCGCTGCCCGAGGGCGGCCGCCTGGTCGGCCAGGTCCGCCGCCCGGGCGCGATGGGCGTCGGCCGTGTGCACGCGCGCGGGCGAAGGACCCCGCAGGTGCGTGACCCAGTCCTGCAGGCCGTCCAGGAGGCCCACCGGATCCTGCGGCGTCAACTCCTCGCAGACTGCCAGGTGTTCGCGTACGGCGGCGACCAGTGCCCGGCCCGCACCCTCCGCCGTCGCCTCCGCCCGTGCCTGTCGTTCGGCGGTGTGTCCGGCCTCGGTCTGCGCCTCGTCCAGGCGGCGTGCGGCGGCGCGCCGCTCGCCGGCGGCCTGCTCGGTGCGTGAGACCAGCTCCTCGACGTGGTCGAGGGTGCGCCGCCTGCGCGCCACCGACTCCTCGGCCGCGCGGCGCAGTTCGGACTCCGGCGCGTCCTCGCCGCGCAGCTGCCCGTCGAGGCGGGCGGCCGAGGCCGCCTCCCGCTCGCGGGCGAGGGTGTCGGCGACCTGCTGCTCGGCCGCCGCAAGCCGCAGGCCGGCGCTCTCCAGACGGCCCAGGGCACGGGTGTGGGCCTGAGCGGCCTGGCCCCGGTCCGCCTCGGCGCGGGCCACCTCCGAAGCGGTGCGGCGGGCATCGGCCGCCGCCTGCTCCAGCTCCCGGGCACTGCGCATCTCCGGGCCTTCGCGCAGCGCGGCCTCCTGCGCCTTCAGCCGCGCGGCGGACTCCTCCAACTCCCCGATCCGCTTCGTGATCTCCGCGCGGTCCTGTTCGGCCTGCGACCGCTCGCTCTGGGCCTGCGCGAGGTCGCGGCCGAGCTGTTCGTAGCGGGCGTGCTCGTGCCGGGGCAGCCGGGCGCGGCGGCGGGTGGCGACGCGGGCGTAGCGACGGTAGTGGTCCAGGAAGGCGGAGGCGGCCCGCTCGGCCTCGGTGGCCGCCCGCAGTTCCTCCTTCTCCTCGTCCAGGGACCGGAACGCCTCGGCCACGTCGGCGATCACCGCCTGGTCCATGGGCGGCAGCGCCTCGGTCAGCGCACGCGACAGGGCCGCCTCGTTGGGCCGCTTCGACAACTGCGGCTGGCGCAGCTGGATGAGCAGGTCCACCAGGGCGGCGTAGCGCTGCTCGCCCAGCCCGAACAGTGCCTCGTCGACCGCCCTGCGGTAGGCGGTGGCCGTGTCGTAGACCATGCCCCGCCCGATGACCGCGTCCGCGAGCCGGTCGCGTGACAGCGCGGTGCCGGTGGCGTCCAGCAGGTTCAGTTCCGCTCCGACGCGCTGGTCGGTGACGGCGTACCAGTGCCGGGCGATGCCCCGCCCCGCCACCGCCTTCAGTCCGCAGGCCAGGGTGAGGAAGCGGTCCTGTCCGGTGGCCTCGTCGTGGCGGCCGAACTCGATCCAGGTGTAGCCCAGCCGCTCGGGGTGCGGATGCTGCCCGCCCAGCAGCAGGTTCCACTCCATGCGCTTGCCCGGGTCGGCGTCCGGCTCGACCCGGCGCGCGGACAGGTCGCCGTCGAGGAGGAAGGGCAGGGTCAGGGCGAGGACTTTGGACTTGCCGGTGCCGTTGTTGCCGCGCAGCAACAGCCGCCCGTCGCGGAACCAGAACTCCTCCGTGTCGTAGTAGAAGAGGTCGACCAGGCCGATGCGCAACGGCCGCCACCGGCCGGGCGGGGGAGTGGGCAGGGCGGTCACGTCTCTCACGCCTTTCGCTGCGCGGTGCGGGGACCGGGAATCCCCGGCTCTCGTACGACGGTGTCGCCGACCGCGTAGCGGGCCAGCGCCGGCAGCGGCAGGACGCCACCGGGTGCGGTGGTGACCAGGCCCAGTGCCGTCAGCTTGGCCAGTGCCAGGTCGACCAGCTCCCCTTCGGCACCGGGCTGCCGGGCGTTCTTGGACCAGAACCCACCGTGTTCCTGCGCCAGTTCCCGCACCCGGCCCTCCAGCTCACCGCGGCCGACCGCACCGGTCGCGGACGCCAGGTGCTCGGCGAGCAGCAGGGTGACGTGTCCGTGGGTGCCCTGCTCGGGCATCCGCACGTCGGTCAGGTCATCCAGCGGGTCGACCATGGCGATGCCCTCGGCCCGCACCTCCGCCACCAGGCCCGTCAGTTCGGTGATGCGGGCGGTGATGAAGGCGCGCTGCCGGGTGAGGTAGACGAGCTCCTCGTCGCTCAACTCGGCGTAGTACAGCACCGGATCGTCCAGCAGGCGCCGCGTCAGCCGCTGACGGACGGCGCGGAAGCGCAGTTCGTCGCTGTCCAGAGCACTCTCGGCGGTCAGCTCGGCCAGCCGCTCCTCGAAACCGTCGGCAGCGATCATCGACGGGCCGCGGCGAGCGGCCAGCAACCCGGCCAGAACGCGGCGCTGGACGTCGTAGAGCACATCGCCCGCCCCGCTGACATAGGCGTCTTCGTCCCCGGCCACCCGCCGCAGCACGCCGTAACGGATGAGCAGCCGTACCACCGCCGCCAGATCCAGCCGCTCGTCACGCCGCTCCAAAGTGAACTCGATGCCGGCGGCGACCAGATGGGGATCGGCGGCATCGAGCACCACCTGCTCGGCGAGGCGGCCGAGGGCGATCTGCGCCTCGCCCCGCTCCAGTGCGGCCAGCGCCAGGCACAGCAGTACATACCGGCGGCGGGTGAAGGGCGCGCGGGTGCGGGTGGCCTCGCGCGCCGGATGCGTCGGGTCGGCCAGAGTGCCGGGGGTGCGGCCCAGGCGCGCCGCCTCCGCGTCCACCCTCAGCGGCCAGCCGGTGTTGCGGTCGAACCAGTCGCGCAGGTCGCCGGCGTGCCGGCGCACCAGCCGGAACTCATCCGCGTACGGGCCGTGCGCGAGCAGCAACGGCTCCTTGAGCAGGGCGCGGGCGGCCTTGTGGAACTCGGCGGTGCGCCGGCTGTCCAGCACCTCGCCCAGGGGCGTGGTCATCGCTCCCCTCCCGTGTACATGTCGTCGGCGCGCACCTGGCCGCTCCGGGTGAGATCGGTGATCTCGACCAGGTGGTCGGGGCCGCGGAAGGTGCCGCCGGGGGTGTGGATCTCGGCCGTCTTTCCGTCCGCCAGGGCGGAGAGCCGGATCTCCATCGTGCCGTCGTTGCTGGTCGCCACCGTGGCCGTCATGCCGGGGCGCCAGGTGGCCAAGGCGTCGCCGAGCAACTGCAGGAACAGGCCGAAGGCGAGCGGGTCGAGCTCGCCGAGCGCGGACAGCCTCGTCGTGCCGTCCGTGGCGAGGCGGGCGCGGGCGGCCGTGATCTCCTGCGCCTGCCGGGCGGCGATCTCCGCCAGACGCCGCCGATCCTGCGACCGGTCCTGCACCCGGCGGGTCCTGCCACGTCGCTCGTAGCTGCCGGTGCGGCGCAACTGGGGGCTGATGCGCAGGGGTTCGGCCTCGGCCCAGGGCGTGGAGGCGGGCACCGGGTGGGCGGTTCGCCGCTCCAGGGTGTCCGCGTCGACGGTGAGGTGGCGCGCGGGATACAGGCCGAACGCCGCCCGCCACAGCCGGTGGCGCGCCGCGTCGTCAGGGGCCTCGGCGAACCAGCGGGCCAGCGTGCGAAAGTCCGCCGAACGGTCCGAGCGTCCCGCCCGCCGCTCGTTCAACTGCCGTACGACCGCCAGGAGCTGAGGAATCGCGCCGAGAGCGCGACCGCGCAGCAGGCGGGCCTGCGACTCGCGCCCGTCCGCCGACACGAACCAGGCCGCGAGCCCCGACCACTTCGCCACCCACCGCGCGTACGCCTGCGCCTCGGCGCTCTCGGCCTCGTCCGGGGCGGCATCGGCGGCCTCTCGTGCCGCGGCCAGCCGCAACAGTGCCCCGACCCGGTCCTGGTCCTCCAGCTCACCGATGATCAGGGCGATCCGCCCGCCCAGGGTGATCAGATCCTGGATGAACCGCTCCAGGTACTGGATCAGCCGGTCCTTGTAGGCGAGGAACTCCTCGACCTCGACATCGTGCAGATCGATGGTGCGCTGCAGGGAGCCCATGAACGCCCGCGCGTTCTCCGCGAGCGCCTCGAAGCGGCCGGTCAGGGCGGACAGCGCCAGATGAGCCTTGGCCGCGTCCGGCTCACCGTCCTCCTGCTCGGCGGCTATCACCAGCAGCGCCCGCAACTGGGTGACGATGTCCTGAAGGGCCACCGCCTGCAGGGCGCCGCGCCGCCCCAGTGCCTCGTCGTAGGCGGACAGCGCGAGCTCGGCGGCCTCGCCGGCCTGGGTGAGCTGATAGATGAAGCGTTTGCGGTAGAAGTCCTCCACCGCGGTGACCCGGGAGGTGTCCGGATCCGCCCGGAGATTGCCCCACTCCACGAGGCTGTCCAGCGCCTTGACCACCGTGTCCAGCTCGGCGGGCCGGTGCTCAGGCGCCAGCACCGCGTGCACGTCCTCGGGCCGCAAGTGCACCGCGAAGCGCTCCTTGGCGGACAGGAACGCGCTCATCACCCGGCGGTAGAGGGCGGCATTGGGCACGGTGAGGTGAGCGAAGGGCGCGTACCCGGCCCGTGCCGGTCCGGAAGGCGTCGATGTCATCGTTCGGCATTGTCCCTGACGGGCCCGCTCGCGGGGGAACCGTGGCCTGGGAGTCACGCAGAGTTATTGGTGGCGGACCGTCTCCAGGCGTGATCGCACGCCCGGGGCCGGTGAGGAGACGGCGATCCCGGGCGCTTTGCGTACCGTCGGCGCAGGTACCGGTTGCCACGCGCCGTCACAGGTGTGCCGAGGCCTCCTCCTGCAGCAGCGCGGAGATCTGGTTGGTGTCGTCGAAGATGCGCACGATGCCCTGGATGTCAGGGGCGGTGGCGGAGTTGACGAGTACGACGAAGATGACCACATGGCCGTCGTCGGTCAGCAGGTAGCCGGCCTGGCTCTGGTCCGCCACGGCGAGCCCGCCGTTGAGCCGGTCCAGGCCGATGACGGTTCCCGGTTTGGCGAAGACCTTGCCTCTGGCCGGGCAGTGAGTGCAGGAGATCGCGTTCGAGCCATCGACCCCCAGGATGGGCAGCGACAGCCGGAAGGCCTTCGCATCGGGGGTGTGCAGCCAATAGGCGAGAATCTGGGCGAGGCCGACCGGGGTGGCCTTCTCAGTGGCGTCGCCGCCGCGTCCGTCATCGAGTTGGAACTGCGCCGGGTCGATGTGCGCGACCCGGGTCAGGAAGTCGTGCTCGACCCCGAATCCGCCGGCGAAGCAGTCCTTGCTGCCCCGCAGCACGGCCATGTTGCACAAGGCCAGGTTGGCGCCGAGGTTGTGACTGACCTTCAGGATCAGCTTGGCGTACTGCTGGTAGGGCGGGGAGACATAGGCGGCCACCCGCGCATCGTGGTCGTAGGAGGCGGGCAGTTTGCGCTCCGGGTTGGGACCGGTCTGCCGGGCGCTGACGGTGACGCCTGCCCGGCCGAGCGCCTCGATCAGCGCGGTGCGGCCGAAGGCGTTGGGATCCTGGACGGGTGAGGTCCTCAGGACGGGCTGCGTCCCGGCCGCGATCTGACCGGACACGGTGATCTTGGTGCCGTCCGGGGAGGCCTTGACCGTGATGTTCGTCGTACCGCCGGCGGCCACCGTCTTCACCTTGAAATCGACGCTGTACGGCTTGACCTGCGGGCGCCAGAACAGCTTGGCCGCGTGCCCGGCGGTGGTGGGGGTGGTGAGCAGGTCGATGAGGTTGTCGTTGATGATCAGCGGGGTGGGCTGTGGGTCCAGCTCCGGGGGCGTGAAGATCCTGGGATCGACGACGACGTCGCCCTGAACGCGGGTGATGCCTGCATCGCGCACCTGCCGGGCGATCTTGTCCACACCGGCGAGCGGGTTCTCCGGGGTGAGCGTGGCGCCGGGCAGGTCGTTGGCGGACGTGTGGTCGACGTTGGTGTAGTCCACCGAACCGTCGGGCTTGGTCCGCCCGCCCATCGTCAGGTCGCCCTGGGCGACCAGAGCCAGGTTCCCCTTCAGCGTCGAGCCGTGGCGCGTGCCCGCAGCGTACACGGGCGTGGTGAATCGGTGGCCGGGGCCCAGGCTGTGCCAAGCGGCCGAGAGGGTGACGAGTTTGGTGTCCGAGCCGGGGACGAAGGACTGCCGCGCGAACTGGGAGTGGATCACCTGCCCGTTCGAGGGGTCGACCTCGTAGACGCCCCATTGCGCACTCTCGTAGCCGGGCTTGTGCATGATCGCCTGGACAGCGGGCGGGAGGTCGCTGACGTGCCCTGTTTCGGGTGCGCGTGCCGGCGCGGCCGCCAGCGCCGCAGGAGCGGTGACGGCCGCGCCCGCCAGGGTCACGAGCGTCACGCAGGCTGAGGCCCAGGGCCGCAGCCTGCTACGGAACATCGATTTCATGCACACCGCCGATTCGCGAAGCAGTACAAACCGAAAAAGCAAGGGGTATACGACAAATTCGGCAGAATCGTACGAGCCGGGGCCCACTCACCTTCCGGGTCCACTCCCCGATGACGGCATGTCGGGCGCAGATCATCCCTTCGGCCGATCACAGCCGAGCCCACGCCCCGGGCCACCGCACAGAGTCGGCCGCGTCGTACAAGGGCCCTGGGGCGACACCCGGGCAACCGGAAACGTTCATGGCAGACGGGGCTGACGTCAGCGGTCGGGCAGGCGGGGCGTCGTCAGATGTCTGTGGAAGGGGCCGACAGGCTTCCCGAGACGTACGCCTCGCGTAGTGCGTTCTTGCGGATCTTGCCTGAGCCGGTGAGGGGGAAGGCGTCCACGAAGACCCACGTGCGGGGCGTCTTGTGGGGGGCCAGGTGAGTGCGGACGTGGTCGAAGAGTTCCTTCTCGGACGTCGTGGAGCCTGGTGTGCGGCGGATGAACGCGGCGACCCGTTCGCCCCAGACCGGGTCGGGTAGGCCGACGACCGCCGCCTCGGCTACGGCGGGGTGCGCGGCGAGGGTCTGTTCTATCTCTCGGGGGTAGATGTTCTCGCCGCCCCGGATGATCATGTCCTTCAGGCGGCCCTCGATACGGCAGTATCCGCGATCGTCCATCGAGCCGAGATCGCCGGTGTGCAGCCAGCCGTCGATGTCGATCGCGGCGGCCGTGTCGGCAGCGGCGTTCAGGTAGCCGGTCATGACGTGGTAGCCGCGGGTGCACAACTCGCCCGTCACGCCCGTCGGTACGACCTCGCCGGACGCGTCCACGATCTTCACCTCCGTCCGCGGCAACGGCCTGCCGACCGTCTCGGCGCGGTCCTCCGGGGTGTCGTCGAGTCGGGTGATGGTGATGCCCGGGGAGGCCTCGGTCTGAGCGTAGATGACGGACATCGGGACGCCGAAGGCATGCTCGACCCGACGGACCAGTTCCGGCGGCACGGTGGCACCGCCGGACAGGACATAGCGCAGGGAGGAGAGGTCCGTGTGGGGGAGGGACGGGTGTTCGAGCATCGCGATGAGCATCGTCGGTACACCGCCCACCACCACGCAGCGTTCGGACTCGGTGAGGTTCAGCATCAGGGCCGGGTCGAAGTGCGGCGGCAGTATCTGGGTGCCGCGGGCGGCGATCGATGCGAGCGTTGCGAGTACGCATCCCGCCGTGTGGAACAGGGGCATGGGGTTGAGCTGCGGCTCGCCTGGGCGCAGGCCGAAGGTACGGACGTAGGCCAGTCGTGCGTTGTTCGTGATTGCGCGGTGGTTCAGGACCACGCCCTTCGGGACTCCTGTCGTGCCGGAGGTGTACTGGATCTGGGCGGGGGCGGAGGCGTCGACCTCGGGGAGTGTGCGGTCCGTTGAGCCCTCTGCGCAGAAGTCCTTCCAGTCCTCGAAGAGCACGCTTGTGCGTAGGTTCGGCAGGTCCGGTCGGATCTCGTCCAGGGTTTGGGCCATCGGGTTGCCGCGGTACTCCCGGCGCAGGAAGACGCCTGCCGCTCGGGAGTGGCCGAGTACGTGCTGCAACTCCGATGCGCGCAGGGCTGGGTTGACGGTGACCAGCGTGATGTCTGCCAGGGCAGCCGCCAGTTCGAGGATCACCCACTCCGGGATGTTGTTCGCCCACACCGCCACCCGCTCGCCCGGCGAGAATCGCCCGAGCAGCGCTCGCGCCGCCCGCTCGGCCTCGTCGAGCAGGGCGGCGTAGGTCCAGCGGCGTCGCTCGGCGACCTCCGGCACGCCCTCCACCAGCGCCGGGGTGTCGGGTGCCGTCTCGGCCGCATGACGCAGCAGCGCCCCGACGGTCTCGTCCCGCAACTCCTCGCCGGACTCGCCCTTCCAGTACGACATCGATATCGGCTCGGCCACCATGTCAGCCCCCGGGTGCGGCGTGTTGGGTGTGGTCCACCGGCCACGGGGTCAGTATCCAGGAGCCCGGTGGCCGGGGCCATGCGCGCATGGGGTCATGCACGTGGTTGGCGTCATCGGACAGACACGTCAACTGCCGTCTTACATGGGCGGGTTGCCGTGCTTTCGTTCCGGCAGGCTCACGTGCTTCGCGCGCAGCACCTCCAGTGAGCGGATCAGGACCGTTCGCGTTTCGCCCGGGTCGATCACGTCGTCCACCAGGCCCCGTTCCGCGGCGTAATAGGGGTGCATCAGCTCGGACTTGTACTCCTTGATCAGGCGGGAGCGGGTGGCGTCCGGGTCGTCCGAGGCGGCGATCTCGCGGCGGAAGACGACGTTCGCCGCGCCCTCCGCTCCCATCACCGCGATCTCGTTCGTCGGCCAGGCGTAGGAGAGATCGGCGCCGATGGAGCGGGAGTCCATGACGATGTAAGCGCCGCCGTACGCTTTGCGGACGACCAGGGAGATGCGGGGGACCGTGGCGTTGCAGTAGGCGTAGAGCAGCTTGGCGCCGTGGCGGATGATGCCGTTGTGTTCCTGGTCGACGCCGGGGAGGAAGCCCGGTACGTCGACCAGGGTGACCAGCGGGATGTTGAACGCGTCGCAGAACTGGACGAACCGGGCCGCCTTTTCCGAGCCTTGGATGTCCAGGACGCCTGCGAGCGCGGTGGGTTGGTTGGCTATCAGGCCTACGACGTGGCCGTCGAGGCGGGCCAGGGCGCAGACGATGTTCTGGGCCCAGCCCTCGTGGACCTCGAAGTAGTCGCCGTCGTCGACGATCTCCTCGATCACCGTCCGCATGTCGTACGCCCGTTGGGGGTCCGCCGGTACCAGGGACGTCAGGGCGTCCGTGCGGCGGTCCGCGGGGTCGCCTGTGCGGGAGACCGGGGGGAGTTCGCGGTTGTTCTGGGGGAGGAAGCTGAGCAAGTGGCGTACGTCGGCCAGGCATTCGGCCTCGTCGTCGTAGGCGAAGCCGGAGACGCCGGAGAGCGAGGAGTGGACGTCCGCGCCTCCCAGGCCGTCGTGGGTGATCTTCTCGCCGGTCACTGCTTGGACCACGTCCGGACCCGTTATGAACATCTGGGACGTGCCGCGCACCATGAAGACGAAGTCGGTGAGGGCGGGGGAGTAGGCCGCGCCGCCCGCGCAGGGGCCCAGGATGACGCTGATCTGCGGGATGACGCCCGAGGCGCGTGTGTTGCGGCGGAAGATGCCGCCGTAACCGGCGAGTGCCGTGACGCCCTCCTGGATGCGGGCGCCCGCGCCGTCGCTCAGGCCGACCACAGGGGCGCCCGCCGCCTCCGCCAGGTCCATCACCTTGTGGATCTTCTGGGCGTGCGCCTCGCCCAGGGCGCCGCCGAAGACGCGGAAGTCGTGGGCGTACGCGAAGACCGTGCGGCCGTGGACCAGGCCCCAGCCGATCACCACGCCGTCGCCGTGCGGCTTGCGCTCCTCCAGGCCGAAGCCGGTGGCACGGTGCCGGCGCAGGGGCTCGATCTCGGTGAACGTGCCCTCGTCGAAAAGGAGTTGGAGCCGCTCGGGCGCGGTGAGCTTGCCCTTGGCGTGCTGACGCCGGGTGGCCTCGGGGTCGGGGCCGCGGCTCAGCTCCTCCTTCAGCCGTTTCAACTCGTCGGTGGAGCGCCGTAGATCGGGGGCCGGGGCGAGGGTGAGCAGTTCGTCGAAGGTCGTCATTGCCGCAACGTAGGGCGGCCGCCTCGAAGGGTACGGTACGTCCCCTGGAGCGCCGCTTGAGAGACCCCCGCGAGTGGGTTCCGCCGGTCGGCCGGTGCGGTTCGGCTCATAGTGGGCCTCTCGGTCAGCCGACGCAGGGCCCCTCGGTCTGCGTTGCCTGTCCCGCGCGTTCGCAGCCCGTCGGTGTTCGGGCGATGCCCGGGGGCCGTGATGCGCTGGCGTTGAGCCCATGCTCGGCCGCCGCGATCCGCCAGCCCCGCGCCGGGGCCCGCTCGCGCGACCCCCGTCACGTTCGGGCGCGGTGCCCTACCCGCGCCCGCCGTCAGTTCCGCGACTCCGGTCCGCCGGTCCTCGGTCCGCGGTCCTCAGATCCGCTCGTCCTTGGTCCGCGGCCCCTCAGTGCGCTGACCTTCAGTCCGTCGGCCCTCAGATCCGACGAATCCCGGTCCGCCGACCCGCGATCCGCTGGCCCCAGATCCCCCGGCCCTGCGGTCCGCCGACCCCCACTCCGCCCACCCCCACTCCGCCCACCCTCACTCCGCCGCCGCCGGATGCAGGGCGTGGTCCGGGTCTCCGGACAGGACTGCCTGGTGGAGGTCCTGGAGGGCTGCTGACGGTTCCAGGCCCAGTTCGTGGACCAGGGAGCCGCGCAGGCGCTGGTAGGCCTCCAGGGCTCGCCAGCTGCCGCCCGCGCGGTGCAGGGCGCGCATCAGCTGGGCGCAGAAGCCCTCGTGGAGGGGGTGGCGGGCGGCCAGGACGCGCAGTTCGGGGACCACCTCGGCGTGCCGGCCGAGCCTGAGGTCCGCCTCGATGCGGCGTTCCAGGGCCGTGGTGTGCTCCTCGTTGAGGCGCAGGACCTCCAGCTCCAGGACCGAGCCGGCCGGTACGTCGACCAGGGCCGGGCCCTGCCACAGGGCGAGCGCGCGGCGCAGCAGGTCCGAGGCCGTGCGGTAGTCGCCGAGTTCGAAGGCCGTACGGCCGTCCTCCGAGCAGCGCTCGAACTCGTGGGCGTCCACCTGGCCGGGCTGCACCCGCAGGAGGTAGCCGCCGAGCCGGGTGACCAGGACGTCCTTGGCGTCGAGCAGCGGGTCGTCGGCGAGCGCGGCCGCGATCTTGCGCCGCAGCTGCAGGATGTACGTCTGCAGGGTGGTGGAGGCGCTCCGGGGGACGTTCTCGCCCCAGATCTCCTCCATCAGCGTCGGGACGCCCACCACGCGGTCGGCGTGCAGGGCGAGCAGGGCCAGCAGTTGACGGGGCTTGGCGGCGGTGGGCACCACCGGGATCCCGCGCTCGTGCGCGGCGAGCGACCCCAGGACCTTGATCTCCATGTGTGTCTCTCCCCCTTGGGTGCGGCCGCCTGGCGATCCCCGTGGCGACCCTTACGGAGTCAGGTCATCGAGCCTGGCATCCGCACCCCCGCGCGCCCCAGTGAGTCACGCATGCGCTCAATCATGAAAATGTCATGGGTGCCCTGTGAACGTGGCACTGCACGCCGGGGGCCGCCCCACCCCAGACTCTCGAAGCAGACGCCGACAGACGTTCGAAGCGGCGCAAAGCGTTCGCACCGCCTCGGGTCCGTCCAAGGCCCGTTCGTTCACTCGTTCGTTCATCACAGGGGGTAACACATGAACGTCGTAGCAACTCGTGAAGAGCTTTCCCACGAAGAAGTCCTCCGGTTCGCCGAGCTCGCCGCCCGTACCGGTCTCGAACCCCAGCTCGCCGGCCGCTTCGAGGCCGATCCGGCCGCCGTACTGCGGGAGTTCGGTCTGTCGGAGGGAGAGGCGCGGTACGTGAGCGGCGGGAGCCGCTCCGTCGAGAGCCTCAGCGGGGCCGGGGTGACGGTCTCCTCGGCGAGCTGGTGCGTCTGCTGGTCTCCCACCGGGCCGTCCCCGCTCGCCGTCGGCGAGGCTGAGTGAGCGGGAGCGACACCCCCGCTCCGGAGCCCTTCGTGGCGTTCAAGCGCCATGTGCGGGCCGAGACGGTACCGGGGGAGGCCGTGTTCCTGTGGTCCGACAAGGACGTGACGGCGGTGCGGGGAGCGGGAGTCGAGGCCCTGGCCGCCCTGCTGGACGGCAGCCGCACCCTGCCGCAGCTGCTGCGGGAGGCCGCGGCGGCGATGCCCGTGGACGAGGCCGGGCGGCTGGTACGGCGCCTGGCGGAGGCCAATCTGGTCGGTTACCGGCCCGACGGCCGGCGCGCGGAGGAGGCCGGCGCCGAGGGTCGGTCCGCGGAGGCCTACTGGGACCGTGCCGGTCTCGAGGGCGCCGCGGCCCAGGAGCGGGTCAGGGGCACACAGGTGGCGCTCATCACCGTGGGGGAGGTGGACGGTGTGGAGGCGCACGCCGCCTGCCGGGCGGCCGGGCTCAGCACCGTGCCAGTCGATCCCGACTCCGACTTCCATTCCGACTCCGACTCCGACGCCCCCCTCACGCTCGTCCTGTGCGACGACTACCTGCACCCCGCACTCCGTCCCCTGGCCGCGCGACTGCGCGGCCAGGGGCGGCCCTGGCTGCTGGCCAAGCCGTTCGGGGCCGAGCCCTGGACGGGGCCGGTGTTCGCGCCCGCCGAGGACGCCCCGTGCTGGGGCTGTCTGGCCCACCGGCTGCGCGCCCACCGGCGGGCCGAGTGGGAGGTGCGCCGGGTCCTCGGGGCCAACGCCGCCGTGGCCCGGCCCGCGCCGTCGCTGGCCGCCGTACGCGCCCTGGGACTGCACAGCGTGGCCCTGGAGGCGTCCAAGTGGCTTGCGGGAGTGCGGTGTCCGGAGCAGCGGGCGGTGTGCACGCTGGACAGCCTCACCCTGCGCAGCACCCACCATCCGGTGACCCGGCGTCCGCAGTGCCCGGACTGCGGTGACCCGGGGCTGGTGGCCGAGCGGACCCGGCGGCCGGTGGTCCTGGTCTCCAGACCCAAGGCGGCAGGGAGCGGCAGCAACGACCGTGCCCTGTCCGCCGAGCAGATGCTGGAACGGCACCGTCACCTAGTCGGTCAGCTCACCGGGGTGGTGACCGACATCCGTCCGCTGCCCGGACTGCCCGAGGGGCTGCACGCCTACGACTCCGGGCACAACCTCGCCCTGGGCGGTCACTCGGCCGCCGAACTGCTGCGGGTGCTGCGGGCCCGCAGCGGGGGCAAGGGCGTGACCGCCGCCGAGGCGCGGGCCAGTGCGCTGTGCGAGGCGGTGGAGCGCTTCAGCGCCTCCCGGCAGGGTGATGAGCTGACGGTCCGTGACACGCTCGCCGGGCTGGGGGAGCGGGCCGTTCATCCGAATACCTACCGGCTCTTCCATGAGCGGCAGTACGGCGACCGGGAGCGCTGGAACGCCACGCACGGGCCCTTCCACCGGGTGGGCCGGCCCTTCGACGCCGACGCGCCCACCGAGTGGACGCCCGTGTGGTCGCTCACCGGGCGGACGCATCGGCTGCTGCCCACCTCCACGCTGTACTTCGACGCCTCGCCGTGCGGCGCCGCCGACGGGCTGTGGGCCGACTCCAATGGCAACGCCGCCGGTTGCAGCATCGAGGACGCCGTACTGCAGGGCTTCCTGGAGTTGGTGGAGCGGGACGCGGTGGCCGTGTGGTGGTACAACCGGCTGCGCGTGCCGGCCCTCGACCTGGACGCCTTCGACGAGCCGTGGCTGGCCGGACTGCGGGACGCCTTCGGCCGGGCGGGCCGTACGGTGGCGGCACTCGACCTCACCACCGACCTCGGCGTACCGGTCGTGGCCGTCGTGTCCAGACCCGCGCCTGACAAGGACCCTGATTTCGTCTGCGGCTTCGGCGCGCACCTCGATCCACGGCTCGCGCTACGCCGGGCCCTGACCGAGGCGGCCCAACTCCTGCCGTGGCCGCAGCCGATGCCCGGGGGGACGCTGCTCGCCCAGCCGCAACTCGATCCGGATTCGGGCCAGTCGGGCAGGCGGCCCGGTGACTGGGCGGGTTTCCCCCGGCACGGGGATCTGCTCGACGACGTGGGGGAGATCTGCGCGCTGGCCTCCCGGCACGGTCTGGATCTGATGGTGCTCGACCAGACCCGACCGGACGTGGAGATTCCGGTCGTGAAGGTTGTGGTGCCCGGACTACGCCCGTTCTACGCCAGATTCGGGCCCGGCCGCCTCTATGAAGTGCCGGTGCGTCTCGGCCACCGGGCACGTCCCGTCTTGTTCGAGGAACTGAACCCCGTCCCACTCCCCGTATGACTAGCTGCACCTATCACATATCCCTCTTGCCGTGCCGTTACGGCCTATAGTTCAGTCACAGATCTTCCCGAATCCCACACGCGGATTCGGTGCGGACGGGCAGCATCCGGGATCCCTTTCGGGCAACCGGATGCTTTCCCTCCGTATGCCGTTCGGTGGGGATCCGGATAGGGGGAGTTTGTGATGCGGAGCCCTGTCTCAGGGGCGAGACGGCAGTCGGGCCGGTTCGAGGTCCCGGCGCCGCGACTGGCACAGGGGATCAGCATCACGGTCATCTCGGGCTTCGGCGTCATCACCATGCTGAACGTCCTGGACGCGGTCTCCAACTACGTGGGCCTTGGCATCTGTCTGTGCCTCGTACTGAGCCTCTACGCCCTGCAGTTCATGGTGACCTCGGCCGGCGCCCGCCAGTGGTCGGCCCGCCGCCGGGGAACCGCACTCGTCGTCCAGGCACTGCTGACCTTCGTCCCCATGGTGTGGATCGGGGTCGCCTGGGGCAGCATGGCCGGACCACTCGGCGGATCGATTCTGCTGCTGCTTCCCGCACGGTTCGCCTGGCCTCTGTACGGCACGGTCACCCTCACCATCCTCGGCTGGTCGCTCTCCGCGCACGTCCCCGCCCTGGAAGTCGGCTACTTCGCCATCTCCACCGCGCTGACCGGCCTCGTCATCTACGGACTGACCCGGCTGACCGACCTGGTCCGCGAAGTCCACGCCACCCGCGCCGAGATGGCCCGCATGGCGGTGACGCAGGAGCGGCTGCGGTTCGCCCGCGACCTGCACGACCTGCTGGGCTACAGCCTCTCCACGATCACGCTGAAGACCGAGCTGATCCACCGCCTCGTCCCCGTCAACCCCGAGCGGGCGCGCGAGGAGGTGGCCTCCGTCCTCGGCGTCTCCCGCCAGGCGCTCGCCGACGTACGGCTGGTGGCCAGCGGTTACCGCGACATGTCGCTGGAGGCCGAGGCGGCCTCGGTGGCCGAGGTGATGGCCGCGGCCGACGTCCGGGTCGAGGCCGACGTCGACTGCGGCCGGCTGCACCCGCTCGTGGACACCGTGCTGGCCACTGCCCTTCGGGAGGGTGTCACGAATATCCTCAGGCACAGCAAGGTCCAGTCATGTGCCATCACGGCTGCCGTGGAGGGGGAGACGGTACGGCTGACGCTGGTCAACGACGGTGTGGTGCCGCAGGAGAAGCCCCGGGACGGAGGTGGCGGAAGCGGCAGCGGTCTGGGCAACCTGTGCACCAGGCTCACCCAGATCGGCGGCACGCTGACGGCGGAGGCCACGCGGGACGGGCGGTTCCGGCTCGTCGCCGAGGCGCCCGTCCGGCCGGTCACCGTCGACGCCCCCGACAGCGGCGGGAAGCCGAGCGCGTCCGTCGCGTGACACGCGTGAGAAGGGCACGGCGAGCGGTACGAGCACGGGCACGGCGCGGGCCAGGCACGGCACGGGCACGCTCACGGGGGAACAGGGGGAAGAACGAATGCTGTCGGTGAGAATCCTGCTGGCCGAGGACGTCCATATGATCCGCGGCGCGCTGGTGGCGCTGCTGGAACTGGAGCGGGACCTGGAGGTGGTCGCCTCCATCGACCGGGGCGATCTCATCGTCAAGACGGCGCTGGAGGTGCGGCCCGACGTGGCCGTCATCGACATCGACCTGCCCGGCACGGACGGGCTCACCGCGGCGGCCGAACTGCGGGCGAAGCTGCCGGAGTGCCGCAGTCTGATCCTCACGAGCCTGGGGCGGCCGGGGACCCTGCGGCGGGCGATGGCCGCGCAGGTCTCGGGCTTCCTGCTGAAGGACTCGCCGCCGGACCGACTGGCGCAGGCGGTGCGGACCGTCGCGCAGGGCGGGCGGGTCGTCGATCCCGAACTGGCGCTCAGTGCGTGGGAGGCGCCGGAGAACCCGTTGTCGCCCCGGGAGACGCAGGTGCTGCGCCTGGCCGCGCGGGGAGCGGACGCGGCCGAGATCGCGGTGGAGCTGTATTTGACCCCGGGGACCGTGCGGAATTACCTGACGGCGATCGTGGACAAATTGCACGCGCGCAATCGTGTGGACGCGATTCGCATTGCCGAGGAAGCCGGCTGGGTTCCGTAGGATTCGGTTGAATCGCAAACCAATTGAGTGAACCGGCAACCAATCAGAATCCTTCATCCATGTCGTCCGCCAAAGGGCCCGCGTTCAGTGCCGACAGGATTCCCGCCAAATCGACCGCGTTGCTCTGCGGCCCCCGGCACACGGGCAGACAGCGCGGGCCGTTCGGGCCGCCCATGCGGCGCAGGAACGCGGTGAGGATCGGTTTGGGGCCGATCTCCACCACATGGGTGGGGCGTTGTTCCATCAGCAGGGCGCGGGCCGCGTCGGCGAAGCGGACCGGGGCGGTGATCTGGGTGCCCCAGTACGGGGCGTCCAGAGGGCCGTCGTAGTCACGGCCGTAGACCGTGGAGTAGTACGGCAGCGCGGGCGCCGACGTCGGCATGCGGCGGGCCAGGGCCTCCAGGCGGGGGGTCACCGGGGCCATCAGCGGTGAGTGGAAGGCGTGGGTCACCTTCAGGAAGGTGCTGGCGATGCCGATGTCCGCGAGGCGTCGGCGGGCCCGCTCCAGGCCCGCGATGTCGCCCGAAAGCACCGTGGCGCGCGCCGCGTTGATGGCGCCGATGGACACCCCGGGTTCCTGCGTGGCCGCCTCCGCCGCCTCGAACGGGTCGGCGCAGGTCGCCATCATGCCGCCGCCGGCCGGCAGGTGCTGCATGAACGAGCCCCGGGAGGCGACCAGTTCGGCCGCCGTCGCCAGCGGCAGCGCACCGCTGACCGCGGCCGCCGCGAACTCCCCCACCCCGTGCCCCAGTACGGCCACCGGCCGCACGCCCTCCTCCAGCAGGGTCGCCGCCAGCGCGTACCCGACGGCGAACAGGGCGGGCTGGGCGAGCGCGGTCTGGTCGATCAAAGGGTCCCGGCCGAGCAGCAACTCGACCATGGAACGGCCCAGATGGGGCTCCAGTGCCTCGTCGGCCTCGATGAGGTGGTGGCGGTAGGCCGTGCAGTGCGCGTACAGCCCCGCCGTCATCCCCGGATGCTGGCAGCCCTGCCCGGTGAACACGAACGCGGTGCGGATACGGCCCTCCGAGCGGGCCACGCGGTCCCGTCCGGCCAGCCGCCGGGCGAGATTGCGGATCGTGGTGTACGGCCACACCTCCACGGGGTGGTCCGGCAGCGGCCCGAACGCGTCCTCCGCGTCGCCGTACAGGCCCAGCAGCGCCACGGAGTCCAGACCGCACTCGATCAGCGGCATGTCCTCGCGCACTTCCCGGCGGACGCGCTCACCGATCCGCTCCGTGAGCCACTCGACATAGCCCTGCTCGTCCGGCCGATCCCGCCCCGGTCCACTCACCTTCAGCTCCTCTCGGATGCGTTCACCGACTGCGTGCCGTGCGTGCCGCGCGCGGCCGCCGGGCCACCGGCAGCAACTCCCCGTCCAGCCGCTGGTGCAGGGGCTTGATGCCGCCGTTGAGGAACAGCCGCCGGGTGGCCGCCCGCTCCACCTTCCCGCTGGTCGTGCGGCGGATCGTGCCCGGCCGCACCAGCAGCACGCCGTCCACGCTGACCTCGAACTCCTCGGCCAGGCACCGCTCCACGTCACCGACGAGACCGTCGAGATCGAGGTCGTAGCGCTGCTGGGTGCGCAACTCCTGCACCATCACCACCCGTTCGCGCTCGCCGGGCACCGAGAAGGCGGTGCCGGTGCCGAACAGGGCGCTGATCCGCTGGACGGCGTGCTCCAGGTCCTGCGGATACAGATTGCGGCCGGCCACCACGATCATGTCCTTGAGCCGGCCCGTCACATGGAGCAGGCCGTCGCAGAGCGCGCCCAGGTCACCGGTGCGCAGATGGCCGCCCTCGCCGTCGGCGGTGACCGCCTCGAACGCCGCCGCGGTCGCGGTCCGGTCGCGCCAGTAGCCCCCCGCCACCCCGCCGCCCCGGACCCAGATCTCGCCGATCTCGCCGTCCCCAAGCACCCGCAGCGACTCCGGGTCGACGATGCGCACCTCGCCGCCGCGCGGGCAGCCGCAGGCCACCAGCGTCCGCGTCGGCCGGTCCCCCCGCGGCTCGCGCAGCGCATGCCGCTCCAGCGCCTCGCCGTCCACGGCCCGCGTCACCGGGCCCGCACCGGTGCGCCCGCCGGAGACCAGCAGGGTCGCCTCGGCCAGCCCGTAGCAGGGCAGCAGCGCGCCGGCGCGGAACCCGGCCGGGGCGAAGCGCTCGGTGAAGGCGCGGCCGGTCGCGGCCGACACCGGCTCGCCGCCCGTGACCGCGGCCCGCCAGCCGGCGAGGTCCAGCCCCGCGAGCTGCTCGTCGGTCACCCGGCGCGTGCACAGCTCGTAGGCGAAGTCCGGGGCGCCGCTGACCGCGACGCCGTACCGGCCGATCGCCTCCAGCCAGCGCGCCGGGCGCTTGAGGAACGCCGCCGGCGACAGCAGGACCGAGGTGCCGCCCAGCGACAGCGGGAACAGCAACTGGCCGACCAGGCCCATGTCGTGGTGGAACGGCAGCCAGCCCCCGACCCGCTCGCCGGGCTCGCCGCCCACGGCCTCCTCGATCGCCTTGAGGTTCGCCAGCAGGTTGCCGTGGGTGACCACCACGCCACGCGGGGCGCCCGTGGAGCCGGAGGTGAACTGCAGATAGGCGACCGTGGCCGGGGACAGCTCCGGCATCCGCCAGGAGGCCCGCACCGGTACGGCGTCGGCGGCCAGGCACGGAACCGAGCCGTATCCGCAGGCGGCCAGCAGCCGGGAGACGTCGGGGGCCAGCGCCGCGTCCGTGAAGGTCGCGCAGGGTGCCACGGCCTTGACGATGCCCGCCACCCGCTCCGCGTGGTGGCGGCCGCCGCCGGTCGGCGGGGCCGGGACGGCGATCGCGCCGGCGTACAGACAGGCCAGGAACGACACGGTGAACTGGCGGCGCGAGGTGTGCATCAGCAGCACCCGCTCGCCGGCCGCGCCCCGCGCCTGCAGCCAGCCGGCCAGTTCCCGCGCGGCCGCGTCCAGGGTGCCGTAGGAGACCCGGGCCGGACGGCCGCGCTCCTCGCTCTCGGGCAGCAGGAGCAGCGCCTCGCGCTCGGGCGTCGATGCCGCTCTGTCGAGTATCAGGTCCGTGAAGGTGCGGTGGTGGGTCATAGGGGTCCCCCTGGCAGATCTTCCGTCCGGGCACCCGACCCGTCATTCGGGCACCCGGACCCATCCTGAAATCGAACGTAATGTGCGGCTCATAGAGGGACGCTCGACCCGGACTGGTCCGCGGGGCACGCTCAGCCGCGCGACCAGCCGACCGGCGGACGGCGGCGCGGACGCCCGCCGCCCCAGCCGGCCTTGCGCGCGGGCTCGTCGAACACCCCGTCCGCGCCGTCCGGCTCGCCCTCCTGACCTGCGGCCGCGCGGAGTCTGGCGAGCAGGACGGCGGTCACCGCGGCCAGCTCCTCGGCGGTGGGGTGTCCACGCACGATGGCGAGAGAGAAGGGAGCTTCCATGCTCCGCAGCTTGTCGCCGGGCCCTTGAGACCTGCTCGGGGAATGGCGGGGAGGGGCGGCGACGGGTGGGGAGGGGGAGGGGCGAAGCCCGGCTCGCCGTCGGCGGGTGACGGCGCGGGAGCTGACGGCCGTCAGCCCGCGGCCATCGGCCCGGCGTGCAGTTCCGTGATGTGGGCCGTGACCGTCAGCTTGGTGCGGCGGTCCAGGTAGGCGGACGTGGTCAGGACGCGGTCGCAGGACTCGGAGTCCCGCCACCACAGCACACCGGTGTAGAGGCGCGGGTCGACCACTGAGCGGAGCAGGTCGCTGCCGCCGTAGCCCTCGGCTGTCACGCACGAGCCCACCAGCGCCCCGAAGTCCATCTCGAAACGGGCCGGTTCGCTCTCCACCACGGCCTCCACCAGCACCAGCCGCCCCGCCTCGGCGATCGGCACCGCGGCGGGCATCTGGCCCACGCTGACCGCCAGTTGGTGCCGGACGTCGGCCAGCGCGGTCAAGGAGGCGAGGTGCGGCAGGTAGCTCTCGTCGTGGGTGGCGCGCAGCAGCGCGTCCATGTCCTGCCACCGCTCCAGGCGTACGTAGTCACCGTCCCGCTTCAGCAGCCGCAGGGTGAGGCCGGCCTCGAAGCCCTTCAGGCCCTCGCGGTGCCGGGCGTGGGCACGTAGACCGGCCTCCACCGCCTCGGCTCGGTCGACCGCGGTGAACCGCTGTACCGCGCTCACCCGGCGGCTCACCAGACCCTGGGGCATCGGCCCGACCCACCTCTCTCCCCGCATCCGCGTCCGCCCACGCGTCGCGCGGGCACGCGCCACCAGTCGACCACGGATCGCTCGAATTTCCCTTGAACGCAGAACAAGCAACCTTTGAAAGCCGAACAGGCACCGCCGCCACGAGGGTTCCTCGAGGACCCGACGAGCGCGCGCGGGGACCGTCCTCGTCCGGACAACCGAGCCCGGCAGCCGACACCGACAACCGAGCCCGGACAACCGAAACGAAGGAAGGGATGTCCATGACCATCACCGATGAAGTCGACCGGATCCCCGGCGACATCGGACGCGCGCTCGCCCGCACCGCGGTCGACCGCATGCTCCGACCGGTCTGGTACGCGCTGGTCGCCTACGGCGGCATGTGGCTGGGCGGCGTGGACTTCGACCAGGACGGCACACCCGTGCCCCGCCTGGCCCTCGTCCACGACGCTCCGGAGCCTGCCCGGGAGGACTTGAGGGCCTCTTGAGTCACGCCGGTTAGGGATGGGGCCGAGCGGCAACCGATCGAGGACGGAGACAGCCATGACCACGGTGGTGAACAGGGCGGAAGCCGCCGAGCGGGCCGTGCAGGAACGTATAGCGCGGCTCGAGCACCAGCTCGGCGATCTCGACGACCCTGGCAACCCGCTGGGCGCGGACCACTTCCTCGCCGCCGACGGCAGGCAGCGGCTGCTGCCGGCCGCCGAGCGGCTCCTCGACGAGTTCGGCCTCAACGCCGAGTTCGTACCGGGCGAACTGGGCGGCCGGCTGGACCGGCTGGACGTGCTCGCCCGGGTGCTGCGGGCGGTCTTCCGCCGGGACGCGGCACTCGGCCTCGGCTACGGGATGACCTCGTACCTGGCGGCGGTCACCGTGTGGGCGGACGGCACCGGACAGCAGCGGCGGCAGACCGCCGAACTGCTGCTGTCCGGCGGCCGGATGGCCTGCGCCTACCCCGAACCCGTCCCCGGCAACGACTTCCTGCACAACCGGCTCACCGCGCGCCGCGACGGCGGCGGCTATCTGCTCGACGGCCGCAAGGAGGCCCTCAACAACGCGGTCCGCGTCGACTCCCTCGTCGTGTTCGCGCACACGCCCGAGGCCGGCGAGGACACCCAGACGGCGTTCCTGCTCCCGGGCCCGGCAGCCGCCGGTCCCGGTGTCACGCTGCTGCCCCGCCGCCGTACCAGCGGCATCCGCGGCTGTGTCGTCCAGGGCCTGGAGTTCACCGGCCACCGCCTGGACTCCGGCCGGCTGCTCGGCCCCGAGGGCGGCGGCGGCCCCATCGCCGAACGCGCCTTCCCCATCACCCGCGCCACCGGCACCTCCATGGCGCTGGGCTGCGCCGACACCGCGCTGCGCACCACCGTCGCCTTCGCCCGCGCGCACCGCTCCCGCAGCCGCGCCTCGCTCAGCAGCGCCCGCACCCGCTCCGCGCTGGTGGACGCCTTCACCGACCTGCTCGTCTGCGACTGCCTGGCGCTCGTCGCCACCCGGGCCGTGCATCTGCTGCCCCGCGAGAGCCGCACGCTGAGCGCGGTCGTGAAGTACCTGCTGCCCACCATCCTCACCGAGATGGTCTACGACCTCTCCATCGTCCTGGGCTCCGAGGCGTACGCCACCACCGGCAGCTACGGCCTGTTCCAGAAGGCCGCCCGGGACCTGCCGATGATCGGGCTGGGCAGCGCCGGAACCGCCGCCAGCCGGTCGGCGATCGTCGAACACCTCCTGCGTGTCCCCGAGTTGGGGGAGTCCGCGCAAGCACTCGACGCCGGGCCCGGCGCCCGGCTGTTCGACCCCCACGGCCCCGACCTGCCGGCCGTACGGCCCGAACAGTTGACCCTGGCCGCCGACGGGGACCCCCTGCTCGGCTCGCTGCCGGAGACGGTACGGCTGGCCCGCGCCGCGAGCGGCGAGTTCGCCGGGGCGCTGGGCACGGCCGCCGACGCCCTCGCCACCGAACTGCGGCTGCTGCGCGAGGACTGCGCCCGTCTCGCCGCCCGCCCGGCCGGCCGCGCCCTCAGCCCCCGCGCCTACGCGCTCGCCGACCGCTACGCCCTGATCGCCGCTGGCGCCGCCTGCCTCGGCGTGTGGCGGCACGGCAGCGGCCTGCTCGCCGAACCGGCCTGGGCCGCCATGGCGTTGGCCCGCATCGTCGGCCGGCTGGACCGCACCGCCGTACACACCCCCGAGTCCGCAACCGAACACCTGCTGACCGAGGTCCTCGACCGCTTCGACGACGCCCGCAGCTACGACCTGTACGCGACCCCGATAGGCCGATGAGGAGAGGCATCCCATGAACCACACAGCCGGCACCGAAGAGAACCCGGCCGGTCATGACGGCGACGTCAGTGGCACAGCACTGGCCGTGCTGGTCGAGGAGGTGGCCCGGATACTCGACCGGCCGCCCGCCCGGCTCGGCCCCGACCTGCACCTCCAGCACGACCTGGGCTTCGACTCGGTGATGCTGCTGCAGCTCAAGGGCCGGCTCGAGACGCGCTTCGAGCCGCTGCGTGAGGCCGCTCTGCCCGACATGCTGCTCGGCGTGCAGACCCTCGCCGCCCTGGCCGGCCGGCTGGAGCGCCTGACCGGACTGCCGGTGGCGTGATGCGGCCGCTGTGCAACCGCGGTCCCGCGGACTCCTGGCTGCCCGTGCGCCGTGAACTCGACTCCTCCGGTACGGCGGTGGTGTACGCGGCGGTCGCCGACTGGCTGCCCGACGACCTCGCGCGGCCCGACCTGGTGGCCGCCCTCGGCCGCGACCACCGGCGGCTGCGGGAGATGACCCATGTGCCCAACCGGTCCCGCTTCGTCACCTCCCGGCTGCTGCTGAAGTCCGCCGCCGCGGCCGTGCTCGGCACCTCGCCCGACGAACTGGAGCTGGCCTACAAGCCGGGCGGACGGCCCCATCTGCGCGGGGTCGACCAGCTCGACGTCAGCCTCAGCCACACCGAGGAACTGCTCGTGGTCGGACTCACCCGCAACGGCCGCATCGGCGTCGACATGGAGAACGCCGACCGCCGCATGCTGGGCCTGGGCACCGAACGGCAGGTGTGCACCCCGTACGAGCTCGAAGCCCTGGAGAGCGTCCCCGAGGACCGCCGCAACCGGGAGCTGGTACGGCTGTGGACGCTCAAGGAGGCCTACAGCAAGGCCATCGGGCAGGGTCTCAGATTCCGCTTCACCGAGTTCGGATTCACGCCCGAGGACCAGCAGGTACAGATGCTGCGCCCCGACGGCACCCCCGGCGCCGGCTGGGAGTGGAGCTTCCACAGCTGGCTCGCCGAGGACACCTACACCCTCAGCGCGGCCGTGTACGACCCCGGGTTCTCCGGCCGTCGGGAGGCCGCGCCGGGCCGGCCGCTGCTGCCCGCGTTGGCCGATCCCCGTCGCTCCGGTTGAGCGAGCGTTGAGCCGCCTTCCAGGTGGTGCGGTGACCCTCGGAGCCCGCACCCGCCGAGCGGTGCGGGACCGAAGGGGGGTCTTGGTGCATCGATATCTCGCGGTGCGGCCGAAGGCCGGCGCCACCGGCACGCGGCTGCTGTGCTTCCACCACGCCGGCGCGGGCGCCCTGTCCTTCGCCGGCTGGCTCAATCGGGTCGGCGCCGGGGTGTCGGTGCTTCCGGTGCGGCTGCCGGGGCGGGAGACGCGGGTGCGCGAGCCGCGGATCACCGATCCCGGGCAGCTGGTCGAGGAGCTGCAACAGGACCTCGGGCCGCTGCTGGAGGAGCCGTACGCCTTCTACGGGCACAGCATGGGCGCGCTCGTCGCCTACCGGTTCGCCCAGGCCCGTCTCGCGGCCGGACTGCGGCCGCCGCGGCTGCTGCTGGTCGGCGCGTGCAGCGCCCCCCAGTTGCCGTCGGCCCTGCTGGACCGGACCGACCTGGACGGGCTGGACGACCAGCGGCTGATGGCGGCGATGACGGACGAGGAGAGCATGCCCGAGGCGCTGCTGCGGCGGCCCGACCGGCTGCGCACCACCCTCGACACCCTCCGGGCCGACCTGCGGCTGGCCCAGGGGCTGCGGGAGGCGCCGATCGTCCGACTGCCGTGCCCTGTCGAGGCGTTCGCCGGCGCGGACGACCGCATGGTGACGATCCCTCAGGTCCGGGCCTGGGAGCACTGCACGAGCGCGGGCTTCCGGCTGCGGACGGTCCCCGGAGCGCACTTCTTCGTCCGCGGACGCGAGGTGCCGCGAGCCGTCGGGCAGGCGCTGGACTCCGCGGCGCCCGTGACGACCGGCTGACCCACATCGTTCCCGAAGGAGTTTCGCGGATGGACATCAGCGTCCTCGGCCCGTTCCGGGCCACACTCGCCGGGGTGCCGGTGCACCTCACGGCCGTCAAGCCACGCAAGGTCTTCGCGCTGCTCGCCCTGCAGGCGGACGAGGTCGTCTCGGTCGCCTCCCTGGTGGAGGAGGTGTGGGGGGAGAGCCCGCCCCGCAGCGTGCAGACCACCCTGCAGACGTACATACTCCAGATCCGCCACGTCATCGGCGCGGCTCTCGGCGAGGAGGAGGCCGAGCTCCCGCACGGGGCCAAGAGCGTGCTGGTCACCGAACCCGGCGGATACCGGCTGGACACCCAGGGCGGACTCATCGACGCCTGCGAGTACGACGCCCTGTCCTCCGTCGGGCACCGGGCCCTGCAGCGCGGCGACTGGGCCGAGGCCTCCTCGTACTTCGGCCGGGCACTGGCCCTGTGGCACGGCAGGGCGCTGGCCGACGTGCAGTGCGGGCCGCTGCTGGAGGTGGAGGCCACCCGGCTCGACGAGTCGCGGATGAGCGTTCTTCACGGCCGAATCGAGGCGGACCTGAGGCTGGGCCGCCACCATGAGCTCGTCGGCGAGCTGTCCGGGCTCGCCGCCCGGCATCCCCTGCACGAGGGTCTGCACGAGCAGTTGATGCTCGCGCTGTACCGCGCGGGCCGGCGCAGTGACGCGCTGGAGGTGTACCGGCACCTGCGGACCGCGCTCAACCAGAGTCTCGGCCTCGACCCCTCGCCCGGCATCGAGCACCTGCACCGCGCGGTGCTCGACTCCTCCCCGCACCTCGACCCGGTCGGCGCGTCCGTGAACGGCGTCCCGCTGCTGGCGAGTCCATGACCGGCCTGTCTGTCCCACGTCCCAACACCCCACGTCCCACCACCTCGAGTGCGCACACCCCGACCGAAGGACCGAAAGGAACCATCGTGAGCGACATCACCCTGGCCGAACTCGGCGAGCTGCTGCTCGAATGCGTCGGCGCCCCGGAGGAGGGCATGGCGTTCGAGGGCGAGGACGCCCTGGACACCGCCTTCCTGGAGTTCGGTTACGACTCCCTCGCCCTGCTGCAGGTCACCAGCGTGATCAACCGCAAGTACGGCATCGTGCTCGACGACGACGCCGTCGGCGAGGCCGAGACGCCGCGCCTGCTGCTTCAGCTGATCGCGGCCGCGCCGCGCGCCGGGGCGATCCGGTGACCACCGGCACCGAAGCGTCTGCCCGGCTGCCGTCGGAGGGGGACGGGTCGCCGTCCCCGCCGCGGTCTGGCCGCGGTCGGCCGGCGGCTGCCGGGGCCGAGACGTCTGGTCCGCCTTCGCGGGGTCAGGCCGGGCCGGTGGCCGTCGCGCCCGAAGCCTCCGGCCCGGTGCCGTCCGGGCAGGGTGCGCCGGTGGCCGCCCGGTCCGAAACCCCCGGCCGCTTCCCGCCGGGCCGACGGGTGCTGGTCACCGGGGGGACCCGGGGGATCGGGCGGGCGACCGTGCTCGCCTTCGCCCGTGCCGGTGCGCGGCTCGTCGTCGCCCACCGCGGGGACGGCGAGGCGGGGGAGCGGCTGCGGGGTGAACTCGACGCGCTCGGCGCCGAGTTCACCCTCGTCGCGGCCGATCTGACCGGTTCGGCGGGGGCCGCGCGGCTGGCCGACGCGGTGCGGGAGCGGCTGGGCGGTCTGGACGTCCTGGTCAACAACCTGGGCGTCGACGGGCACGTCCCGTTCGAGAAGCTCACCGAGGACGAGTGGCACCGGGTGCTCGACCACAACACCACCTCGGCGTACCTGGTCACCCAGTCCGTGCTCGACCTGCTCGGCGACGGCGCGTCCGTCGTCACCATCGGTGCGTCCGTGGCCCTGCGCGGTCGGCCCCTCGGCGTGCACTACAGCGCCTCCAAGGCGGCCCTGGTCGGCTTCACCCGAGCCCTCGCCAAGGAGCTCGGCGGCCGGGGCATCCGGGTCAACCTGGTCGCCCCGGGCGTCACCGAGACCGAGCCGGGCGGCGGACTGCCGCCCGGGCTCGTCGCCCGCCTCACCGCGTTGACGGCGCTCGGCAGGCTCGGCCGGCCCGAGGACGTCGCCGGGGCGGTGCTCTATCTGGCCGGCGACTCGGCCGCGTACGTCACCGGCACCACCATCGAAGTAGACGGAGGAATCTGATGCCCTACGCCGCCATCACCTACCGGGTCAAGCCCGGTCACGAGGAGGAGATCGCCGAGATCTTCGCCGGTTTCCAGCGGGTGGACACCCCCGACTTCAGCGGCGACGACGGCGACGCCGCCGGGCGGCTGCTCGGCACCGGCGTGTTCATCAAGGACGACGTCCTGGTCCGGGTCATCCACTACGAGGGCGACTTCGCGGCGATCGGCCGGCACATGGCCGCGCAGAAGGGCGTGCACATCCTGGAGACCAAGCTCGCGCCGTACCTGTCCGTGCAGCGCGAGACGGACACCACGACGCCCGAGGGCTTCGCGGCGCACTTCCGCGAGGCCACCATGCGGCCCATCGCGCAGCTGACCGTGGAGAGCCACCCCGCGGGGGCCGGCACGTCATGACCGGGCTCGAAGGCGTTCTCGGGGTCGCCGCGCTGCTCGGCGGCGGCGTCACCGCGGGCGTGCTGTTCGCCGTCGCGCTGAGCGTGCTGCCGGCGCTGTTCGCGATGGAGACCGGCACCTATGTGTACGCGCACAAGCTGCTCGGGCGGAACTGGGACCCCACGATGCCGGTGATCGTGCTGAGCAGCACCCTCGTCAACGCGGTGCTGGCCGTGGTCGCCGGCGGGGCGGCCCGGCCGCTGTTCGCGGTCGCGGCGGTGCTGCTGCTGGGCGTCTCCGGGGTCTCGCATCTGTGCAACGTGCCCATCAACCGGCGGGTCAAGGCGATCGACGACCCGTCCGTCATCCCCGCCGACTGGGAGGACCCGCGGCCGCTTTGGCGCCGCTGGCACCTGCTGCGCACGACCCTGGCGGTGGTGGCGCTCGCCGTCACGGCGGCGGGGGTCACGGCGCTCTGACAGCGCCCCATGGTGCGGCGGCCGTACGTGTGCCCGTACGGCCGCCGCACCATGCCCGTGTCAGGCCGCGCTCGGGATGTCCCGCACCGAGATCTGCGCGACCGTGTTCAGCAGGCTGCGCTTGAAGGTGGCGACGAAGCCCTCCACCGTGTCGGTGTCCCGGGGCTTGCTCAGGTACGGCTTCAGCTTGGCCTCGACCTCGCGCACCCCGGGCTGCGACGCCATGTGCCGGGCCACGGCCTCCAGGTCGCCGGTGTACTCGATGACCCGGACCAGCGTGTCGTCGCGCAGGAAGACGGCGGTGGCCAGGATCGTGCCGGCCGCCTCCCCCCGCTCGTCCTGAACCCGACTGCTCCGCACCCGCTTGAAGTCCCCGAATATCGCGGCGAGTTCGGCCTCGTACCCGGGCTTGATGTCATACGTGATGGCTGCGAACGGCATACCAGTCCCTCACTAGATCGGGGTTGTCCCCGCCACGACACCCCACCCCCCACGAGAACGACTCGAACCGAGCGGGGCGTCACGCTGGCCGCGAGAGCGCTCAGCCGGGTGATGCCGTGGCTCAGGTGGTCACCGGACGTTCCGTCCTGCCCCGCGCGGGGAGCGGCAGGGAGTCGGGGTCGGGGTGCTGGTGGTCTGTCGGCGCGGCGGGCGACCACACGGGGCACCGCCGCCCCGTACGGCTCTCCGCGCTGCCCATGCCACGCTGCCCATGCCACGCTGCCCGGGCCCCAGCACCGTGGGGTGGGCCGCGCTGCCGCGCGTCTCGCGCAGCGGGACGGGAGTCTTCTGCGGCGAGGGCGCTGCGCTGCGTGGGCCGTCCGTGGACCCCGCCTCGTCTTGGGCTGCCCGGGCCCCCGTACCGTGCGGTGGTCCGTGCTCCCGCGCCGGGCGCCCGTACCGTGTGGTGGTCCGTGCTCCTGCGCCTGGCGCCCGTACCGTGTGGTGGTCCGTGCTCCTGCGCCTGGCGCCCGTACCGTGTGGTGGTCCGTGCTCCCGCGCCTGGCGCCCGTACCGTGTGGTGGTCCGCGTTCCCGTGCCTCGCCCCCGCACCGCGGTCCGCGCTTCCGTGCCTCGCTCGTCGCACGGTGTGAGGGGACGCCGTTGCCGCGGAGACGCTCCGGTGCCCGGCCAGGTCGTCCCGTTCCCGTTCCCGTTCCCGTTTGCGTTTGCGTTTCCGTTGCTGTCTCCGTCCGCCGGGCCACGGGGTCTTGTCCGAACAGGCCGGTGCTGCAGGGCGATTCGAGTGGGTCTGTAGTCCGCGGTGGGACGTTCCCCGTCGACCGCCCCGCCGAGGGCCGGTGTTCATCGGGCAACCGGACCAGGAGGTACTCCGTGCACCGCACCCTGATCGTCGCCAAGCTCCGTCCGGACAAGACGGACGACATCGCGAAGATCTTCGACGAGTCGGACGGCACCGAGCTGCCGCACATGATCGGTGTCAGCCGCCGCACCCTGTTCAAGTTCCACGGCCTCTACTTCCACCTGGTCGAGGCCGACGAGGACATCAGCGCGAACCTCTACCGCGCCCGCAGCCACCCGCTCTACGACGACATCAACACCCGGCTCGCGCAGTGCGTGGAGCCCTACGACCCGGACTGGAAGGAGCCCAAGGACGCCATGGCCGAGCCCTTCTACGTCTGGACCAAGGACGGAGGACGGATCCAGTGACCACCGCCATCAGCCGCACCGTGAAGGTGTCGTCGCACGAGGTCGAGGCCAACACCAAGCGCGGGGGCGACCTCCGCGTCACCCTCAGCCCCAAGACCGTGGGCTGCACCTCAGGTTTCGGCGGCGTCATGACCCTCGAGCCCGGTGACTGGGTCACCGAGCACTACCACCCGTACTCCGAGGAGTTCCTGCACGTCATCGACGGCACCCTGGAGATGCGCCTGGACGGGCAGCAGGTCAGCCTCACCGCCGGCGACTCGCTGCTCGTGCCGATCGGCGTCCGTCACCGTCTGGTCAACACCGGTGACATCACCGCCCGTTGCTCCTTCCACCTGTCGCCCCTCGCGCCGCGCCCCGAGCTCGGCCACGTCGACACCGAGCAGGCGCAGCGCCCGGAGCAGTCCAACCCGGACGTGGGTGGGACGCCGTGACCCGTCGGGCCGTCATCACCGGGGTCGGCGCGGTCGCCCCGGGCGGCGTGGGCCGGGAGGCGTTCTGGCGCACGCTGTCCGAGGGCCGTACCGCCACCCGGCTGATCTCGCTCTTCGACGCGGGTGCCTTCCGTTCGCGGGTCGCCGCCGAGGTGGACTTCGATCCGGCCGCCGCCGGCCTGACCCCCCGGCAGATCCGCCGGATGGACCGCGCCGCGCAGTTCGCCGTGGTCAGCGCCCGCGAGGCGGTCGCCGACAGCGGCATCGAACTCGCCGCCCTGGCCCCCGAACGCGTCGCCGTCTCCATCGGCAGCGCCGTCGGCTGCACCATGGGCCTGGAGGAGGAGTACGTCACCCTCTCCGACAGCGGCCGCAAGTGGCTCGTCGACCACGAGTACGGCGTACCGCACCTGTACGGCTACATGATCCCCTCCACCCTGGCGGCCGAGGTCGCCTGGGAGGTGGGCGCCGAGGGCCCGGTCGCGCTGGTCTCCACCGGCTGCACCTCGGGCCTGGACTCCATCGGCCACGCCGTGCAGCTGATCGAGGAGGGCTCCGCCGACATCGCCGTGGCCGGCGCCACCGACGCCCCCATCTCCCCCATCACGTCCGCCTGCTTCGACGCCATCAAGGCGACGACGCCCAACAACGACGACCCGGAGCACGCCTCACGCCCCTTCGACGGGGACCGGGACGGCTTCGTGCTCGCCGAGGGCTCCGCGGTGCTGGTCATCGAGGAGCGCGAGGCCGCCCTCGCCCGGGGCGCCCGGATCTACGCCGAGATCGTCGGCTTCGCCGGGCGCAGCAACGCGTACCACATGACCGGGCTCAAGCCGGACGGCCGGGAGATGGCCGAGGCGATCACCGTCGCCCTCGACCAGGCCAGGCTCGACCCGACCGCCGTCGACTACGTCAACGCGCACGGTTCGGGCACCAAGCAGAACGACCGGCACGAGACCGCCGCGTTCAAGCGGTCGCTCGGCGACCACGCCTACGACATCCCGGTCAGCTCCATCAAGTCCATGGTCGGCCACTCGCTGGGCGCCATCGGCTCCATCGAGGTCGCCGCCTGCGCGCTCGCCCTGGACCGCCAGGTGGTACCGCCGACCGCCAACCTCAAGACCAAGGACCCGCTGTGCGACCTGGACTACGTCCCGGTCACCGCCCGCGAGCACGCCATGGACGTCGTGCTCAGCGTCGGCAGCGGATTCGGCGGCTTCCAGACCGCGATGCTGCTGGCCCGTCCGGGCACCGCGGCGGCCGCGGCCGGAAGGAGTGACTGAGCGATGACCGCGTCCACCTCCACCGCGTCACCCTCCACCGCGACCCCGGTGATCACTGGCCTCGGCATCGTCGCGCCGACCGGCATCGGCGTCGAGGCGCACTGGGCCTCGGTACTGGCCGGCAAGTCGGGCATCGGCCGCATCGAACGCTTCGACCCGACGAACTACCCGGTGCGGTACGCCGGTCAGGTCCCCGGTTTCGACACCGAGGCCGGCGTGCCCAGCCGGCTGATCTCCCAGACCGACCACTGGACCCACCTCGCCTTCGCCGCCGGGGAGGCGGCGCTCGCGGACTCCGGCGCCGACATCGAGGCGATCCCCGAGTACGAGAAGGCGGTGGTCACCTCCTCGTCCTCCGGCGGCACGGAGTTCGGGCAGAAGGAGATGACCGCGCTCTACCAGCACGACCCCACCTGGGTCGGCGCCTACCAGTCGATCGCCTGGTTCTACGCGGCCACCACCGGCCAGCTCTCCATCCGGCACAAGATGCGCGGCCCGTGCGGGGTGCTCGCCTGCGAGCAGGCCGGCGGTCTGGACGCCCTCGGACAGGCGCGCCGGCTCACCCGCAAGGGTGCGCGGCTCGTCGTCACCGGCGGCACCGACGCCTCCCTGTGCCCCTACGGGCTCAGCGCCCAGCTCACCACCGGCAAGCTCTCCCGGGTCCCCGACCCGGAGCGCGCCTATCTGCCCTTCGACGCCGAGGCGTCCGGGTATCTGCCGGGGGAGGGCGGGGCGATCCTCGTCCTGGAGAGCGCCGAAGCCGCCGCCGAGCGCGGCACCGGCTACGGCCGGATCCTCGGCTACGCGGCCGGCTTCGACCCGGCGCCCGAGTCGGGACGGCCGCGCGCGCTGCGCCGTACCGCCGAGGCCGCCCTGCGCGACGCAGGCCTCGCGCCCGCCGACATCGACGTGGTCTTCGCCGACGCCGCCGGACTCGCCGCCGACGACCGTGACGAGGCCGAGGCCATCACCGGCGTCTTCGGCCCGCGTGCCGTCCCGGTCACCGCGCCCAAGACGCTGACGGGACGGCTCTACGGCGGCGGCGCCCCGCTGGACGTGGCCACCGCGCTGCTCAGCCTGCGCCACGGCGTCGTCCCGCACACTGCCGGCGTCCGCGAACCGGCCCCCGGCCTGGAGATCGACCTGGTCACCGACCGGCCCCGGGAACTCCCGCTGCGCCACGCGCTGGTGCTGGCCCGCGGCCACGGCGGCTTCACCTCGGCCCTCGTCCTGGGCCGCTGACACCGGCTCTCGCCCTGGGCCGCTGAGACCGGCCCTCGTCCAGAGCCGCCGACACCGGCCCTCGTCCTGGGCCGCCGACACGGAAGGAACGTACGCATCATGGCCGGACACACCGACAACCACATCGTCATCGACGCACCGCTGGAACTGGTGTGGGAGATGACCAACGACGTGCCCAACTGGCCCGACCTGTTCAGCGAGTACGCCTCCGCCGAGATCCTGGAGCGCGACGGCGACACGGTCGTCTTCCGCCTCACCATGCACCCCGACGAGGACGGCCAGGTCTGGAGCTGGGTGTCGAAGCGCACCAGCTTCCGCGAGACCCGCACCGTGCGCGCCGAGCGCGTGGAGACCGGGCCGTTCGAGTTCATGACCATCTTCTGGGAGTACACCGAGGAGCCCGGCGGCGGGGTGCGGATGCGCTGGGTGCAGGACTTCCACATGAAGCCCGCCGCGCCGGTGGACGACGAGCAGATGACCGCCCATCTCAACCGCAACACCCTGGTGCAGATGGACCTCATCAAGCAGAAGGTCGAAGCCGCGGCGCACGCCGTGGCCCGGTGAGGGAGCGGCCTCTCGTGCTCACCGTCCTCGCCCCGCTGCTCCTGCTGCTCAACGGCCTCGCGGCCGGAGTCATGCTCGGCACCCAGCTCGGCGGCTTCCCCTACATGGCCTCGCTGCCGGTCGACCGCTACGTGTACGCCCACGCCTTCCTCGGACAGCGCTACGACCCCACCATGCCCATCTGCCTGCTCGGCACGGTCGTCCTCGACGTGGTCCTCGCCGCGGGCGCGCCCGACCCGGCCGCGCAGGCGCTGTTCGCCGTGGCGGCGCTGCTCACGGCGACCACCCCGGTCATCGCGATCGTCAAGAACGCGCCGGTCAACCGCTGGATGCGCACGCTCGACCCGGACAACCTGCCCGCCGACTTCGAGGACCCGCGCCCCGAGTGGGGCGCCTGGAACAGTCGGCGCAGCTGGATCACCATCGCCGCCCTCGCCGTCAACTGCACGGCGCTCGGCTTCCTGCTCTGAACCCCACCACCCGCGTTCCGACTTCTGCTCCGACTTCTGCTCCGAAAGGGAACACCCCATGGACCTCGAACTGCGAGGCAAGAAGGCCCTGGTCACCGGCGGCACCCGCGGTGTCGGCCGGGGCGTCGTACTGGCCCTCGCCCGGGCCGGCGTCGACGTCATCACCTGCTACCAGCACCCCAGCGAGTTCGTCAGCAGCCTGGAGGAGGAGCTGAAGGAGACCGGCGGCAACCACCACGTGCTGCGCGCCGACCTCTCGCGGCCCGAGGAGATCGCCGGCCTGCTCACCCGGGTCCGCGAACTGCACGGCGACCGCCTCGACCTGCTCGTCAACAACGCGGGCGCGATCAGCCACATCCCGTACGCCGACCTGTCCCTGGAGGAGTGGCAGCGGATCATCGCCACCAACCTCACCGGCGCCCACCTGGTCATCCAGTACGCGCTGCCGCTGCTCGGCGAGGGCTCCTCGGTGATCTCCATCGGCTCCCGCGCCGTCGACGCCGGAATACCGCTGCGCTCGCACTACACCGCGACCAAGGCCGCCCTCGTCGGTCTGAACCGCTCGCTGGCCAAGGAGTTCGGCGGCAAGGGCATCCGCTTCAACGTCGTCGCCCTCGGCGTCATCGAGACCGAGAACTTCCACGCCATGCCCCAGGACCAGAAGAACCTGATGACCGAGCGCTACGGCGCCAAGACCGCCCTCGGCCGGCTCGGCAAGCCCGACGAGGTGGCCGGTGCCGTCCTGTGGCTGGCCAGCGACCTGTCCCGGTACGTCACCGGCAACACCATCGGCGTCGACGGGGGGATCTCCTGATGGCCTTCCGAGTGATGCTGCGCCTGGAGATCGAGCCCGGCAAGGACGCGGAGTTCGAGCAGGCGTGGCTGGCCGGCACCGACGCGGTCACCGGCCACCCCGCCAACCTCGGCCAGTCGCTGGCCCGCGAGCCGGACGGCACGTACGTCATCATCAGCGACTGGGTCGACGAGCCGCGCTTCCGCGAGTTCGAGGACAGCCCCGGCCACCTCGAACACCGCGCCACGCTGCACCCGTTCCGCAAGGGCGGCTCCTTCCACGTCATGGAGGTCCAGCACGCCATCCGGGGCAGGGCGGCCGCCGATGCCCGGTGAGGTGCGGGTGCTGGTGTACCAGGCGGCCGTCGACGCCGACCAGCTGGACGCGGTCCGCACCGCCTACCACCAGGTCAGCAGGCGGCTTTCGAAGGTGCCCGGGATGCTCGGCAACGAACTGCTGCGCAGCCCGCTGGACCCCACCGCGCTGGCCGTGATGAGCCGCTGGGAGTCGCTGGACGCCTTCCGCGCCTGGGAGGCGGGCGCCGAGCACCGGGAGGACACCGCACCGCTGCGGCCCTACCGCGACACCCGCACCGCCGCCCCGTTCGCCGTCTACGAGGTCGACGCCGCCTACTGAGCGCCCGCCCGCGCACGGCACGCACCGCGCACCACACCGAGAAGAGAACCCACCTTGACTTCTCCCCCAGCTGAAGCAGGGAGATTCTTCCCTCGCGGGTTGAGCTTTCTGCTTCTCAGACAGCAGCTGCCCCGAACCAACGGCAAGGGACGTGGGTACGCCCAGCAGTCTTACGCCAGCTCCACAGACCTGACATCCCGCCAGCCCGGCGGTAGGCCCGGCCAGCTTGGTTATCGCCGACCGGGCGGCATACAAACTACCACTTACCTGCGGGTGGTTGGCGGTGAAAGCCGATCCGCCCTGGCGGCGCATCGGCTTTCCCTGCCCTGCTCCGCAGGAGTCCGTTTCCTCCCCCGCCAGAAGGCGGGGGTATCCACGGAGGAATCCCCATGACCACCAAACCCCAGCTGGCCTTCATCGGCCTGGGCAACATGGGCGGGGGCATGGCCCGGCGGCTGCTGGACACCGGGCACGCGCTCACCGTCTACAACCGGACCGCGAGCAAGGCCGCCCCGCTCGTCGAGGCCGGCGCCAGGCTCGCCGACGCCCCCGAGCGCGCGGCGGCCGGACACGACGTGGTCCTGCTCAGCCTCAGCGACGAGAAGGCCGTCGAGGAGGTCCTGTTCAGCCGGGTCGTGCCGGTCCTCAGGCCCGGCGCCGTCGTCGTCGACACCTCCACCGTCTCACCCGGCTACGCCCGCCAGGCCGCCGACCGGCTCGCCGCGGCCGGCCTGCGCCGCGTGGAGGCCTGCGTCGTCGGCAACCCGCTACAGGCCCGCAAGGGCGAACTGCGCGTGTACGTCGCCGGGGACCCGGCCGACCTGTACCAGGCCCGGCCCGTGCTGGAGGCCATCGGCAGCGAGGTCGTGCACGTCGGCGCGCCCGGCACCGCAGCCAGCCTGAAGCTCATCCTCAACCTGCTGCTCGGCGCCCAGGTCGCCTCCCTCTCCGAGGCCGTGGCCTACGGCACCGCCGCCGGCCTGGACCGCGAACAGCTGATCAGCGTGGTCTCGGCGAGCGGGTTCAGCTCGATGGTGATGCGGTTTCGCGCTGATCTGATGCTCAAGCAGGCCTACGAACCCGCCTTCTTCCGTTCCCAGTTGATGGAGAAGGACATCCGGCTCGCCCTGGAGGCCGCCGCCCAGCACGGCACAGCGATGCCGGTGCTTGCCGAAGTGCGCGAGCGGTTCGCCGCGGTGGTGGCGGCGGGCGACGGCGACAAGGACGCCTCCGTGCTCGTGGAGCACAGGCCGCAGCAGCAGCCGTAGCAGCAGTCGAAGGGATGTGACGCAGTGAGCGGTACAGGCCGGAGCGCGCTCCGGAACACGGATGTCCTGGTGGCCGGCTCGGGGCCGGCCGGGCTGGCGACGGCTCTGTTCCTCGCCCGACAAGGAGTGGACTGCTACCTGCTGGGCGGCCGGCGGGAGCGGCTCCGGCCGCCGCGCATCCTCGGCGTCCACCCCCGCGCCATGGAACTGCTGCGCTCCCTCGGGGTGGAGCGGGAGGTGCGGGACCTGCCGTCGGCGCGGGCCCTGAAGGACAACTCCGGCATCATCGCCGTGGAGTCGCTGGCCGGACACGAACTGGGCGCCCTGGACGCCAAGTACGTCGTCGACGTCAACACCGACCTGGGCAGCCTCTCGCCCACCAGCTGGTGCCTGTGCGAGGAGGGCGAGCTGGAACAGGCCCTGCGGGAGCGGGCCGAACGGCTGGGCGTACGGATGCGGCCCGACGCCGAACTGGTCTCCTTCGAACGGGACGGCTGGGGCGACGACGGGATCTCGGCGGTGGTCCGCGACCGGGACACCGGCGCCGAACACCGCATCAGGGCCTGCTGTCTGGTCGACGCGGGCGGCACCGGCGGCACCGTGCGCGAGCAGCTGGACATCGGCTTCGACGGCCGCACCCTCGGCCACTTCGTCACCGTCCGCTTCACCGCCGACCTCACCGGCGAGCTGCGGGGCCGCCGGTTCATCATGGCCCACGTCGACAACCCCGACGTACGCGGCTCGTTGATGCCGCTGGACAACCGCGCCGACTGGCTGCTGCATCTGCGCCATGACCCGGAGCAGGAGCCCGCCGCCCGGTTCACCGAGGAGCGCTGCGCCGACCTGGTACGGGCGGCCACCGGCCTGGCGGATCTCGAACCACGCATCGAGAGCGTCAGCGCCTGGACCGGGGAGGCGAGGGTCGCCGACCGGTTCCGCGAGGGCCAGGTGTTCCTCGTCGGGGACGCGGCCCATGTGATGCCACCCAGCGGCGGCTTCGACGCCGGCACCGGCATCATCGACGCCCACAACCTGGCCTGGAAGCTCGTCGCCGTGCTGGACGGCTGGGCCCACCCCGACCTCCTCGACTCCTACGACGAGGAGCGGCGCCCGGTGTGCGCGGCCACCGTCGAACAGGCGGTGCTGCGGGCCAAGGACCGCGCCCGGCTGCTGGCCGCCTACCCCGACCCCGCCGACCCCGAGCTGGTCCAGGACCCGCTGGTGTGGCTCGCCGCCCGCTACCGGTCGATGGCGGTGATGCCCTGGGACGAGGGCATCCTGCCCGGCTACGGACCCTGGGCCGCCGAGAACGACGGCCGGCCCGGCAGCCGCGCCCCGCATCTGCGGCTGCGCCACGGCGGGTCCGAGATCTCCGTGCACGACCTGTTCGGCCGCTCGATGGTGCTGCTCACCGGCCCCGACAACCGCCCCTGGAAGGAGGCCGCCCGCTCGGTCTCGGCCGAACTGGGCACCCCCGTCCAGGTCTACGGCGTCGGCACCGACCTGGAGGACCTCGACGACCGCTGGCCCGAGCTGTACGGCGTCACCGCGCAGGGCGCCGTCCTGGTCCGGCCCGACGGGGTGGTCGCCTGGCGCTGCACCGAGGCGCCGATCTTCACCCGCACCGTGCTGCGCGCCATGACCAAGCGGCTGCTCCGGCTGGACGGGCCGCCCGCCGAGAAGGAGATCCGGTGACCGACACCCCCGAGCCGCTGCGGGTGATCCTCCGCATGGAGGTCCACCCCGAGATGACCGCCGACTTCGAACGGACCTGGCTGTCCATCGGGCGGGCCATCGCCCAGGAACCCGCCAACCGTGGCCAGACCCTCGTCCGGTCCACCGAGGAGGAGGCGGTGTACTTCGTCATCACCGACTGGGCCGACGAGCCCGCCTTCCGCGCCTTCGAGGTCAGCCACCGCCACACCCTGCACCGGCAGCGGCTCAAGCCCTACCGGCGCGGCGGCGACATGGCCGTCACCGAGGTCGTGCACCGGCTCGAGCCGGCGTCGAGCAGCGCTCAGTCGGCCTGACCGAGGGTGGGGTCACCGAGACCCGACCCGAGGACCTCTCCATGACGCCAGCACTCCGCCTCCCGCGCCGACGGTTCGTCCTCGGCGCGGGAGGCGTCGCCGTGGCCGCGGGCGCCGGCTGGGGTGCCACGTTCCTGACCGCGTACCAGAGCCGCAAACGCAGCAACGTGGGACAGCTGTCCTTCCGCAACCGCCTCCGCGTCCCCGGCCTCCTCGACCCGAGGCCGTCCGCCGACGGCAGCCGGCACTACGCGCTCACCCTCGCCGCCGGCACCAGCCACCTCCTGCCCGGGAAGAGCACCCCCACCTGGGGCGCCAACGGCCCCTACCTCGCGCCCACTGTGCGGGCCCGGCGCGGCGACCGCGTCGCCGTCACCGTGCGCAACCGCCTCCCCGAGGCCACCACCCTGCACTGGCACGGCATGCTGCTGCCCGCCGCCATGGACGGTGGCCCGCACCAGATGATCGACCCCGGCGCCGACTGGCACCCCGCCTGGACGGTCCACCAGCCCGCCGCCACCCTCTGGTACCACCCGCACCCGCACGGCTCGACCGGCACCCACGTCTACCGCGGCGTCGCCGGGATGATCATCCTCGACGACGAGCACTCCCGGCGCGCCGAACTGCCCGCCGAGTACGGCGTGGACGACGTCCCCCTGGTCATCCAGGACAAGAACTTCCACGCCGACGGCACCCTCGACTTCACCGAGACCAAACTCGCCGAGTCCGTCGCCGGCGTCGACAACCTGGGCGTCCTCGGCGACACCATCCTCGTCAACGGCACCTACGACCCCTACTTCACCGTCACCACCCGCCGGGTGCGGCTGCGGCTGCTCAACGGCTCCAACGCCCGCTTGTACTGGCTCGGCCTCACCGACGGACGCACCTTCCACCAGGTAGCCACCGACGCCGGACTCCTCGCCCGGCCCCGCGCCCTGGACCGGCTGCTGCTCGCACCCGGCGAACGCGCCGAGATCGTCGTGGAGTTCAAGCCCGGCGAGGAGACCGTGCTGCGCAGTTTCGAGCCCGCGCTCGACCTCGGCTTCCCCACCGAACGCTTCATGGGCGGCGACGACACCTTCGACATCATCGCCCTGCGCGCCGCCCGCCGACTGCGCCCATCACCCCCGCTGCCCACCCGCCTAGACGGCGCGGCGGCCCCCGTCGAGGCACCGGCCGACGCCCGGCGCAGGCACTTCGAGTTCACCGGCCTGCAGATCAACCACGAGACGATGGAGATGACCCGCGTCGACGAGGTCGTGCCGGCCGGCGCCACCGAGATCTGGGAGATCGAACGTGGCGACGAGTGGGTGCACGTCTTCCACGTCCACGGCGCCGTCTTCCACCTCCTCGACATCAACGGCAAACAGCCCCCGGCCTACACCCGCGGCCCCAAGGACACCGTCTATCTGCACGAGTTCGGCACCCACCGGCTCGCCGTACGGTTCGACACCCTCACCGACCCGGTGACGCCGTACATGTACCACTGCCACGTCCTGCGCCACGAGGACCAGGGAATGATGGGCCAGTTCACCGTCGTACGGCCCGGCACCGAGGCGAGCGCGCCGCGCACCCTGTACGGCAACGGGGACGGGGACGCCATGCACCACCACTGAACCACCGCTGAGCCCCGTCGGGTTGAGGGACCCGGAGGGAGCGGGGTGCGGGAAAGGACGAGGGCTCCGGGACGACACCGTCCCGGAGCCCTCGTCCGTCACCCGCCGCTCACAGCACCAGGCGGATCCCGTAGCGCCGCAGCCACGTGTTCAGCTGCAGCGGCAGCTCCACATTGGCCCGCCGGGCCCAGCGGTTCAGCCCCTCCGGGTCCTTCAGCGTCGCCCGCACCGCGGCCACGTCCAGCAACGGCAGCACCGGCGCCCGCGGATCGTCCAGCAGGGCGTGCATCTCCGCGCGCAGCGCCTGCTCGTAGCCCGGGTCGAGGGTGACCGGGTAGGGCGTCTTGCGCCGCTCGATCACACTCTGCGGCAGCACATGCCGTACGGCGGCCCGCAGCAGGCTCTTCTCCCGGCCGTCGAAGTTCTGCAGCTCCCAGGGCAGGTTGTAGGCGTACTGCACCAGCCGGTGGTCGCAGTACGGCATCCGCACCTCCAGGCCCACCGCCTTGAACAGCCGCTCGGTGTGCCCGTTCTGGTTCTCCATGAAGTTGGTCAGATGCACCCAGCACAGCTCCCGCATGTGCCGTTCCTGCTCCGACATGCCCGGCAGATGCGGGGCCTCGGAGACCGACTCGCGGTAGCGCTGGGCCGCGTAGTCCAGCGGGGCCAGGTCCTTCAGCAGCGACTCGTCGAACAGACCGCAGCCCAGACCCTTGGCGTCGTCGCGCACCACCCCGCGCGCCACCCACGGGAAGGTGTCCATCCGCGACTCCACCGGGTCCCGGTTCCAGGCCACCCCGTGGAACAGCGAGTCGGCGGCCTCACCGGTGAGCACCACCTTCGTGTCGTGCTCGCCCACCGCGCGGGCCAGCAGATACAGCGAGGTGTTCATGTCGCCCAGCGGCGTCGGGTAGTCCTTGGCGCGCAGCACCTGCCAGCGCGCCACCTCGTCGCTGAGCTCCGCCGGGTCCAGGACCACCCCGGTGTGGTCGGTGTCCAGGTGCCGCACCACGTCGGCCGCGTAGGGGGCGTCCGGGGACTGCCGGGTGTCGGTGGCTTTGAAGTTCTCCGAATGCCGGGCGAAGTCCACGGTGAAGGTACGGATCCGCCGCCCGGTCCGCGCCAGCTCCTGGCCGGCCAGCCCCACCACGCCACTGGAGTCCAGACCGCCCGACAGCAGCGAACCCACCGGCGCCTCGGTGCGCAGGTTGCGCTCGATGCTCTCCTCCAGCAGCCCGCGAATGGTGTCCACGGTGGTGTCGAGGTCGTCGGTGTGCTCGGCCGCGTCCACCCCCCAGTACCGCGTGCGCCTCGTGCCGCCCGCGCTCACCACCAGGTGGTGCCCGGCCCGCAGCCGGTGCATCCCGCGGAACGGCGCCACATGCGGCGTACCGGAGTAGGTGAAGATCTCCTGCAGCCCCTCCGCGTCCACCTCCGGCTGGACCTGCGGATGCGCCAGGATCGCCTTCGCCTCCGAGCCGAACACCAGCCCCGTCGCGGTGGGGTAGTACAGCAGCGGCTCCACACCGAGCCGGTCGCGCACCAGGAACAGCTCCTCGCGGCGCGCGTCCCACACCACACCGGCGAAGGTGCCCTCCAGCCGCTGCGCGGCCCCGGCACCCCACTCCAGATAGGCGTGCAGCAGCGTCTCGGTGTCGCCGCGGTACCGGAAGCGGTGGCCGCGCCGGGACAACGTGCCGCGCAGCTCCTCGTGGTTGAGGATCGAGCCGCTGTGCGCGGCCACCGCCACGACCCGTCCGTCGTGCTCCAGGGCGACCGGCTGCCGCCCGCCGCCCGCCAGGTCGAACACCGCGAGATGCCGGTGGCCCAGGGCGGCGCGCGGACTCGTCCACACGCCCTCGCCGTCGGGGCCGCGCAGGGCCATCGTCGCCGCCATGGCCAGGACGGTGCTGCGTTCTCGGGTCAGATCCCGGGACCAGTCCACCCAGCCGGTGATTCCAGACATGCTCTCTCCCTCGTCGTGTCGCGGAGTGCGGCGGGGCCGGTCACCGCACCAGCAGCGCCTTGAGTACGTCGTCGAGTTCGGCCCCGGGCTCGTCCCGCGCGGCGGGGGAGCGCCAGGCCACCACCCCGTCGGGGCGCACCAGCACCGCGCCGTCCGCGCCCACGCCGTACACCTCGGCCCAGCCGCCCGACGGGTCGCGCAGTTCGTCACCGATCCGCAGGACGTCGAGGCTGATGCCCGCGCGGTCCGCCGCGGCCCGGGCGGCGTCCGTCCAGGACCCGGCCTCCGGCCCGGCGAGCAGCACCGGCGCCCGGGTGAACAGGTCCAGCGTGGAGACTTCCCGACCGTCCTGGACGAGCGGGACGTGCGGGGCGCGCGTGCCGGGCAGTCCGCGCGGGTCGCCGTTCCACACACCGTCCGGCACGCTGTCGCCGGGCGTCGGCAGCACCGCGCCGGACCGGTACTGCCAGCCGAACCAGATCTCGGTGTCGGCGTGGATCGCCGGGTTGGCGGGCGCGGGCTCCTTCGCCGCGAGTCGCGGACGGTCCTGGGACCGCAGCACCGCCTGCTCGACGGTGGCCGCGCACACCGGCCGCCGCTCGGCGTCATAGCTGTCGAGCAACCCGGTACCGGCCTCGCCGCGCAGCACCGCCGCCAGTTTCCACGCCAGGTTGTGCGCGTCCTGCACACCGGTGTTGGAGCCGAACGCCCCACTGGGCGGCATCACATGGGCTGCGTCGCCCACCAGGAACACCCGGCCCGCGCCGAAGGAGGTCGCGGTCCGCCCGGCGGCTTCCCAGGGGATCGCGCCGAGGACCTTCACCTCCAGCTCCGGCACCCCGGCCGCGGCCCGCACCAGCTCCCGGCACCGCTCGTCGGTGAAGGAGGCGACGTCCTCGGTGGCCGGGTCGAACACCACGTGCAGCAGCCAGCGCCGCGCGTTGTCCAGCGGCATCAGCGCACCGCGCACCACGTCGTTGAACGTGTAGCACATGATGAACCGGCGCTCGCCGAGCTCCTCGGCGAGATCCGCCTCGAAGTGGATGTTGAGGAAGTGCCCGGTGGTGCCCGGCCCCTCCACCCCGATACCGAGCGCCTCCCGCACCGGACTCGCCGGCCCGTCCGCGCCGACCAGATAGTCGGCGGTCACCGTGCGCACCTCACCGCTCTCCCGGTCCCGCAGCCGGGCCGTGACACCGTCCGCGCCCTGCTCGAAGGACTCCAGCTCGGTGAAGTACGAGAACCGGGCGCCGAGTTCCTCCGCGCGCCGCCGGACCACCGGTTCGAACTCGTCCTGGTGGCACAGGCACCAGCCGCTCGGCGACAGGGCGCTCAGATCGGTGCGTACGTCCATGAAGTACTGCTCGTGCAGGGCGCCCAGCTGGTGCCCGGCCAGCGACTGGGCCGCCAGCACCCCGGTGTTGCGGGCGAGGGCACGGGCCGACTCGGTGGCCCGTACCTCCTCCTCCAGCCCGACCGAGCGCATCAGCTCCATCGCCCGCGGGTTGATGCCCCGCGCACGTGGGTGCGGCGAGATGCCCCGGTGACGCTCCACCACCAGACAGGGCACCTCGTGCCAGGACAGGAACAGGGCGGTGCACAGGCCGGCCAGTCCCGCGCCAGCCACCAGCACCGGAACGTGCTGCTGCTTGTCGGACACGTGCTTCCTCCTCCGAACGGACCTGCGGCTCAGGGTGGGCGCCTCGGGTCGGGGCACGATGGAGGAAGGCTGGACCCGGTATGGGTCGCTCAGTAGCGGTAGTGGTCGGGCTTGTAGGGGCCCTTGACGTCGACGCCGATGTAGGCGGCCTGCTCCGGGCGCAGCGTGGTCAGCTTCACGCCGAGGGCGTCCAGGTGGAGACGGGCGACCTTCTCGTCCAGGTGCTTGGGCAGCGTGTACACACCCGTCGGGTAGGCGTCGGGCTTGGTGAACAGCTCGATCTGGGCCAGCGTCTG
>NZ_JBEXXQ010000063.1:0-62012 GCF_040630525.1 Streptomyces sp. NPDC005799
GTACGGCCCCCCGTGGCCGTACGACACCGCGCGGCCGTTCGGTGACGAGCCCGGCGGGCAGTGGCCGGACGACGGCGGGCCGCAGAGCCCGGCCGGGTCCGGTGGCGGCAAGCGCCGGCACGACGGGGCCCGTGGCGGGGCCCGTACAACGGGCGGCTCCCGTGGGCGTCGGCAGCGGCGCCGCGGTGAGCCGGCCGGTGAGGACGGTGGCTCCTCTTTCTCGTCGAGGGCCGAGCGGGAGGAGCCGTCGGCGGACCCGGTGGAGCGGGCCCGGGCGATCTGCCTGCGCCTGCTCACCGGGACCCCGCGCACGCGCAAGCAGCTCGCGGGCGCCCTGCGCAAGCGGGAGATCCCGGACGAGGTGGCCGAGGAGGTGCTGTCCCGGTTCGAGGAGGTCGGGCTGATCAACGACAGCGCGTTCGCGGACGCCTGGGTGGAGTCCCGGCATCACGGCAGGGGGCTGGCCCGGCGGGCGCTCGCCCAGGAACTGCGGACCAAGGGCGTCGACTCCACGCTGATCGACGCGGCCGTCGCACAGCTCGACTCCGAGCAGGAGGAGGAGACGGCGCGGGAACTCGTCGCCCGCAAGCTGCGCTCCACGCGCGGTCTCGACCGTGACAAGCGGCTGCGCCGTCTCGCGGGCATGCTCGCCCGCAAGGGCTATCCCGAGGGAATGGCCCTGCGGGTGGTCCGGCGTGCGCTGGAGGAGGAAGGGGAGGACGCGGAGTTCCTCGAGGACGAGGGGTTCTAGCGCTCGGCGTCGAGTGCGGCCCTAGGACGCCACCGGCAACCCCGTCGCCTTCCAGGCCTGGAAGCCGCCGACCAGATCGGTCGCCCGGCGCAGCCCCAACTGGTGCAGTGACGCGGCCGCGAGGCTCGACGCGTACCCCTCGTTGCAGATCACCACGACCCGCAGATCGTGGCCCGTGGCCTCGGGGGCGCGGTGACTGCCCTGCGGGTCGAGGCGCCACTCCAGCTCGTTGCGCTCGACGACGAGGGCACCGGGGATCAGCCCGTCGCGCTCGCGCAGGGCCGCGTACCGGATGTCCACCAGCAGCACCTCACCGGCGAGGGCGCCCTCGTACGCCTCCCTCGCCTCGACCCGGTCGAACCCCGCGCGCACCCGCTCCAGCAACTCGTCGATACCCAGGGGCCGTTCGCCCGCACTGCGCGACGGCCCCGCCACCGTGTCCGTCACTGCCAGTCCTCCGGACGCTCGACCTGCTCCAGGCGCAGGACCTGGCCCACGCGGCTGTACCGGCGGATCTGCGGGAGCGGGGGGTAGTAGGCGTGGACGGAGACGGCGTGCTGGTCGGTGGACTCGTTCAGCACCTCGTGGACGTGGTGACGACCGAAGGCGCGCCCCTTGCCTGCGGGCAGCCGCCGCTCCCGGTCCACCCCGTCGGTCAGTTCGAGGGTCTTCCAGCCGTCGGCGGGCAGCCGCGCGGCGAGCGAGTTCTCCTTCAGCTCGCCCGAGGCAGTGAGGAAGGCGCCGACGGACTCGGCGTGGTCGTGCCAGCCGGTGCCCGTGCCGGGCGGCCAGCCGATCAGCCAGGCCTCGCTGCCGCCGGGACCCTCCAGCCGTACCCAGGTGCGGCCCTCGGGATCGAGCGGGAGCGAGGCGATGAGCTCGGCGTCGGCGGCCGTGCGGCGTACAAAGTCGAGGAGATCGGCCTGCGTCGGCGTGGGGGCCGCGGGAGCCGTCGTGGGCGCGGAGGGGGAGACAGACACGTGACACCGTCCTGAAGAGCGTTCGCGGAGCGCGCGCGACAGCACGGAAGCGGCGCGCGCGGGTGAACAAGGGGATGCGAATTCAGCAGGACTCGCGACACAGGCAGCCCGGGTAGCGGACGAGGTCCAGATGGACCCTCCGCCACAGGCGCACACAGGTGTCGGTCACGATGCGGAGTACACCATGTCGGTGCAGACCGGTCAACTCGCTGTCACTATGTGGACCGCACAGTGACCGGGGGTGCGACGTACGTGCGTACGAGAGTGCCGCAGACCCCCTGCGACACAGACCTCGCGACTCAGACCCCGCGCCACATGCCGCGACGCCCCTGCGCGCTCCGCGTCCGCCTCAACGCGCCCCCGCGCCCGCCTCGGCCTCTGTCTTGGCCGGGTTGCCCAGCGTCGCCTCCGCCGCCGTGTACAGGTCGGCCGGACGAACCCCGCCCAGCGCCGTCACGAGGTGGCCGTCGGGCCGTACCAGGAGCACGGTGTGCGCGGGGGCGCCCGGGTAGCTCTCGGCGACCAGCAGTTCGGCGGGATGGGGCAGCGCGGTCACGGCGGCCGCCAGCCGGGGCATGATCCCGGCGGTCACCCAGTGCTTGCGGTCCCACACGCCCGTACCCGGTGCGACCAGGACGACGAGCAGCGCGCCGCGTCCGAGGCGCTCCCGCAGCTCCACGAAGGAACCGTCCTCCGCGGTCACCAGCACATCGGCGACCGGCGCCCCGGGAGCGGTGGCCACCGGCACCTCGCCCCCGAGGTGCCGGGGCGCGAGCGGCGAGGAGGCGTACGCCCCCGGCGTGCCGAGCGTCCCGCGCCCCAGGTGACCGTCCGTGAGCAGCGCTTCGGCGCCCCGGGCCGCGCCGGGCACGTACGCGCGCAGCCCGCCACCGCCGCGCAGCAGGGGCAGCACCTGGTCGGCGGCGCGCAGCCGGGCGGCGACCGCGCCGCGCCGCTCCGCCTGGTAGCTGTCCAGCAGCGCCTCGTGCGGCCCGTGGTGCCAGGCCAGCGCCAGCTTCCAGGCGAGGTTGTCGGCATCCCTGAGCCCCTCGTCGAGCCCCTGGGTACCCAGCGCGCCGAGCAGGTGCGCCGCGTCCCCGGCGAGGAACACCCGGCCGACCCTCCATCGGCGCGCCAGCCGATGGTGGACGGTGTGGACGCCGGTGTCGAGCAGGTCGTACGGCGGTGTGGAGCCCCCCGTCCAGCCGGCGAGGGTCTCCCGGACGCGGGCCAGCAGCAGCTCGGGTGTGACCAGGTCCTTGCCCGGCGGCAGCAGCCAGTCCAGGCGCCACACCCCGTCCGGCAGCGGTCGCCCGGTGACCTCCCCACCCGAGGATCCGGCCGTCCGCCACGGCGGCATCCGATGGAGCAACGCCTCACCGTCCCACGGAAGTTCCACACGCAGGGCGGCCACGGCGTGTCGCTCGACCGCCGTACGGCCGGGGAAGCGGATGTCCTGGAGTTTGCGCACGGTGGAGCGCGGGCCGTCGCAGCCGACCAGGTAGCTGCCGCGCCACCAGGTGCCCTGCGGGCCGCGGGTGTGGGCAGTGACTCCCGAGGGCTCCTGCTCGACGGAGTCGAGACGGCTGTCGACGGCGATCCTGGCGAGCCGTTCGCCGGCCAGGGCCTGGCGCAGGGCGCCGGTCAGGACGTGCTGGGCGATGTGCAGCGGGGCGGGCTCGTCGTCGCCGAACGCGATCTCGCGCATCACCTGCTTGCGCCGCAGCGACCGCCATCCGGCCCAGCGCAGTCCGGCCTCCTCCACCGGCAGGCCGGTCAGCCGCTCCATCAGGGCGGCGGTGTCCTCGCGCAGCACGACCGTGCGGGCGGGACGCGGCTCGTCCTTGCCGGGCCCCTCGTCCAGCACGACGGAGGGCACTTCCTGACGGGCCAGCGCCAGGGCGAGCGTGAGCCCGACGGGTCCCGCGCCGACGATGATCACCGGGTCCACGGCGCGGCGCCCCCTGCCCGCGACGGTGTCCTGAGGGACATATGTGAACAGGAAGTTGGAGCAGGGTGCACGATCACAGAACGTATGCAACCCATTGGCGGTGTTTGCGTCAAGTGACCGAGGCAGTGGCGATCATGCCACTGCCTCCGTGCGGATCAGCCGAGTTGACTGATCATCAGATGGTGCCGCCGCCCCCGGCCCCGAAGGTGCCGCCGACCGCCGCGGGGTTGAGTTCCTCCATGTCCTCGGCGCCGAGGACCGCGCCCGTGCTCCGCTTGCTGCGCCGCAGTCTGCGCTCCAGCCAGCTCGCGAAGCTGGTGAGGACGAAGTTGACGACGATGAAGATGATCGCAACAACGACGAAGCTCTGGATCACGTTGGCGTAGTTGGCCGCCAGGGTGCTGCGCGTGTTGAGCAGTTCGGGGAAACCGATCATCACGCCGCCCAGCGCGGTGTCCTTCACGATGACGACCAGCTGGCTGACGATGGCGGGCAGCATCGCCGTGACCGCCTGCGGCAGCAGGATGCCGGTCATCGTCTGGCCCTTGCGCAGGCCGATCGCGTACGCGGCCTCCGTCTGTCCCCTGGGCAGGGCGAGGATGCCGGCGCGCACGACCTCGGCGAGCACCGAGGCGTTGTAGAGCACCAGACCGGTGACGACCGCGTACAGCGGGCGGTCCTCGCTGGTCACGCCGGTGGAGCGGGCGTAGAACTCGTTGGCGAACAGCATCAGCAGCAGGACCGGGATCGAGCGAAAGAACTCGACCACCACCCCGGCCGGGACCCGCACCCAGCGGTGGTCGGACATCCGTGCGATACCGAAGACCGCGCCCAGCGGAAGCGCGATGACCATGGCGAGCGCGGCGGCCTTCAGCGTGTTGCCCAGACCCGGCAGCAGATACGTGCTCCACGCCTCGGACGTGGTGAAGGGCTGCCACAGGGACCACTTCAGCTGGCCCTTGTCGTCCAGCTTCAGCCAGACGAACCACACCACCAGGGCGAGCAGGACGACGAAGACGACCGAGAGCAGGGCGTTGCGTTTCCCGGCCCCGGGGCCGGGCGTGTCGTACAGGACCGAACTCATCGCTTCACCGCCAGTCGCTTGCCCAGCCAGCCCAGGATGAGCCCGGTGGGAAGGGTCAGCACCACGAAACCGAGGGCGAAGACCGCGCCGATGAGCAGCGTCTGCGCCTCGTTCTCGATCATCGACTTCATCAGGTAGGCGGCCTCGGCGACACCGATCGCGGCGGCCACGGTCGTGTTCTTCGTCAGGGCGATCAGTACGTTGGCCAGCGGGCCGATGACCGCGCGGAACGCCTGCGGCAGCACGACGAGCCGCAGGGTCTGGCTGAAGCTCAGCCCGATGGCGCGGGCCGCCTCGGCCTGCCCCAGGGGCACGGTGTTGATGCCGGACCGCACCGCCTCGCAGACGAAGGCCGCCGTGTAGGCGATGAGGCCGAGCACGGCCAGCCGGAAGCCCTGCACCTTGAAGTCGGAGGCGCCCATGGTCACGCCGAAGATGTCGGCGAGGCCGAGCGAGGTGAACAGAATGATGACCGTCAGCGGGATGTTCCGGACGATGTTGACGTAGACGGTGCCGAAACCGCGCATCAGCGGGACCGGGCTGACCCGCATCGCGGCCAGCAGGGTGCCCCAGACCAGGGAGCCGACGGCGGAGAGTGCGGTCAGCTTCACCGTCATCCAGAACGCCCCGAGGACGTCATAACCTTGCAGAAAGTCGAACACGATCTCCCGCGCTTCCGGGTGTGTGGCGTACGAGAAGGGCATGGCGCGCCGCCGCCGTGATCGCGAGGTACGGCGGCGCGCCCGGGGAACCCTGGAGAGCCGGGCCCTGCCTTGCTTGAGGATCCGGCTACTTGACGATCTGGCCGATCTTCGGCGCCGGCTCGTTCTTGTAGCCGGCCGGGCCGAAGTTCTTGTCGACCGCCTTCTGCCAGGAGCCGTCGCTGACCATGGTGGTCAGGGCGCCGTTGATCTTCTTGAGAGTCGCGCTGTCGCCCTTCTTCACACCGACGCCGTAGTTCTCGTTGCTGAGCTTGAGCCCGGCCAGCTTGAACTGGTCCTTGTACTTGTCCTGCGATGCGAAGCCCGCGAGGATCGAGTCGTCGGTGGTCACGGCGTCCACGGCACCGCTCTGCAGGGCGGCGATGCACTCCGAGTAGCCGCTGTACTCCTTGAGGTTGGCCTTCGGGGCGATCGTCTTCTGGACGTTCTGCGCCGAGGTGGAACCGGTCACGGAGCACAGCTTCTTGCCGTTGAGGTCCGTGGCCTTGGAGATGTCCGAGTCCTTCTTGACCAGCAGGTCCTGGTGGGCCAGCAGGTAGGGGCCGGCGAAGTCGACCTTCTGCTTGCGCTCGTCGTTGATGGAGTAGCTGGCCGCGATGAACTTGACGTCGCCGCGGGAAAGCGCGTTCTCCCGGTCGGCGCTCTTGGTCTCGACCCACTCGATCTGGCTGGGCTTGTAGCCGAGTTTGCCCGCCACGTAGGTCGCCACGTCCACGTCGAAGCCGGAGAAGGAGCCGCTCGGCTCCTTCAGGCCGATGCCCGGCTGGTCGAACTTGATGCCGACCTTGATCTTGTCTCCGCCGCCCGAGGAACCACTGTCGTTCTTGTCGCTCGACCCGCACGCCGTGGCGGCCACGGCGAGGGCGAGTACGGCGGCCGAGGCGGCGGTGACCTTGCGGAGCTGCATGGTGAACATCCTTTGGCTGGTGAGGAGAGGGGGACCGTCGACGACGGAGCCGGCGCGGGTCAGTGGTGGAGGATCTTCGACAGGAAGTCCTTGGCGCGGTCGCTGCGCGGGTTGCTGAAGAACTGGTCGGGGGTGGCCTCTTCGACGATCCGGCCGTCCGCCATGAACACCACGCGATTCGCGGCCGAGCGCGCGAAGCCCATCTCATGGGTGACGACGATCATGGTCATGCCGTCCCGGGCGAGCTGTTGCATGACCTCGAGGACCTCGTTGATCATCTCGGGGTCGAGGGCCGAGGTCGGCTCGTCGAAGAGCATGACCTTGGGGTCCATGGCCAGGGCGCGGGCGATGGCGACGCGCTGCTGCTGGCCGCCGGAGAGCTGCGCGGGGTACTTGTCGGCCTGGGTGCCCACGCCGACCCGGTCGAGCAGCGCGCGCGCCTTCTCCTCGGCCTGCTTCTTGTCGGCCTTGCGGACCTTGATCTGGCCCAGCATCACGTTCTCGAGCACGGTCTTGTGCGCGAAGAGGTTGAAGGACTGGAAGACCATTCCGACGTCGGCGCGGAGCCGGGCCAGCTGCTTGCCCTCCTGGGGCAGCGGCTTGCCGTCGATGGTGATCGCGCCCGAGTCGACGGTCTCCAGGCGGTTGATGGTGCGGCACAGGGTGGACTTGCCGGACCCGGAGGGCCCGATCACCACGACGACCTCGCCGCGGGCGATCGTCAGGTCGATGTCCTGGAGTACGTGCAACGCGCCGAAGTGCTTGTTGACGCTCTTCAGGACGACCAGTTCGCCGGCCTGGGGCACAGCATCTTCCTTGGCCACCGATACTTCGGTCATCGCTATCGGGCTCCGTCCTCCTCGGTTTCGGAGGACAGTAGTGAGCGGCCGCGACCAGCGTCATTACATCTGAGGGAGATCTGAGCATCACGATCCGATAGCAATCGGACACGAGTCGTAGCAGTTGTCCGCGCAGCTGTATCGGCCGGATAACGGAAGCGGCGCGCGACAGGAACCCGCTTGACTCCGTCTGCGTCCATCAGCGTGACTGCTGGGTGCGAACGCGCGCGTGGACCGCGTTTCTACCCGTCCTGAACGTACGGCCGATGAACCGAAGGGGGCCCGGATGAGACTGCTCCTCGTCGAGGACGACAACCATGTCGCCGCCGCTCTCTCAGCGGTTCTGGCACGGCACGGTTTCGACGTCACACACGCGCGCAGCGGCGAGGAGGCTCTTCAGGCGCTCGTCCCGGAGGGCGACGGCTTCGGCGTCGTCCTGCTCGACCTGGGCCTGCCCGACCAGGACGGATACGAGGTCTGTGGCAAGATCCGCAAGCGCACCAGCACTCCGGTGATCATGGTCACGGCGCGCTCCGACGTCCGCTCCCGCATCCACGGCCTGAACCTGGGCGCCGACGACTACGTGGTCAAGCCGTACGACACCGGGGAGTTGCTCGCGCGCATCCACGCCGTCAGCCGGCGCACCGCCCACGAGGACGCAGCGCACGGTGAGGACAGCGCGCTGCGCCTGGGTCCCGTGCTCATCGAACTGCCCACCCGGCAGGTCACCGTGGACGGTTCGGTCGTCCAACTGACCCGCAAGGAGTTCGATCTGCTCGCCCTGCTCGCGCAGCGCCCCGGGGTCGTCTTCCGCCGGGAGCAGATCATCAGCGAGGTCTGGCGCACCAGTTGGGAGGGGACCGGACGGACCCTGGAGGTGCACGTCGCCTCCCTGCGTGCCAAGCTGCGCATGCCGGCCCTGATCGAGACGGTCCGCGGCGTCGGCTACCGGCTCGTCGCCCCGGCCTCGTAAACGGGCACGCGTGCGTACACGTCTTCTTCCGCTGCTCATCGTCCTGATGGCGGCCGTGCTGCTCGCACTCGGCATCCCGCTCGGGGTGAGCGTGGCCGCGGCACAGCAGCAGAAGGTGGTCGTCGACCGGATCGACGACACCGCGCGCTTCGCCTCCCTCGCCCAGTTCGTCACCGACGCCTGCAGCTCGACCCGCACGTCCACGGACGAGCGCCTGGAGACACTGAGCAGCGAACTGACCAGCTACCACGACGTCTACGACATCCGGGCCGGGGTCTTCTGCCGTACCGACATCCCCATGGCCCAGGCACCGGCGAGCTTCTTCCTGCCCGATGAAGGAGTGGTGCGCGACGCGTTCGACGAGGCGAAGCTCAGCCGCCGCAGCCATGACCCGAAACAGGTGTGGCCTTGGCAGCGGGGACGTCTCGTCGTCGCGTCGCCCGTGATCCGGGACGGTGACGTCGTCGCGGTCGTCGTCACCGACTCGCCCACCGGGCAGATGCGTTCACGCATCCTGCACGGCTGGCTGGTCATCGGCCTCGGCGAGATCGCCGCGATGCTGCTCGCGGTCGGTGCCGCGCTCCGGCTGACCGGCTGGGTGCTCCGGCCCGTAAGGGTCCTCGACGCCACCACCCACGCCATCGCCAGCGGCCGGCTCAAGTCCCGGGTCGCGGCCGCCGGCGGTCCGCCGGAACTTCGGCGCCTGGCCCGTGCGTTCAACGAGATGGCGGACAACGTCGAGGACGTGCTGGAGCAGCAGCGGGCCTTCGTCGCCGACGCCTCGCACCAGCTGCGCAACCCGCTCTCGGCGCTGCTGCTGCGGATCGAACTGCTCGCGCTCGAACTGCCGGAGGACAACGAGGAGATCGCATCGGTCCGCACCGAGGGCAAGCGCCTGGCCGAGGTGCTCGACGACCTGCTCGACCTCGCCCTGGCCGAGCACACCGAGGCCGACCTCAGGACCACCGACATCGGCGCGCTGACCGCCGAGCGCGTCGCCGCGTGGACCCCGACCGCCGAGGCCAAGGGCGTACGGCTGGTGGGCGACTGCCCGCCGACCACCGCCTGGGCCGACCCGGTCACCCTCTCCAGCGCGCTGGACGCGGTGATCGACAACGCGGTCAAGTTCACGCCGGAGGACCAGTGCGTCCAGGTGCGGGTCGGGGCCGACGGCGACAGGTCCACCGTCGCCGTCAGCGACCACGGCCCGGGACTGACCGACGAGGAACTCGCCCGCGTCGGCGACCGCTTCTGGCGCAGCGGCCGCCACCAGAACATCAAGGGCTCCGGACTCGGCCTGTCCATCTCCCGCACCCTGCTCGCGGCGGGCGGCGGCACCATCTCCTACGCCCACCATGAGCCGCACGGGCTGACGGTGACGGTCTCCGTGCCGCGCACCCGCCCTACGGCTTGACCGAGCGGTAGTAGCGCTTGGCGCCCTCGTGCAGGGCCAGCGGATCGGTGTAGATCGCGGTGCGCAGGTCCACGAGCTGCGCGGAGTGCACATGCCAGCCGATGTCGTCACGGCTCTTGATCACCGTACGGGTCACCCACTCGGTGAGCCGGGGGCTGACGTCCGCCCGTGTGATCAGGATGTTGGACACCGCGATCGTCGGTACGGCGACACCGTTCTGGATGCTCGGGTAGGCCGACTCCGGCATGTTGGTGGCGCGGTAGTAGCGGGTGGCGCCGCCCTGTTCGTGCAGTTTGGCGACGAGATCGGCGGGGATCGGAACGAACCTGAAGGTGAAATGCTCCGCCAGGTTCTCCAGCCCCTGCGTGGGCAGTCCGCCCGACCAGAAGAACGCGTCGATCTCGTTCCGTTTCAGCTGATCCGGGCCGGTGTCGATGCCGTCGGCGGACGGCTTGACGTCCTTCTGCGGGTCGAGGCCGGCCGCCTTCAGCACCCGGTCCGCTATCAGCCGTACACCGGAACGGGCCGGCCCTATGGCCACCCGCTTGCCCCGAAGGTCGGCGACGGACCGCACGGTGGAGTCGCGCGGGACGATCAGCTGCACATAGTCGTCGTACAGGCGGGCGACCCCGCGCAGCCGGTCGTGACCGGTCCGATGGCCGAGCTCGTACGTGTCCACGGCGTCGGCCGCCGCGATGGTGAAGTCGGCGCCGCCGGTCGCCACCCGCCGGACGTTCTCCTGCGAGCCGTCGCTGGTCCGCAGGTCCACCTTCAGGTCAGGCATGTCCTTGTGGAAGGCGTTCCGCAGGCGTACGCCGTACTGCTGGTACACCCCGGCGGGCGTTCCGGTGCTGAAGCTGATCGTGCCGCTCGGCGGATTCTCGCCCAGCGGCAGCAGCCACCACATCAGCAGCCCGAACACGACGAAGCCGGCGGCCGCGCCCTGCAGGGCCCGACGCCTGCCGATCCGGGCGAGCACATGGGACATGCGGGCGATCCTGCCAGCCCGCGCGCGGTGCTGACCAGGGCGGAACGCACGGGAGCGCTGTCAGTGGCGGCCGATACAGTCGCGGTATGAGCTCATCGCCCGCCGATCTGGTCCGTGCGTTCCACCTCGCCGTCGGGCTCGACGCCCGCACCACGCCCATGGAGATCCCGCCCCGGCTGGCCGCCCACCGGCGGGAACTGCTCGCCGAGGAGGCCGCCGAGGTCGCCGAGGTCTCGGTGACCGGCCCCCTCGACCGGCTCGCGCACGAACTGGCCGACGTCGTGTACGTGGCGTACGGCACCGCTCTCGTCCACGGCATCGACCTCGACGCCGTCATCGCCGAGATCCACCGCTCCAACATGACCAAGCTGGGCCCCGACGGCCGCGTCGCCCGCCGCGCCGACGGCAAGGTCCTCAAGGGCGAGCACTACGAGGCGCCGGACGTGTCGGGCGTGCTGCGGCGGCAGGGCTGGGTGCCGGGCGTGTCCCCGGGGGAATCCCGGGACAGGGGGTTCACGGGAGCGCCTACCCTTGACGCATGACCAGCAGCAGCGACCGGAGCCTCGCAGTGGACGTCCAGGGACCCAAGACCTACGAAGTGCGTACCTACGGGTGCCAGATGAACGTCCACGATTCCGAGCGATTGTCCGGGCTGCTGGAGGAGGCGGGCTATGTGCGCGCCCCCGAGGGGTCCGACGGCGACGCGGACGTCGTCGTCTTCAACACCTGCGCCGTGCGGGAGAACGCCGACAACCGGCTGTACGGCAATCTCGGCCGGCTCGCCCCGAAGAAGGCCTCGCGGCCCGGCATGCAGATCGCGGTCGGCGGCTGTCTGGCGCAGAAGGACCAGGACACCATCGTGAAGAAGGCGCCCTGGGTGGACGTCGTCTTCGGCACGCACAACATCGGCAAGCTGCCCGTGCTGCTGGAACGCGCGCGGGTGCAGGAGGAGGCGCAGGTCGAGATCGCCGAGTCCCTGGAGGCGTTCCCGTCCACGCTGCCGACCCGGCGCGAGAGCGCCTACGCTGCCTGGGTCTCCATCTCCGTCGGCTGCAACAACACCTGCACCTTCTGCATCGTCCCGGCCCTGCGCGGCAAGGAGAAGGATCGCCGCACCGGTGACATCCTCGCCGAGATCGAGGCGCTGGTCGCCGAGGGCGTCTCCGAGATCACCCTCCTCGGACAGAACGTCAACGCGTACGGTTCCGACATCGGCGACCGTGAGGCGTTCAGCAAGCTGCTGCGGGCCTGCGGCACGATCAACGGCCTGGAGCGCGTCCGCTTCACCTCGCCGCACCCCCGCGACTTCACCGACGACGTGATCGCGGCGATGGCCGAGACGCCGAACGTGATGCCGCAGCTGCACATGCCCCTGCAGTCCGGCTCGGACACCGTCCTGAAGGCGATGCGCCGTTCCTACCGGCAGGAGCGCTACCTCGGGATCATCGAGAAGGTGCGGGCCGCGATTCCGCACGCGGCGATCACCACCGACATCATCGTGGGCTTCCCCGGCGAGACCGAGGAGGACTTCGAGCAGACCCTGCACGTGGTCCGCGAGGCGCGCTTCGCGCAGGCCTTCACGTTCCAGTACTCCAAGCGTCCCGGCACCCCGGCGGCGACCATGGACGGCCAGATCCCCAAGGAGGTCGTCCAGGCGCGTTACGAGCGGCTCGTCGCCCTCCAGGAGGAGATCTCCTGGGAGGAGAACAAGAAGCAGGTCGGCCGCACCCTGGAGCTGATGGTCGCCGAGGGCGAGGGCCGCAAGGACGGCGCCACCCATCGCCTCTCCGGCCGCGCCCCCGACAACCGCCTGGTCCACTTCACCAAGCCCGACCAGGAGGTCCGTCCCGGCGACGTCGTCACCGTCGAGATCACGTACGCCGCCCCGCATCACCTCCTCGCCGAGGGCGCCGTCCTCGGTGTGCGCCGTACGCGCGCGGGGGACGCGTGGGAGAAGCGGAACGCGGCGGAGGCCGCGAAGCCGACGGGCGTGATGCTGGGCCTCCCGAGGATCGGCGCCCCGGAGCCGCTGCCGGTGGTCACGGGGGGCTGCGCGGCGCACTGAGCGACGCCTGGTACGTAGCGGAGAGGGTGGGGCATGGGGCGCTGGGTGGTGGTCGTCGACCGCAGTATCGGCAACCAGCACGACATCGACGAGGTGGCGCATTTCGAAGGCACTCGGGACGAGGCCCGGGCCCGTCTGTACGAGATCGCCTGCACTCACCGGCCGGGTGTCGGCCTGCGGCAGAAACGCCGGCAGGTCTACCGGATCGGTGAGGGAGACGCCTACTACGTGAACGTCGAAGGCGCGATGACGACGCACCGCGTGATGTACCGGCTCGCCGAACTCGCGTGGAGTACTCATCCGGAGTCCTGGCCCTGGGCCTGGAAGTAGGCTGCCGATCATGCTTGTCGCCGCCGCCGTCTGTCCCTGCCCGCCTCTTCTCGTGCCCGAGGTGGCCGCGGGTGCTGCCCCGGAATTGGACGGTGCGCGGACCGCGTGCGCGGACGCGGTCGGGGTGCTCGCCGCGTCCAGGCCCGACCTGCTGGTGGTGGTCGGCCCCGCGGAGCAGAGCGGTCGCGGCACACACCCGGAGGGCACGCCGGGCTCCTTCCGCGGCTTCGGCGTGGACGTCGGCGTCCGGCTGGGCGCGGCCAAGGGAATCGCCGCCGAGCGCGACCTTCCGCCCTCCCTCGCCGTCGCCGCCTGGCTGCTGCGACGGATCGGATGGGCCGATGCCCCGATCGAGGGACTCGGCGTGGGGGAACCTCTCGAGGCCGAGCGGTGTATTCAAGTCGGCAGGGACATCGCCGCCCGGGCCGAGCGGGTGGCGCTGCTGGTGATGGGCGACGCCAGCGCCTGCCGCACGCTCAAGGCACCCGGCTACCTCGACGAGCGGGCGGCGCCCTTCGACGCGGAGGTCGCGCGTGCCCTGGGCGCGGCCGACGTGGCGGCCCTCAAGACGTTGGACGCCGGGCTGGCGTACGAGCTGAAGGCGTCGGGCCGGGCCCCCTGGCAGGTCCTCGCGGGCGCCGCCGAGGGCGCGAACCTCACGGGTGCGCTGCTGTACGAGGACGCGCCGTACGGGGTCGGGTACGTGGTCGCCACCTGGTCGTAAGGACCTGTCCGCAGGGATGGCGGGCGTGGCCGCGCGGTAGCGCCCGCCGATCGTGGGAACGGCGGACGGCCGGGAGCCCTCGGGCCCGGCGGCCGTCCGTCGATGCGCCGGGAAGGTCAGGAAGCCGGCGGTGTCGGGGTGTCCGGCGGCACCGTGCCGGTGCCCGTCCCCGTCCCCGTGTCGCCCTTGTGCGCGAGCCGGTCCATGGCGCCCTTGGCCTTGCCCGTCCCCGTCTGGATCCTGTCGCTGTACTTGCCCTTGGTCTTCTCGTCGACCACCTTCGCGGCCTTGTCGAGACCGTGCGAGATCTTGTCCCCGTGCTGCTGCCCGAGGCCCGAGACCTTGTCCTTCGCCGGGGAGAGCCTGGCCCTCAGATTGTGCAGGAGACCCATGGTCCACCTTCCCTGTAGCCCGGGCCGTTGCCCGTTCCCGGGGCGCTCGCGCGCGGCGGGTTACGTGCGGGCGCCCTCGCCGGCCTCGCTGTCGGCAGCCTCCTCGGCGGACTGCTGCTGGGGGATCTCGACGCCCTCGCCGGAAGTTTCCGCCTCAGTCCCGTTCGTCATCCGCGCGGCCTCCGCCGACCCGTTGGCCTCGGCGGACTCCTTGGCCTCCGCCGGCTCTTCCGTCACCGCCGCGGACTGCGCCGTCGGTGTGCCGTCCTGAGCCGCCGCGGTTGACGCCTCCTCCGTGGCCTTCGACCTCCTGAGAAGTCGTGCGAAAACGCCCATATCCACTCCATACGTTACTTGTGCGGGGGAAATCCCGCGCCGTCCGGTGCGCCGTTTGCGTCACCCGGCTCGCCACCCGCAGAAAGCGGCGACGAAAACCTCCCAACGGGCAACGACCTCGGCCACGCCCCGTCACGTAACTCGTTCGAGGAGTGGTCTCCGCGTTTGGGAGACTGGTCCGGTGAGCAGCGCACCCCCCGCCCCCCGAGTCATCGCCGTCGTCGGTCCCACCGCGGCCGGAAAGTCCGATCTGGGCGTCTTCCTCGCCCAGCGCCTGGGCGGGGAGGTCGTCAACGCCGACTCCATGCAGCTGTACCGGGGGATGGACATCGGCACCGCCAAGCTGACGCCCGAGGAGCGCGGCGGCGTCCCGCACCACCTCCTGGACATCTGGGACGTGACGGTCACGGCGTCCGTCGCCGAGTACCAGAAGCTCGCCCGCGCGCGGATCGACGCGCTGCTCGCCGAGGGCCGCTGGCCCGTCCTGGTCGGCGGTTCCGGTCTGTACGTCCGCGGGGCCGTCGACAACCTGGAGTTCCCCGGCACCGACCCCGAGGTCCGGGCCCGGCTCGAGGACGAACTCACGCTGCGTGGTTCCGGCGCGCTGCACGCGCGTCTGGCCGCGGCCGACCCCGGGGCGGCGCAGGCGATCCTGCCGAGCAACGGCCGCCGTATCGTCCGGGCCCTCGAAGTGATCGAGATCACTGGCCGCCCCTTCACCGCCAACCTGCCCGGCCATGACTCGGTCTACGACACCGTTCAGATCGGTGTCGACGTGGCCCGCCCCGAGCTCGACGACCGCATCACCCGCCGGGTGGACCGCATGTGGGACGCGGGGCTCGTGGACGAGGTGCGCGCGCTGGAGGCGCGCGGCCTGAGCGAGGGGCGTACGGCCTCGCGCGCGCTGGGCTACCAGCAGGTGCTAGCCGCGCTCTCGGGGGAGTGCACGCTGGAAGAGGCGCGGGTCGAGACCGTACGCGCCACCAAGCGCTTCGCGCGCCGGCAGGATTCATGGTTCAGGCGCGACCCACGGGTGAACTGGCTCAGTGGGGCTGCGGCGGACGTCACAGAACTTCCGCGGCTCGCACTGGCGTTGGTCGAACGACCGGTTACAGCCTGATCACGTCATGGCATCGGGACGCTCAGGCCGCCGTCCGGGCCTCCGGCGCCGTGCCATCATCGAGCTTCGATCGACCAAGTGGAGTCCGAGTTGGGAGGGCGCGTGGCGATGGAGGCCGGCCCTCGCGACACTGCACAAGGCACCGAGCCCCTCACCGTCGACAGCGGTGAGCCGGAGCAGGACGAGGATCGTCTGAGCCCCGACGGGCCCGACGAGATGCAGGGCGGAGTGACCGCCGACGGCCCCGAGCCCGAGGAGATGTTCGCGGGCGGGCCCGAGGTCGAGGTCGAGCTGCGCCCGCAGCGCAGGCTGCGCATCTGGCAGCTCGCCCCCATCGTCGCCCTGGCCGCGGTCGGCTCCCTGATGTTCGCTTTCCCGCTCGCCTTCGACTTCGGCGACAGTGGCGCGGTGATCGCCATGCTGGGCCTGCTGATCTGCTCCTGTGCGGCGGGCTGGGGCATGATGGCGGCCCGCCGGGTGGGCTACACCTGGCCCGGGCTGCCGCAGCGCGGCTCCGGCCGCAGACCGGACTGGCGGGTGATCCTGGCGTACGTCGTCGTGGTCGCCGCGATCATCGTGCTCGCCGTGTGGAGAGTCGCCCGGCTGCGGTAGGCGGTGCCTTTCGGCGCTGTCCGAGGGGCACCGTACGATCGAGGCATGAGCACGCGCGCGCGGATCGCCTTCCTCAAGGGCCACGGCACCGAGAACGACTTCGTGATCGTCCCGGACCCCGAGAACACCATTGAGCTGCCCCCGGCCGCCGTCGCCGCCCTGTGTGACCGCAGGGCGGGCATCGGCGGTGACGGTCTGCTGCACGTCGTGCGATCCGCCGCCCACCCCGAGGCACGGCACATGGCGTCCGAGGCCGAGTGGTTCATGGACTACCGCAACGGCGACGGCTCGGTCGCGGAGATGTGCGGCAACGGCGTGCGCGTCTTCGCGCGCTACCTCCAGCGCTCCGGTCATGTCGCCGAGGGCGATCTCGCGGTGGCCACACGCGGGGGAGTGAAGACCGTGCACATCGCCAAGACCGCGTCCGGCAGTGGCTCCGCGGGAGACGTCACCGTCGGCATGGGCAAGGCGCTGCTGCCCGAGGGGGCCGTCACGGTGAGTGTCGGCGAGCGCAGCTGGCCCGCGCGGAACGTGAACATGGGCAACCCGCACGCCGTGGCCTTCGTGGACGACCTCGCACATGCCGGCAACCTGTACGCGCCGCCTCCCTTCAGCCCGGCCTCCGCCTACCCGGACGGGGTGAACGTCGAGTTCGTGGTCGACCGCGGCCCGCGCCATGTCGCCCTGCGCGTGCACGAGCGCGGCTCCGGCGAGACCCGGTCGTGCGGCACGGGCGCGTGCGCGGTCGCCGTGGCCACCGCCCGCCGCGACGGCGCCGACCCGGCGGTCACCGGGACACCGGTGACCTACACCGTCGACGTGCCCGGCGGAACGCTCGTGATCACCGAGCGACCCGATGGTGAGATCGAGATGACCGGTCCCGCGGTGATCGTCGCCGAGGGTGAGATCGACACCGAGTGGCTGGAATCGTTTGTCCGCTGAGCCCCGTGCGGGCTTCGGATCGTAGGCACACGCGTCCGGTGGTGCAGGTGTCAACTAGTGAGGTGTATTGCGGAAGTTCGAAACCACGGTTGTCCGCCATTCGCGTGGCGCGAAACCGTAAACCTGCGGACCTTCGCTCGAATGGGTGATCCGTTTCACGCTCGGCGAGAGGCGGTCAGACGCGCGTGATGGGCTCGGTAGCATCAAGCACCGGCCCGGACGGGGGACCGTTGCCACCCCCTGAGCCGTGTCCGCCCTGGGGCACCCCGTCCGCCGGTCCACGCAGCCGGAGGTGCCCATGAGTGCGGAGGCCACGAATCCCGCGACCCCAGGTCCGGTATCGAGCCCGGCGGCGCGCTGGCGGGCGCGGATCGACCTGCGCCGCCTGGGACGCGCCGCCCTGCTCGGCCCCGCCGCCCGCGATCGGCTGCCCGACGCCATCAGCCATGTCGTCGACGCGCACCGCGCGCACCACCCGAGCGCCGATCTCGACCCCCTGCACCGTGCTTATGTGCTGGCCGAGTCCTCGCACCGCGGCCAGATGCGCAAGAGTGGCGAGCCCTACATCACACACCCCCTCGCGGTCACCCTGATCCTCGCCGAACTGGGCGCCGAGACAACGACCCTGACGGCCTCTCTGCTCCATGACACCGTCGAGGACACCGACGTGACGCTGGATCAGGTCGGGGATCAGTTCGGCGCCGAGGTCCGCTATCTCGTCGACGGCGTCACCAAGTTGGAGAAGGTCGACTACGGCGCCGCCGCCGAGCCCGAGACGTTCCGGAAGATGCTGGTCGCCGCGGGCAGCGACGTCCGGGTGATGTCGATCAAACTCGCGGACCGGCTGCACAACATGCGGACCCTCGGTGTCATGCGCCCCGAGAAACAGGCCCGCATCGCCAAGGTCACCCGGGACGTCCTCATCCCGCTCGCCGAACGACTCGGCGTCCAGGCGCTCAAGACCGAGCTGGAGGACCTGGTTTTCGCGATCCTGCACCCCGAGGAGTACGAACACACGCGGGAGTTGATCGTCGACAACGCCTCCCGCGCGGACGACCCGCTCGCCGACATCGCCGACGAGGTGCGCGGCGTGCTGCGCGACGCCGACATCCCGGCCGAAGTCGTGATCCGGCCACGGCACTTCGTCTCCGTGCACCGCGTCGCCCGCAAGCGCGGGGAGCTGCGCGGCACGGACTTCGGCCGGCTGCTGGTGCTCGTCAACGAGGACGCGGACTGTTACGGCGTCCTCGGCGAACTCCACACCTGTATGACGCCGGTCGTCTCGGAGTTCAAGGACTTCATCGCGGTACCGAAGTTCAACCTGTACCAGTCACTGCACACCGCGGTCGCCCGCCAGGACGGCCAGGTCGCCGAAGTTCTCATCCGCACCCACCAGATGCACAAGGTCGCCGAGGCGGGCGTCATCGCGCTGGGCAACCCGTACGCGCCCGCGCCCGACGACCCGGCCGACGGCGAGCGCGCCGACCCCACCCGGCCCGGCTGGCTCTCCCGTCTCCTCGACTGGCAGGAGGCGGCTCCCGACACCGACACCTTCTGGTCGACCCTGCGCGAGGACCTCGCCCAGGACCGCGAGATCACCGTCTTCCGCCCCGACGGCGGCACGCTGGGCCTGCCCGAAGGCGCCACCTGCGTCGACGCCGCGTACGCGCAGTACGGCGAGGACGCGCACGCGTGCATCGGCGCCCGCGTGAACGGCCGCCTGGCGACGCTGAGCACGGTGCTGCAGGACGGCGACACCGTCCAGCTGCTCATGGGGCAGGACCCCGCCTCCGAGCCCTCCAGGGAATGGCTGGAGCACGCCCACACGCCGGCCGCGCGCATCGCCATCCAGCGCTGGCTGGCGGCCCATCCGGCGCACACGGACACGGCGGAGAACGCCGAGCCCTCGTCCACTCCCCGGCCCACGCCCGAGGGGGCGGTCGCCCGGCCCTTCGCGGACGTCATCGTCGACCAGCCCGACGCGACGGTGCGCCTGGCGGGTTGCTGCACGCCGGTGCCGCCCGACGAGGTGACCGGGTTCGCCGTGCGCGGTGGAGTGGTCACCGTTCACCGGCTCGAATGCGCCGCCGTGGCGCGGATGAAGAGCGGGGGGCGCGCGGAGGTCGGGGTGCGCTGGGGAGACACCACCGAGTGCCGGGTCACCCTGCTCGCCGAATCGTTCGTCCGCCCGCACCTCCTGGCGGACCTCACGGAGGCGATGGCCCTCGAGGGTGCCGAGATCGTCTCCGCGACCATCGAGCCCCCGACCCAACAGCGCGTCCGGCACACGTACACCGTCCAACTCCCGGACGCGGCCCTCCTGCCGGCCCTCATGCGGGCCATGCGCAACGTGCCAGGCGTGTACGACGTGAACCGAACCCAGCCGCACCCATCCAACGCGTGAGACTTCGGCCGCCCGCCTGACAGCTGCCACGCGCGCGTGGGCCCCCCGCTGCGCTGAGCGGAGCCACCCGCTTCTGGCACGGGGTGAGCTTGGCCCTTGAGCATGGGAGTCGTACGGCGCACATGCCCGGCGTGCGCTGAAAGGGAGAGGCGCGCGGGGTGCGGGTCGGGCGCGCGGTCACGTAAAGCGGAGCGCGGGGTGCGGGCCCGGCGTGCGGTGGAGGCGGCCGGCGCGCGCGGAGGTGGCCGGCGTTAGCTGCGCACGCTCGGCATGAGGATGCGCGCTCGGAGGGTGCACGCTCGGAGGGTGCGCGCTCGGCATGAGGGGTGCAGGGCGACGGTGGGGTGTGCAGGACGGTACTGGGGCTGCGATCGGCGTGCGGAGGCGGGCGCGTGCGGGTGCAGTGCAGGACGGGTGTGGAGGCTGCCGGACGGCGTGCGGCGGGCGCGACGGGCGGGCGGGTGCAGGACAGGCGTGGGGCTGCGGGACGGCGTGCGGCGGGGGCCCGCCGGGCGTAGGGCGTTCAGGACAGGCGGGCGGCCTGCGGTCGGCGTGCGGCGGGCGCGTGCGGGTGCAGTCCAGGACGGGTGTGGAGGCTGCGGGGCGGGGTGCGCCGGGCCCGACAGGTGTGCGGGTGCAGTGCTCGCGTGCGGCCGGAGCGAGAGGCGCGCGAGGTGTCGGTAGCGGCGTGTGAGCGCGGGGGCGGTGTGTGATGGCGTGCCGGGCGTATGGCGCATGAGTGCGCGCCTCCGACCCGTTCGGGTGGTACGGGCGCGCGTCGGCTCCGTGGGGCGGGTGCGCGCTGGTAGCCGTGGTCCATGCTGCTCACCCCCCGCGCCCTGGCTGCCTCCACGCGCGCGCGTGCCGTCGCCCCCCGCACCGGAAAGCCCCGCCGGCTCAAGGCGGCCGCGCTGCTCGCTTCCGCCGTCTCCGTCTGCCTTATCGCCGCGAGCGCCCCGCCGGCGCCCCTGGGCGTCGGCGACCGTCTCTTCCCGTACCTCGGCAACCCCGGGTACGACGTGGCGTCGTACGACCTCTCCTTCACCTATTCCGGCTCCAACAGCAAGCCCCTGCAGGCGGTCACCACGATCGACGCCTGGACCACCCGGGACCTGGACCGCCTGAACCTCGACTTCGCGCACGGCAAGGTCGAGTCCGTCGAGGTCGACGGTGAGCCCGCCTCGTTCGCCGACGCGGGCGAGGACCTCGTCGTCACGCCTGAGGAGCCCCTGCAGGAGGGCAGCTGGACGCGGATCACCGTGCGGCACACCAGCGACCCCACGGAGTCCGGGGACGAGGACGGCGGCTGGGTGCGCACCTCGGACGGCCTCGCCATGGCCAATCAGGCCGACGCCGCGCACCTGGTGTTCCCGTGCAACGACCACCCCTCCGACAAGGCGATGTTCACCATCCGGATCACCGCCCCCAACGGATACACGGCCGTCGCCAACGGTCTGCCCGCCGGCGTCGATCGCGCCGGCCGGTCCACCACATGGACGTACCGCACCCGGCACCCGATGGCCACCGAGCTCGCCCAGGTGTCGATCGGCCACTCCACCGTCCTGCACCGCGAGGGGCCCCACGGCCTGCCCGTACGCGACGTCGTCCCCACGAAGGACGTCAAGGTGCTCGAACCCTGGCTCGCCAGAACACCCGACCAGATCGCCTGGATGGAGAGCAAGGTCGGCTCGTACCCCTTCGAGACGTACGGCCTTCTCATGGCTCAGGCCACCACCGGCTTCGAACTCGAGACGCAGACACTCTCTCTCTTCGAGAGAGAGCTCTTCACCGAGCCCGCCTACCCCAAGTGGTACGTCGAGTCGATCATGGTGCACGAGCTGTCCCACCAGTGGTTCGGCGACAGCGTCAGCCCCCGCACATGGTCCGACCTGTGGCTGAACGAGGGACACGCGACCTGGTACGAGGCCCTGTACGCGCAGGAGAAGGCCGGCAAGCCCATGGAGGCGCGCATGAAGGCCGCCTACGCCGCATCCGACCGCTGGCGAGCGGCCGGTGGCCCCCCGGCCGCTCCCAAGGCACCCGCCCCCGGCCAGAAGATCAGCCTCTTCCGGCCGAACGTCTACGACGGCGCCGCCCTCGCCCTCTACGCCCTGCGCCAGGAGATCGGCCGCGAGCGTTTCGAGCGCCTCGAACGCGCCTGGGTGGCCCTGCACCGCGACGGCGTGGCCACCACCGCCGACTTCGAACGGCTCGCCTCCGACATCTCCGGACGTGACCTCGGCGGCTTTTTCAAAGCCTGGCTGTACGGCGAGAAGACCCCGCCCATGCCCGGCCACCCGGACTGGACGTCGGTTCCGCCCGGCAAGGCGGGACCGGGGAAATAAGGCGATGACGAGACGTCCCGTACCGTGCGACCATCTTCTGGCCGGCGCGGCACGGGACTCGGGAATCTCCGGGGACACTCGTGCGTTGTGCAGTACGACGCAGACTCACTGCCCATCGACGTAAGGATCCAATGACCTCCTCTTCATCCCCTTCCCAGGACACGCAGCGCTTCGCGCACACCTATCCCGAAGGTCTTCGGGCCGATGCCCTGATGGAAGAGGACGTCGCCTGGAGCCACGAGATCGACGGAGAGCGGGACGGCGAGCAGTTCGACCGCTCGGAGCGTGCGGCCCTGCGCCGTGTCGCCGGGCTCTCCACCGAGCTCCAGGACGTCACCGAGGTCGAGTACCGCCAGCTCCGGCTGGAGCGGGTCGTCCTCGTCGGCGTCTGGACCTCCGGGACCGCCCAGGACGCGGACAACTCCCTCGCGGAGCTCGCCGCCCTCGCCGAGACCGCCGGCGCGCTCGTGCTCGATGGCGTGATCCAGCGCCGCAGCGAGCCCGACGCGGCGACCTACATCGGCTCCGGCAAGGCGGTCGAGTTGCGGGACATCGTCGTCGAAACCGGCGCCGACACCGTGATCTGCGACGGTGAGCTCAGCCCCGGCCAGCTCATCCACCTCGAGGACGTCGTCAAGGTCAAGGTCATCGACCGCACGGCCCTGATCCTGGACATCTTCGCCCAGCACGCCAAGTCCCGGGAGGGCAAGGCGCAGGTCGCGCTCGCGCAGATGCAGTACATGCTGCCGCGGCTGCGAGGCTGGGGTCAGTCGCTGTCGAGGCAGATGGGCGGCGGCAAGGGCGGCGGCCTCGCCACCCGTGGTCCCGGTGAGACCAAGATCGAGACGGACCGGCGGCGGATCCGCGAGAAGATGGCGAAGATGCGCCGGGAGATCGCGGAGATGAAGACCGGCCGCGAGATCAAGCGCCAGGAGCGCAAGCGCAACAAGGTGCCGTCGGTCGCCATCGCCGGCTACACCAACGCCGGCAAGTCCTCCCTGCTCAACCGCCTCACGGGCGCGGGCGTGCTGGTCGAGAACGCCCTGTTCGCGACCCTGGACCCGACCGTGCGTCGGGCCGAGACCCCGAGCGGTCGGCTGTACACGCTGGCGGACACCGTCGGCTTCGTGCGCCACCTGCCCCACCACCTGGTCGAGGCGTTCCGCTCCACCATGGAGGAGGTCGGCGAGTCCGACCTGATCCTGCACGTGGTGGACGGCTCACACCCGAACCCGGAGGAGCAGCTCGCCGCCGTGCGCGAAGTGATCAGGGACGTCGGCGCCGTCGACGTACCGGAGATCGTCGTGATCAACAAGGCGGACGCGGCCGACCCGCTGACCCTGCAGCGGCTGCTGCGGGTCGAGAAGCGTTCGATCGCCGTCTCGGCGCGCACCGGCCTGGGCATCGCGGAACTGCTCGCCCTCATCGACAACGAACTGCCCCGGCCGTCCGTCGAGATCGAGGCACTGGTGCCGTACACCCACGGCAAGCTGGTGGCGCGCGCGCACGACGAGGGCGAGGTGATCTCCGAGGAACACACCCCGGAGGGCACCCTGCTCAAGGCGCGGGTGCACGAGGAACTGGCGGCGGACCTCGCGCCGTACGTGCCCGCCCCCGCGGTCTGATCGACAGCGCGAAGGCCCGCCCTCCGAACGTTCGGAGAGCGGGCCTTCGCCATGTCCCGGGATCACCGACCGCCGTACGTCCTGCTCATGTTCTGGTAGAGCCTCTCGGCACCCTTGCCGAGCTGCGGACCCGCCAGCCAGGTGTTGGTGGTCGGGCCGATCGAGGTGTTCGACACCAGTTCGGTCTTTCCGTCGACCACCCGGAACCAGCCGCCGCCGGACGAACCGCCGGTCATGGTGCAGCCGATGCGGTACATCGTCGGCAGTGACGGGCTCAGCGACAGCCGTCCGGGCCGGTCTATGCACTTGAACATCTTCAGGCCGCTGTACGGCGGCGCCGCCGGGTAGCCCCAGGCGCCCATCCGGGTCACCTCGGTCGCCGAGGGCGCGGAGAAGTCGACGGGCAGGGCCGCGCCGACCGTCTCCTCCAGGGACTTCGAGCCCTGCTCCGGCTTCACGTGCAGGACGGCGTAGTCGTACGCGGCACCCGCGCCGCCCGTCTCGGAGCCGCCCTGGATCCACTGGCTGGAGGTGGAGGCCCAGTCCGCCCACCAGGTGCCGTACGGGGCTATCTCGGAGGCGTCGGCGTTGCTCAGCCGGGACGCGGACCGGGCGAGGTCGTTGTAGGCCGGCACGAAGGCGATGTTGCGGTACCAGCCGCCGCTCTGCCCGGCGTGCACGCAGTGGCCCGCCGTCCACACCAGGTTGGACTTCCCCGGGTGGTTGACGTCCTTGATCACCGTGCCCGAACAGACCATCGAACCCTCGGGGGAGTCGAAGAAGACCTTGCCCACCGGGGCCGCGTACCGGTGGTACGGCGTCTTCTCGGCCGCCGCCTCGACGGGCGCCGGCTCAGGCTCGCTGACGCCCTGGTCGGCGGCTGCGTCCTGGGTGGAGAGCGTCTTGTTGGCCTCTTTCGCGGACTTCATCCGCTCCGGCTTCCACAGCCCCTCGATCACCGGGTTGGCGAAGTCCTTGGCCGCCCTGAGCCACTTGTCCTTGTCCCCGTCCTTCCAGCCGCCCTTGGCCCACTGGTCGATGTCGATGCCGTGGTCCTTGAGCTTGCCGCGATGTCCGCCGGGATCCCGATCTTCCCGTCGCCGCCGCTCGCGGAGGCGGTGATGGTGGCGTCGGGCTTGTCGCTCGCGCTGTCGCCGGAACCGTTGCACGCGGTCGCGGTCAGGGCCAGGGCGGCGACCAGGCCGGTGGCGGCGAGCGCGGTGCGGCGGATGGTGCGCCGCCCGCGCGGTGGTGCGGCGGGCGCAGGTGTGGAACGCATGGTGCGGTAACCCTCGTTGGAGCGTGGTGTGGCATGGGCCTGCCGGGGGCAGGTGGTCCCACCCCCGGAGCGACACCACTATGCCCGCGCAGTTGAGGGCGAACGGGGACGGGACGGTGAAGGTTTCCGTGAGGCGCCCGGCCCCGCCCGTGCCTACCGGCCGGTCACTGACCGGCGAACTTCTTGCTCACGGATGCGTACACGCCCTTGGCCACGTCCCCCAGCCTCGGTCCCGCCAGCCAGCCCGAACTGACCGGGCCGATCGAGGTGTTCGACACCAGCGCGGGCTGGCCGTCCGAGCCGGTCTCGACCCAGCCGCCGCCGGAGGAACCGCCGGTCATGGTGCAGCCGATGCGGTACATCGTCGGATCCGAGGCGTTCAGCGAAAGCCGTCCCGGCTTGTCCGTGCACCGGTACATCTTCTGTCCGTCGAACGGCGCCGCAGCCGGGTAACCGGTCGCGGTGATGCTGGGAACCTTCGGCACCGCCGGGGCGTTGAAGTTCACAGGAAGTGCCGAACCGACGGTCTCCTGAAGTGACTTGCCGTTGCCGCCCTTCTCCGGCGTCACATGGATGACGGCGTAGTCGTACGGTGCCCCGTCGCCGCCCGTCTCACCGCCCTGCTCGATCCACTGCTGCGAGGTCTGCGCCCAGTCCGCCCACCAGACGCCGTAGGGAGCCACCTGCTCCCGGGTGGCGTTCTGCAGCTCGGCCGCCGTCCTGCCCGAGTCGTTGTACGACGGCACGAAGGCGATGTTGCGGTACCAGCCGCCCTTCTTGCCGGCGTGCACACAGTGCCCCGCGGTCCAGATCAGGTTGGACTTGCCGGGGTGGGCCGGGTCCTCCACGACCGTCGCCGAACAGACCATCGTGCCCTGGGGGGAGTCGAAGAACACCTTGCCGGAGGTCGCCGCGTTGGCGTGGTACGTAGACGCGACGGCCTTCGCGTCCACCGGCGCGGGCGTCGGGTCGGTCACGCCCTGGTCACCGGAGAGGTCGTTGTTGTCGACGCTCTTGTCCGGGTCGTTGGCCCGCCGCATCCGGTCCGTGTTCCACAGGCCCTTGATGATCGGGTTGATGAAATCGTCGGCCTCGCGCAGCCAGTCGTCCTTGTTCCAGTTCTTCCAGGCGCCGTTCTTCCACTTGTCGATGTCGATCCCGTGCTCTTTGAGCTTCTTCCTGATGTCGTCCGGGATCTTGATCTTGCCGTCGCCGCTGCTCGCGGTGTCGGACGCGGACGCGGAGGACTGACCGCCCGCGTTGGTGTCGTTGCCGTTGCAGGCGGTGGCGGTGAGTGCCAGCACCGAGGAGAGCGCTACGACGGCGAACACGGGGGTGGTCCTGCGACTCGCACCCCCGCCTCGCCGGACGTGGAACGACGGCCGTATGGATCGCATGGTCTGAACTCCCCCTGAGATGAACGCGCCGGGCTTCTGCCGAACCGGCCCGTCTGCCGTACCGGGCCCGTGTGGAACGGCATCACACACTATGTGCTCGCTGTCGGGGACTTCCCACGGAACGGCAACGGTTCCGTCACGGAAAGGATCTTGAAGCGACCCGTAACCCGGTGCGGCGAAGGAGGTTGGTAGCGGTGGGTGTTCCGCTGTCCGTGGGCGGTCCCCAGCGGGAGGACATGAGGTCGTGGCCGAGTCTGCGTGTGAGGGGAGTGCGTCCGAGGGAATCGGCGCGGCCGGTGGGGTCTCCGTGTCGGCGCGGGGCGCGTACGACGGGATCCTGCGGCGTCAGTCGGCGCGCGAGTCGGCGGCGCGCACCTATGCGCGTGCCCTGCCGATCGTTCCCGTGCGGGCCCGGGGACTCACCATCGAGGGCGCCGACGGGCGCCGCTACCTCGACTGTCTCTCCGGCGCGGGGACGCTCGCCCTGGGCCACAACCACCCGGTCGTCCTCGAAGCGATCCGCAAGGTCCTGGACTCGGGCGCACCCCTGCACGTCCTCGACCTGGCCACACCCGTCAAGGATGCCTTCGTCACCGAGTTGTTCCGCACCCTGCCCTCCGGGCTCGCCGACCAGGCGCGCGTGCAGTTCTGCGGGCCGGCCGGAACCGACGCGGTGGAGGCCGCGCTGAAACTCGTACGGGCCGCGACCGGCCGCGCCGGGATCATGGCCTTCAGCGGCGCCTACCACGGCATGACCGCCGGAGCCCTGGCCGCATCCGGGGGCGCCCCCGACGTACGGGTCGCCCGACTGCCCTTCCCACAGGACTACCGCTGCCCCTTCGGCATCGGCGGACCTCAGGGCGCCGAACTCGCCGCCCGCTGGACCGAGTCCGTCCTCGACGACCCCAAGTCGGGCGTGCCGTACCCCGCCGGAATGATCCTCGAGCCCGTCCAGGGCGAGGGCGGTGTCATTCCCGCGCCGGACGTCTGGATGCGGCGGATGCGCGAGGTCACGGCAGCCCGGGCCATTCCGTTGATCGCGGACGAGGTCCAGACGGGCGTCGGCCGCACGGGAACCTTCTGGGCGGTGGAGCACAGCGGCATCACCCCGGACGTCATGGTCCTCTCCAAGGCCATCGGCGGCAGCCTCCCCCTCGCGGTGATCGTCTACCGCGAGGACCTGGACGTCTGGCCTCCTGGCGCTCACGCCGGCACCTTCCGCGGCAACCAACTCGCCATGGCCGCGGGCACCGCGACCCTCTCCTACGTCCGCGAGAACGACCTCGCCGCCAGAGCGGCAACGCTCGGCACCCGGATGCAGGACCAACTCCGACAGCTCGGCCGGGAGTTCGCATGTGTGGGGGAGGTGCGGGGGCGGGGGCTGATGATCGGGATCGAGTTCGTGGACACGGAAGGCGACGGGGGCGGAGACGCTGATGCCGGCCTTCGCGATGGTCTCGCCGGTGCGCTTGGTGCGCCCGGTGTTCCTGGTGTGCCTGAGGCGACCCGTGAGTCCGGTGTGCCCTATGTGCGTTGTGAGGCCGGTGCGACCGCCACGGCGGCTGAGCGGTCCGAAGGCCCCCGCCCCGCCGCTCCCGACCTCGCGGCCGCCGTTCAGCGGGAGTGTCTGCGGCGCGGTCTCATCGTCGAACTGGGCGGGCGCCACGCCAGTGTCGTACGTCTGCTCCCCCCACTGACGATCAGTGACGAGCAGGCGGCCGCAGTGCTCGATCGCCTGGCCGACGCCGTGGCTGCGGCAGCCCGAGCCCACGCCGGCCGACCGCTCTCGCCCCGCCGATCGAACGGGGCCCCTCCGCGCAGCCGGAAGGACGAGCGAGCCCAAAGGGCGGGCTGGCGCGGCGACTGACGCTCGCACGCCCCCCTGGTCAACCAGGCCGACCTAAACCTCCGTGACGCAGCACCCGATTCGCCACACCGCGAGTCAGAGCCACCCATGAGGACCGCTTTGAACACCACCCCCACTCCGAAGACCCCCGGACCTGCGACGCCCTCCCGCGGCGCCACCGACGAACCGTGTGTCGACCTGAACCAGCCCACACCGACGGGAACAACCCCGCGGCGGGGTGGAACGAGCGCGGAAGAGGGCAGGGTCCCCGCGCAGCGAAGGGTCCCGTCGTGGGCTTCGGTCACAGCCAACCCGCCGGAGCCCGCCGAAGACTCGTGCCACGGCATGGCCGACCTCCTTGAGTACCCCGATCCACACACCGCAGCCGACGCCGCGGCCATCGAGAACCTGCTCCGCTGCTGGGTCCGCGAGACCGATCTTCCGGCCCCTGACAGCGGTGCGCTCCGCATCTCCCTGCCCGCCAGCGGCACGGCACTGCTCGTCCCGGTCAACTACTGGTCGCCCTCGGGATGGCACCGCTTCGGCCCTCCGAGTCTCGCCGACTCCTCCGATCAGTCCCCGCCTGCCGATGCCGTCACCATCGCCGCCCTGCTCGCCCGCGAGACAGCCACATGCAGCGTCCCGAACGCACGGCCCGCTCTCCCTCCCTTCTCCGTGACCGCTTCCGACCTGGTCACCCGCGTAGCCGACTCCTCCCGTCGTACCGCAACTTTCATCCGTGAACGCCGGGAGCACCCTTCCGACGGCTCGGACCTCTTCCTCTCCGCCGAGCAGGCACTCGTGCTCGGCCACCCACTGCACCCCACCCCGAAGAGCCGCGAAGGTCTCTCCGAGTACGAAGCCCGCCTGTATTCACCCGAGTTGCGCGGCTCCTTTCCTCTGCACTGGCTGGCCGTCGCTCCCTCCCTGCTCGCCACCGACTCCGCCTGGACCGAGCGCGGCCGCCCCGTCCCTGCCCCGCAACTCACCACTCGACTCGCCGAATGCGAACTGTCGCTACCGGACGGCCATGCGGCCCTTCCCCTCCACCCCTGGCAACTGCGCGAGGTCCGCCGCCGCCCCGAGCTCTCGCCCCTGTTCGACGTCGGATTGCTCCGCGACCTCGGCCCCCAAGGGTCTCCGTGGCACCCCACCTCCTCCGTTCGCACCGTCCACCGCACCGGCGCCCCCGCGATGCTCAAACTGTCGCTGGCCCTGCGTATCACCAACTCCCGTCGCGAGAACCTCCGCAAGGAACTGCACCGGGGCGTCGAGGTCCACCGCCTGCTGCGCAGCGGCCTGTCCCAGCAGTGGCGGGCCGCGCACCCGGGGTTCGACATCGTCCGTGACCCGGCCTGGCTCGCCGTCGACACCCCGGACGGCGAACCGGTGCCCGGCCTCGACGTGATGATCCGGCACAACCCGTTCCGCGCCGCCGACGACGTCTCCTGCGTGGCCGGACTCGTCGCACCCCGGCCACTGGACCCGTCCGCCCCTCCGGCGAGCCCGGCCCACCGCCCGGAGGCCGATCCGCAGCCGATGCGGTCCCGCCTGGCCATGGTGGTCACCCGTCTCGCCCTTCGGACGGGACGCCCGCGCGGAGCCGTGGCCGCCGAGTGGTTCCTGCGCTACCTCGAGCAGGTCGTCCGTCCCGTGCTGTGGCTGGACGCGGAGGCAGGCATCGCCCTGGAAGCCCACCAGCAGAACACGCTGCTCCTGCTGGATGCCGACGGCTGGCCCACAGGCGGCCGTTACCGCGACAACCAGGGCTACTACTTCCGTGAATCCCGCCGTACGGAACTCGATGCCCGGCTGCCCGGCATCGGCGAGCGCAGCGACACCTTCGTTTCCGACGAGGTCACCGACGAGCGTTTCGCGTACTACCTCGCGATCAACAACGTCCTCGGCCTCATCGGGGCGTTCGGCTCCCAGCGCCTGGCGGACGAAGGGCTGCTGGTCGCCGCCTTCCGCCGCTTCCTCGGCGGCGTCGCCTCCGGTCCCGCTGCACTGCGCACTTCGCTCCCGGCCCACCTGCTCGACTCGCCCGTCCTGCGGTGCAAGGCCAACCTGCTGACCCGGCTGCACGGCCTCGACGAACTCGTCGGCCCGGTCGACACCCAGTCCGTCTACGTCACCATCGCCAATCCCCTCCGTCTGTGAGAACAGCTGGTCGCACACCCCTCCCCGCTTTCCCGAGCACCGACTCCCTTCATCGCTGAGGAACATGCCCCACCCGCACTTCTGAGAGGAGCGTCGCCGTGTCTTCCACCGACGCCGGCGCACACGCAGCGCCAGCCCCTGCTCCCCGTACCGACACCGACGCCGAGACCGGCCCCCTTCCGGCCGGGAGCGGCACCGTGAGCACGGACAGCGACAGCGAGGACACGCTGGAACTGCGCCTGCCCGACGAACTGATCGCGCTCTTCTCCGAGGAGGAGGGGGTCCATGCCGACGAGGCACCGGGGCGGCGTGAGATCAGGACCGCGCCCTCTCGCGCACCCTCCATCGACGGCGACCTCCTGGACGACGTCGGAGACTGGGGACCTGTGACCACACCCGCGGGCGCGTTCCACCTCGTCCCCGTGCACATCGAGCGGGACCTTCCGCTGGTCAGCCGCTGGATGAACGACCCTGCCGTCGCCGAGTTCTGGAGGCTGGCCGGTCCTCCGGCAGTGACAGAGGACCACCTGCGCGCCCAGTGCACCGGCGACGGACGCAGCGTCCCGTGTCTCGGTGTGCTGGAGGGCACCCCGATGAGTTACTGGGAGATCTACCGGGCGGACCTGGACCCGCTGGCCCGCCACTATCCCGCCCGACCTCATGACACCGGAATCCACCTCCTCATCGGTGCTGTCGCCGACCGTGGGCGAGGTCTCGGCAGCATCCTGCTCAGAGCCGTCGCCGACCTCGCTCTCGACAAGCGCCCTGTCTGCGCGCGCGTCGTCGCGGAACCGGACCTTCGCAACACCCCCTCCATCGCCGCCTTTCTGAGCGCCGGTTTCCGGTTCTCCGCCGAGGTCGAACTTCCCGCCAAACGGGCCGCTCTCATGGTCCGAGACCGGTTGCTGCGCGATCTGCTGTGACTCCGTGTCGCGACGTCGTCACTTTTGGTACACCGGCCGGGCCGATCCGGTTCCCACTTCGCACCGTCGACCGCTTCGACGCCGAAATTCACCCAGCTCATGTCGAAACCGAGCGACGGTGGCTCTCGCCCATCCAGAACGGCACTCACTCCATCCATCGACGGTCACTGACGATCCGAAGCGGTCCGATCCGAACCCGGCCACGGCGCACCCGGCCCTGATGCCGCCCCTCGTCCCCGCCGTGATCACCCTTTTGTCAGTGCCGCGCCGTAGGGTGGTCGCGCTATGACGAAGCCCTCACTCCCCGAACTCCTGCATGCTGCCGTCACTGCCGTCGGCGGTACGGAGCGCCCCGGCCAGGTGACCATGGCCGAAGCCGTCGCGGAGGCGATCGACGACGGCTCCCATCTGCTGGTGCAGGCGGGCACCGGCACCGGAAAGTCGCTGGGCTATCTCGTGCCCGCGCTCGCGCACGGGGAGAGAGTCGTCGTGGCGACGGCGACCCTCGCCCTGCAGCGTCAGCTCGTCGAGCGGGACCTGCCGCGCACGGTCGAGGCCCTGCACCCCCTGCTGCGCCGCCGTCCGGAGTTCGCGATGCTGAAGGGCAGATCGAACTACCTGTGCCTGCACCGCCTCCACGAGGGTGTTCCGCAGGACGAGGAAGAAGGCCTGTTCGACCAGTTCGAGGCGGCCGCACCCACCAGCAAGCTGGGCCAGGACCTGCTGCGGATGCGTGACTGGGCCGACGAGACCGAGTCCGGCGACCGTGACGACCTCACCCCCGGCGTCTCCGACCGCGCCTGGTCCCAGGTGTCGGTCTCGTCCCGTGAGTGCCTGGGCGCGTCGAAGTGCGCGTACGGCGCCGAGTGCTTCGCCGAGATGGCACGCGAGCGCGCCAAGCTCTCCGACGTGGTCGTCACCAACCACGCGCTGCTCGCCATCGACGCCATCGAGGGCGCGCCGGTCCTGCCGCAGCACGAGGTGCTGATCGTCGACGAGGCGCACGAACTGGTATCCCGTGTCACCGGAGTCGCCACCGGCGAACTCACACCCGGCCAGGTCAACCGCGCGGTGCGCCGCGCCGCCAAGCTGGCCAACGAGAAGGCCGCCGACCAGCTGCAGACCGCCGCCGAGGGCTTCGAGCGGCTCATGGAGCTGGCCCTGCCCGGCCGTCTGGAGGAGATCCCCGAGGACCTCGGCTACGCGCTCATGGCGCTGCGCGACGCCTGCCGCACGGTCATCTCCGCGATCGGTGCGACCCGTGACAAGTCCGTGCAGGACGAGGACGCGGTTCGCAAGCAGGCGCTGGCGTCCGTCGAGGCGGTGCACGACGTGGCGGAGCGCGTCACCAACGGCAGTGAGTGGGACGTCGTCTGGTACGAGCGCCACGACCGGTTCGGCGCCTCCCTGCGCGTCGCCCCCATGTCGGTGTCGGGCCTGCTGCGGGAGAAGCTGTTCGCCGACCGGTCCGTCGTCCTGACATCGGCGACGCTGAAGCTGGGCGGGGACTTCAACGGCGTCGGCGCCTCACTCGGACTCGCCCCGGAGGGCACGGAGGGCGAGGACCTGCCCAAGTGGAAGGGCGTGGATGTCGGCTCCCCGTTCGACTACCCCAGGCAGGGCATCCTGTACGTCGCCAAGCACCTGGCGCGCCCCGCGCGTGACGGCGACCGGGTGGACATGCTGGACGAACTGACCCAGCTGATCCAGGCGGCGGGCGGCCGTACGCTCGGCCTCTTCTCGTCCATGCGGGCTGCCCAGCTCGCCGCCGAGGAACTCCGCTCCCGCATCCCGGAGTTCCCGATCCTGCTGCAGGGCGAGGAGACCCTGGGGGAGCTGATCAAGAACTTCGCCGCCGACCCGCAGACCTGTCTGTTCGGCACGCTGTCGCTCTGGCAGGGGGTCGACGTCCCGGGCCCCAGCTGCCAGCTGGTCGTCATGGACAAGATCCCGTTCCCGCGCCCGGACGACCCGTTGATGAGCGCCCGCCAGAAGGCGGTGGAGGACGCCGGGGGCAACGGCTTCATGGCGGTCGCCGCCACCCATGCCGCGCTGCTCATGGCTCAGGGTGCCGGCCGCCTCGTACGCGCGTCGGGAGACCGGGGTGTGGTGGCCGTACTCGACCAGCGTCTGGCCACGGCCCGGTACGGCAGCTATCTGAAGGCGTCACTGCCCGACTTCTGGTACACGACGGACCGTCATCAGGTCCGGAAGTCCCTGTCGGCGATCGACGCGGCCGCCAAGAAGGCGGAGGCGGAGGCGGAATGACGGGTGGGTAGCCTGACGCGGCGCCGCGTCAGGCTACCCACCCGTCCTCGATCTCCGGCCCCGGGGGCCGGGCACAACACAGGGCCCCGGAACCGGCGCAGGGGTCCCGGGGCCCGGTCAGGGGGCGGCCGCCACAGAGCCGCCCGCCGCGGCCGTCATACGCGCCGCAGCACCGCCACCACCTTGCCGAGGATGGTCGCGTCGTCGCCGGGGATCGGCTCGTACGCGGAGTTGTGCGGGAGGAGCCAGACATGGCCGTCCTCGCGCTTGAAGCGCTTCACGGTGGCCTCGCCGTCGAGCATCGCGGCGACGATGTCGCCGTTCTCCGCGACGGGCTGACGGCGGACCGTGACCCAGTCGCCGTCGCAGATCGCGGCCTCGATCATCGAGTCGCCGACGACCTTCAGGACGAACAGCTCGCCGTCACCGACCAGCTGGCGGGGGAGAGGGAAGACATCCTCGACCGACTCCTCGGCGAGGATCGGGCCACCGGCGGCGATCCGGCCGACCAGCGGGACGTACGACGCGGCGGGCTTGCCGGCGGTGTCGGTGGGCTGCACGGTGGCCGCCTGGTCGGAGCCGCGCACCTCGTACGCGCGCGGGCGGTGCGGGTCGCGGCGCAGGAAGCCCTTGCGCTCCAGAGCCATCAGCTGGTGTGCGACGGACGAGGTGCTGGAGAGGCCGACCGCCTGGCCGATCTCCCGCATCGACGGCGGGTAGCCGCGCCGCTGGACGGAATCCCTGATGACCTCGATCACCCGGCGCTGCCGGTCGGTGAGTCCGGAGCTGTCCGCCCGGATGCCTGGAGGTCGGCCCGGCAGGGAGCGCTTGTGCCCCTCCGGATTCACGGCTTCGTTCATCGCATGCACCGGCTCGAGTCGGCCCTGGGAGCGGTCCTGGGCAGTGATGGTGGCACTGTCTGCGGTGGTGGTCACGTCGGCCCCTCTCGATGGTCTCCCTGCTGGACAACGGTAGTTGCTTTCGAAAGGTTGCGCCAAACACACGTTCGAGTGAAAAAACGCGGATCGCCTTACTTGATCACGTGTCTGGGTGTATGGCTAACGCGGCACCTGGCGGACGAAAGGGCTCATTGTTGTACTCTTTACCGCCGGGGTGATGGCCTCGTGGGTTGGTGCCCCAGTCTGCCATCCGGCGTCCCCGCAACCGGGAACCGGCCCCCATTTCTGCGGGAGTCGCACGCCCTCTCCTTGTGGCGCCCACGGTATCTCCCCACGTGCCGTAACGGTACGCCTGTACGCGTGTGCATTCCGTGCGGCGGAGCAGCCGTATGGCACATGCCAATACGCGCGCGACACGCGTGTACGGCGTGTATGTATGAGCCAATCCCCACATCTAGTGGTTGGATTGCAGCAGCAGCCCAGAAGTTGTGGTCCCCCGGGTCTCCGGACCCATGGTCATCGCCTATGCTTGGGGCTGCTTCGAGGGGCCCATGGGGCTTAGCGAGGCTATTGAGTCTGCTGTGAGGAGGGTTGGGAGATCATGCACTGCCCCTTCTGCAGGCACCCCGACAGCCGCGTCGTCGACAGTCGTACGACCGACGACGGCACGTCGATCCGCAGGCGCCGTCAGTGTCCTGACTGCTCCCGTCGTTTCACGACGGTGGAGACGTGCTCACTGATGGTGGTCAAGCGGTCCGGAGTCACCGAGCCCTTCAGTCGTACCAAGGTCATCAACGGTGTGCGCAAGGCATGCCAGGGACGGCCTGTCACCGAGGACGCCCTCGCCCAGCTCGGCCAGCGGGTCGAGGAGGCGGTGCGGGCCACCGGAAGCGCCGAGCTGACCACCCACGACGTGGGGCTGGCCATACTCGGCCCGTTGCAGGAACTCGACCTTGTCGCGTATCTGCGATTCGCCTCCGTCTACCGGGCGTTCGACTCGCTCGAGGACTTCGAGGCCGCGATCGCGGAACTCAGGGAGGAGACGCGACGCGTCGGCGCGGACGACGACGACCGTGAGGACGCCGGCGCGGGGAGCCGGGAAGACGACATCGGGCCCGGAGGGACCGCCCAGGTCCCCGAGCCCGTGCACGCCGCCGACTGATCGGCGGGCCGGAACGCGGGGCGCAAGGCCCCTTCGTCCGGCCGAACGGCGGCGATCGAGACCTGTTGCGGGCGTAGCGAGTGGGTGCCCGCAACACCAGACAGAACACCGTGCCACGGGAACAACGGGGCACTTCAGGGCGTTTTAGCCCGTACAGGGAGGCGGCATGACAGAGACGGCGAGCGGTCCGGCACGGAGTTCCCGCGCCAAGGGCACCAAGGCGACCAAGGGACTGCGTATCGAGCGCATCCACACCACCCCCGGCGTGCACCCGTACGACGAGGTGGCCTGGGAGCGCCGTGACGTCGTCATGACCAACTGGCGCGACGGCTCGGTCAACTTCGAGCAGCGCGGCGTCGAGTTCCCCGACTTCTGGTCGGTGAACGCGGTCAACATCGTCACCAGCAAGTACTTCCGCGGTGCCGTGGGCACCCCGCAGCGCGAGACCAGCCTCAGGCAGCTGATCGACCGCATCGTGAAGACGTACCGGAAGGCCGGCGAGGACTACAAGTACTTCGCCTCGCCCGCCGACGCGGAGATCTTCGAGCACGAGCTGGCGTACGCCCTCCTGCACCAGGTCTTCAGTTTCAACAGCCCCGTCTGGTTCAACGTCGGCACCCCGCAGCCCCAGCAGGTGTCCGCCTGCTTCATCCTGTCCGTCGACGACTCCATGGAGTCGATCCTCGACTGGTACAAGGAAGAGGGCATGATCTTCAAGGGTGGCTCCGGCGCCGGCCTGAACCTCTCCCGAATCCGCTCCTCCAAGGAACTGCTGTCCTCCGGTGGCAACGCCTCCGGCCCGGTCTCCTTCATGCGCGGCGCCGACGCCTCCGCCGGCACCATCAAGTCCGGTGGCGCCACTCGCCGGGCCGCGAAGATGGTCATCCTCGACGTCGACCACCCGGACGTCGAGGACTTCATCGAGACCAAGGTGAAGGAGGAGGAGAAGATCCGCGCCCTGCGTGACGCGGGCTTCGACATGGACCTCGGCGGCGAGGACATCACCTCCGTCCAGTACCAGAACGCCAACAACTCGGTCCGTGTCAACGACGAGTTCATGACGGCGGTCGAGCAGGGCGGCAAGTTCGGCCTCCGCGCGCGGATGACCGGCGAGGTCATCGAAGAGGTCGACGCCAAGGCCCTGTTCCGCAAGATGGCCGAGGCCGCCTGGGCCTGCGCCGACCCGGGCATCCAGTACGACAACGTCATCAACCAATGGCACACGTGCCCGGAGTCCGGCCGTATCAACGGCTCGAACCCGTGCAGCGAGTACATGCACCTGGACAACACGTCCTGCAACCTCGCCTCGCTGAACCTGATGAAGTTCCTCAAGGACGACGGCAAGGGCCACCAGTCCTTCGACGTCGAGCGCTTCTCCAAGGTCGTCGAGCTCGTCATCACCGCGATGGACATCTCCATCTGCTTCGCCGACTTCCCCACCCAGAAGATCGGCGACAACACACGCGCGTTCCGCCAGCTGGGCATCGGATACGCCAACCTCGGCGCGCTGCTGATGGCCACCGGCCACGCCTACGACTCCGACGGCGGCCGCGCCCTGGCCGGCGCCATCACCTCCCTGATGACCGGCACGTCGTACAAGCGCTCCGCCGAACTCGCCGCGGTGGTGGGCCCGTACGACGGCTACGCGCGCAACGCCAGTGCCCACAACCGCGTCATGAAGCAGCACGCCGACGCCAACGGCACGGCCGTGCGCATGGACGACCTGGACACGCCGGTATGGGCCGCCGCCACGGAGGCCTGGCAGGACGTGCTGCGTCTCGGTGAGAAGAACGGTTTCCGTAACTCCCAGGCGTCCGTCCTCGCCCCGACCGGGACCATCGGTCTGGCGATGTCCTGCGACACCACCGGCGTCGAGCCCGATCTGGCCCTGGTCAAGTTCAAGAAGCTCGTCGGCGGCGGCTCCATGCAGATCGTCAACGGCACGGTCCCGCAGGCCCTGCGCCGCCTGGGCTACCAGGAGGAGCAGATCGAGGCGATCGTCGCCCACATCGCCGAGCACGGCAATGTGATCGACGCCCCCGGGCTCAAGCACGAGCACTACGAGGTGTTCGACTGCGCCATGGGCGAGCGGGCCATCTCCCCGATGGGCCACGTGCGCATGATGGCCGCGATCCAGCCGTGGATCTCCGGCGCCATCTCCAAGACGGTCAACATGCCGGAGTCGGCGACCGTCGAGGAGGTCGAGGAGATCTACTTCGAGGCCTGGAAGCTGGGCGTCAAGGCGCTCGCCATCTACCGCGACAACTGCAAGGTCGGCCAGCCCCTCTCCGCGAAGACCAAGGAGAAGGAGAAGGCCCAGGTCACGGAGAAGGCCGAGGCGACCATCCGCGAGACGGTCGAGAAGGTCATCGAGTACCGCCCGGTCCGTAAGCGCCTCCCGAAGGGCCGCCCCGGCATCACGACGTCCTTCACGGTCGGCGGCGCCGAGGGCTACATGACCGCCAACTCCTACCCGGACGACGGTCTCGGCGAGGTCTTCCTGAAGATGTCCAAGCAGGGTTCGACTCTCGCGGGCATGATGGACGCCTTCTCCATCGCGGTCTCCGTCGGCCTCCAGTACGGCGTGCCCCTGGAGACGTACGTCTCGAAGTTCACCAACATGCGCTTCGAGCCGGCCGGTATGACGGACGACCCGGACGTACGGATGGCGCAGTCGATCGTCGACTACATCTTCCGCCGCCTGGCGCTGGACTTCCTGCCGTTCGAGACGCGCTCCGCGCTCGGCATCCACTCCGCCGAGGAGCGCCAGCGTCACCTGGAGACCGGGTCCTACGAGCCGGCCGAGGACGAGGTCGACGTCGAGGGTCTCGCCCAGTCGGCGCCCCGTGCCCAGGAGCTGAAGGCCGTCGCCATGCCGCGTGCCGAGGTCCAGGCGGCCAAGCCCGCTCCGAAGCAGGCCCACACCAGCGCCGAGCTGGTCGAGATGCAGCTGGGCATCCAGGCCGACGCCCCGCTGTGCTTCTCCTGCGGCACGAAGATGCAGCGGGCCGGTTCCTGCTACATCTGCGAGGGCTGCGGGTCGACCAGCGGCTGCAGCTGATGTGACCTAGCCGGTCAGGGCGGTGGCACCGGGACTCCGGTGTCACCGCCCTTCGCGCTCTTCGGGGGCGGGGCACCTGTGTCAGGACGCCGCCTTCGTGTACTTGAGAATTCCACTTTCCCCACAGAAGGATCACAGGTTAGGCTCCCCCGGCGCACGACCGGCGCGAACATCGGGGTGGGGGACGTGGGGGACATGGTCGACGAATTCGCCGACACCAAGCAGAACATGGGCAGCGAGCCCGCAACGGGCGCCGGCAAGCCCGAGAAGAGCGTGGACACGGGTGCTCAGGTCATCGCGGCGATCGTGGTGGTCGTCGGCCTCGCAGGCGCCTTGTGGGTCCTCGGGGGAGGCCGGGACGCGGCGGGTGACACCAAGCCCGCCGTCTGCGACACCACGCACGGCGCCACATCGCCCAGGCACATCTCCGCGGCACAGCTGTGCACGGCGCTCAACCGTTCCGACCTGCCGACGCTCCTCGGCACGCCGGACGAGCAGGCGATCAGTGCCAGCGGCAACGTGAGCACGTTCACCTCCGCCGACGGCACGAAGACGTCTTCCCCGGAGGCGGACGTCGACCTGAAGACGTACTCCCTGGAGCTCACCGCGTCCGACGACGACTTCCCGGTGTCCGAGCTGGCCGACTTCCTCGGCGGCACCGTCCAGAAGAGGAGCTTCCTCGGCCACCCTGCGGTCCTCTACTCGGACCACACCACCGCCCTGCGCTTCAACCTGGGCGGCGGCAAGGTCCACACGGGCCCCGGAGGCATCGCCCGCACTCTGATCGTCGCCAAGGACGCCAAGGACGGCGGCGGGTCCTTCGAGGTGTCCATCTGGCGTCAGGACTTCGCGACACCCGACGACGCGGCGCTTTTCCGCGTCGCCGAGAAGGTGCTGCCGACGGTCCCGGGGTGGACCGCCGGCTGACCGGAGGTCAGGGCTGGTCGATCCGGCCCATGGTCCGGGTGAACGTCGCGGGGTCGTCCTCGTGACCGTGGACGCCCGGACGGAAGTTCCAGGAGCCCGACTCGTCCCGCACGAACTCCCCGACGGTGGCCGCCGTGGCCCCGAGGACGTCCCCGAAGTCGTCCTCGGCGAGCACGGTGTAGCCCTCCCGTATGCGCCACCCCGGGTTGACCACGCTGACGAAGGTCCGGTGCGCCGCGCGCTGCTGGATGACGACGCCGACGACCACGCGCGCGTACCGGTCGCTGAGCCGGTCCAGCTCCAGCGTCATGACCTCGTCCCAGCCGAAACCCTTGCCGTCCTTGCTGTCGCGGTTGAGGTAAATGGTGCCGTCGGGAGAGCGGCTGTCGAAGTGCACCACATAGGCCGGATCGCCGTACGCGTCGCCCACCGGGTAGGTGGCGGCAACGATGTCCAGATCGGTGGGCGGCTGACCAGCCGGACTCGGATCCCACTTGAGGGCGATCTCGGCCTTGCGGATCCCCTTGTTGAGGCCGTTCACCACAGCTCCCCTTCCCCGTCTCCCCATGTCCTCCTTGCGGCCCGAATCCCCGGGCGGACAAGGCCAGTTGCCCATCCTGCCACGTGTGCGCGCACACGCGCGCGGGAGCTGTCCGCCGGAGCGTGACCGGCGCCACGCTCCGTGGCCTTACCATGGCGCGGTGCTGGTCAAGTGGATTCGCTGCACCGTGGTGGACCGCCGCGGGTTCGAGCGGGGGCAGCGGAAGTGGGCGGGGCTTCTGGGGGAGCCGGGGTTTCGGGGACAGGGTGGTGGCTGGAGCCGGGGGCGGCCGGGCGTGGCGCACATCGTCTCGTTCTGGGAGAGCCGTTCCTTCTACGACTCCTTCATGGCCCGTTCGCACGACCGGCTGGCGGCGGCCCAGTCCGGCACGTTCAAGGACGCCCAGGTGAGGCTCTTCGACTACCGCTTCGACGTGAAGACCGGCTTCGAACCGCGTTTCACGGACGCCGATCTGCTGCGTGTGGCCCTGTGCCGGGTGCACGAGGAACGCGCGGAACACTTCACCCTGATGCAGGAGAAGGTCTGGAACCCCGCCATGGCCGGCTCCCCGGGCATGATCCGAGGGCTGTTCGGCGAGGCGCCGGGACATGAGTTCCTGGTGCTGTCGATGTGGCGCTCGGCGGCCGAACACGGCAAGTACCGTACCGAGCGGGTGGAGCGGCTCGCACTGCGGGCCCAGACGGAGGCGGACGTCGCGGCGCTCACCGGAGACATCGTGGCACTCGAGCCGACCTGGATCGTCTGAGGTGTGGGTTTGAAAAATGGACGCGCAAATCGTGCGCTCCGGGGGGTCTGTGATGCGAAAACTATGTGACCTATGCCGTATGGGGCCCGTACGAGTGCTCGATCGGCCCCCACTCGATCTAGGGTTTTGGCATGGCACGACCACGGCGCATCGTCCTTGTCCGGCACGGAGAGTCAACGGGCAATGTTGATGACACCGTGTACGAGCGTGAACCCGACCACGCCCTCGCCCTGACCGACCGCGGCTTGCAGCAGGCGGAGGAGACGGGGAAACGGCTGCGTGAGGTGTTCGCACGCGAGCGCGTGAGCGTGTACGTCTCCCCGTACCGCCGTACGCACGAGACCCTGCGTGCCTTCCATCTCGACCCCGACCTCATACGGATCCGGGAGGAGCCCCGGCTGCGCGAGCAGGACTGGGGGAACTGGCAGGACAGCGACGACGTCCGGCTGCAGAAGGCCTATAGGGACGCGTACGGCCACTTCTTCTACCGCTTCGCGCAGGGCGAGTCCGGCGCCGACGTCTACGACCGCGTCGGCGGCTTCCTGGAGAGCCTGTTCCGCAGCTTCGAGGCCCCCGACCACCCGCCCAACGTCCTGCTGGTGACCCATGGCCTGGCCATGCGCCTGTTCTGCATGCGCTGGTTCCACTGGACGGTCGCGGAGTTCGAGTCGCTGGCCAATCCGGGGAACGCGGAGATGCGGATGCTCGTTCTCGGGGACGACGGCAAGTACACGCTTGACCGTCCCTTCGAACGCTGGCGAGATCCGGAGCCGTACGGGATCACCGGATAGAGTGGCGGAACGATGACCCCTGACTCCTCTCAAGAGCGCCTGGAGCGCGCTCTGGCCAGCCTGCGCGGACTGGCGGTGGGGGACGCCCTGGGCTCCCAGTTCTTCGTACCGGCGAACTATCCGCTGCTGCAACGGCGTGAGTTGCCGCCCGGATCCTGGCAGTGGACCGACGACACGGAGATGGCCTGTTCCGTGGTCGCCGTCCTCGCCGCCCATGGCCGCATCGACCAGGACGCCCTGGCGCTCTCCTTCGCCGAACACCATGACTTCGACCGCGGATACGGTCCGGCCGTCAACCGCCTGCTCCGACTGGTCCGCGAGGGCGGCGACTGGCGAGAGCTGGCGGCCGAGCTCTTCAACGGGCAGGGGTCCTGGGGCAACGGCGCGGCGATGCGGATCGCCCCGCTGGGCGCCTGGTACGCGGACGACCCGGAGCAGGCGACCCATCAGGCGGAGATCTCCGCATACCCCACCCATCAGCATCGTGAGGCGGTCGTGGGCGCCATGGCCGTGGCCGCGGCGGCCGCGCTGGCCGGCTCACCCGGTGGCCCTCCGAGCCCGGAGGCCCTTCTCGACCGTGTCGTCGAACTCGTCCCCAAAAGCGCTGTCGGCGCGGGGCTGCGGCGGGCGCGGGACATGCTCGACTACGACGATCCGGGCACCGTGGCGGCCGTGCTGGGCTGCGGACGGCGTACGTCGGCCCACGACACCGTGCCCTTCGCCGTGTGGTCGGCGGCGCGGGCGCTCGGTGACTACGAGCGGGCGTTCTGGGCGACGGCCCAGGTCGGCGGGGACGTGGACACCACCTGCGCCATCGTGGGCGGTGTGATCGCCGCCGGGAAGGCGGGAGTGCCGCCGACCGCGTGGGCGGAGCGGACGGAGACTCTGCCGGATTGGGTGCCCCACACCACGTGACGCCCGTCTGAGGGGGCGGCCGCAGGTCCGCAAGGCCCGGTGGAAACTCTACGTAATCATCGGGAACTCTGCGTCACTGCTCGTCCGTTGTGCCAGGTGACGGTCCCGCCGCGGGCGGATGGAGCTGGGCAGGGGAGTTCTGGGGGTGGTCATGCGGTTGGCGTTCTGGTGCGCTGCAAGCGGTGTGCGGACGGCCGGGACGGCGTCCTCGCCGTCGGTCCCCTGGACCCGCCCCGGCCATCCGCGGCTCTGTGCCAGTGGCCGCTCAGACCGCTCCCGGGGTCGCCGTCCCGGCGAGCGCCTCCAGGTCGCTCTTGCGGACCCGGATCACCAACCAGGCGGTGCCGAGAGCGAGTACGGCCATGGCCGCGGCCGCCACGAAGCCCATCGAGATGCCGTGGGCGAGCACCTGGTGGCCCCAAGTGCCGGGCAGCTGATGCGTCTTGGCGAACTCCTCCTTCTGCGCCGCCGAACCGTCGGCGAGGAACTTCGGCAGTTGCTTGCGCGCCTCGTCCTTGCTCGCCGAGCCGAACACCGTGGTCAGGATCGACAGGCCGAGCGAACCGCCCACCTGCTGCATGGCGTTCAGCAGCCCGGAGGCCGCGCCTGCCTCGTGCTGGGCGACCCCGGAGACCGCGGTCACCGTGAGTGTCACGAAGTTGAGGCCCATGCCGAAACCGAACACCAGCATCGGACCGAGCACTCCGCCCGCGTACGAGCTGTCGGAGCTGATCAGCGTCTGCCAGGCAAGCCCGATCACCGCGAGGGCCGAGCCCGTGAGCATGAACGGCTTCGGGCCGAGCACCGGCAGGAAACGCTGCGACAGCCCCGCGCCGATCGCGATCACGACCGTCACCGGCAGGAAGGCGAGGCCGGCCTGGATCGGGCTGTACCCCAGCACGTTCTGCACGAAGAGGACGATGTAGAAGAACATGCCGAACATCGCCGCGGCCAGGCTGAGCATGATCACGTATGTGCCGGAGCGGTTGCGGTCGGCGAACATCCGCAGCGGGGTGATCGGTTCCTTGGCCCGGGACTCGACGAGGGCGAAGGACACCAGGAGGATCACGGCAGCCGCGAAGGAGCCGATGGTCAGGCTGTCCCGCCAGCCGTCGTCCGCCGCGCGGATGAAGCCGTAGACGAGGGATGCCATGCCGGCTGTCGAGGTCAGGGCACCGCCGATGTCGAAGCGCCCGGTGTGGCGTTCGGACTCGTTGATGTAGATCGGCGCGAGCAGGGCGATCACCACGCCGATGGGCACGTTCACGAAGAGCACCCAGCGCCAGTCGAGCCACTCGGTGAGCATGCCGCCTGCGAGCAGGCCGATCGCACCACCGCCCGCGGAGACCGCGGCGAAGACCCCGAAGGCACGGTTGCGCTCGGGCCCCTCCGGGAACGTCGTGGTGATCAGTGCCAGCGAGGTGGGCGACGCGATCGCGCCACCCATGCCCTGCAGGACACGGGCGGCCAGCAGCTGCCAGGGCTCCTGGGCGAGTCCGCCGAGCAGCGAGGCGAAGGTGAACAGCAGGATGCCGGTCATGAAGACCCGGCGACGGCCGAGGATGTCGCCGGCCCGGCCGCCCAGGAGCAGCAGACCGCCGAAAGTGAGTGTGTAGGCGCTGACCACCCACGTGAGGTCCGTGGTGCTGAACTGCAGCGCGTTTTGAATGTGCGGGAGCGCGATGTTCACAATCGTCGCGTCGAGTACCACCATGAGTTGGCAGGCCGCGATGACCGCGAGTGCGATCCCGGGACGCCCGTCCCGGCGCGCCGCACCTGGCTTCTGGTCCTTGATCAACTGAGAGGTTGTCACTATGGGTCCCCCACGAATACGTTAGTGAACGCTCGCGTTCACTGTCGCGTCAACCGTAGTGAGTCCCCCATAGTGAACGCAAGCGTTCACTTAAATTGGCGTCGCGCGGCGAGTCCCCCGTCGTTGCCGCGCGGTGCGACTCCGCCCCCGAGACACCCGCTCCCCATGCTCGCTGGAGACACTCAGATGGTTACCTCGCGCTGGACGGCCGCCCCCGCTCAGGCGGCCTCCTTCCGTCGGCGCGGCGCCGTGCTCGAACGCGCCATCCTCGATGCCGCCCTGGATCAGCTCAGTACGGTCGGCTGGAACGGCCTCACCATGGAAGGTGTCGCCGCGGGCGCCCAGACCGGAAAGGCCGCGGTGTACCGGCGCTGGCCCTCCAAGGAGGACCTCGTCGCCGACGCGCTGCAGGCCGGACTGCCCCGCTTCGAGGAGGCGCCCGACCTCGGCAGTGTGCGCGAGGACCTGCTGGCCCTCTGCCGCAACGCGCGCGACGCGATGTTCTCGCGCCCCGGTTCCGCCGTCCGCTCCGTCATTCACGAGTGCGATCCGACGCAGGCCGAGCGCTTCCATGGCGTGATCTTCAACGGGATCGTGGAGCCCACGGTCAAACTGCTCCATGAGGTCATCGAGCGCGGAATAGAGCGGCATGAGGTGCGGCCCGACGCGGCGAACAGCTATGTCTTCGATGTCATCCCGGCCATGATGATGTACCGCAACAAGATGCGCGGAAGCGAATGGCCCGACCGTGACCTCGAGGAGATGATCGACCGGTTGATGGTTCCGCTGCTGCGCCCCAACGGCGCCTGACGGCAGGGGTCGTCGCTCCTGACATGACTTTGGCAAGGCGGGGTGTCGCCGGGTGATCCGCGGGGCGTACGCTAAGGACGCCATGCCGTACGAACCACCTACTCACACCGTCGAGCGCTCACTCCGCGCCACGACCGGGGCGAAGATCATTGCCGGTGTCGACGAGGTGGGGCGTGGCGCGTGGGCCGGCCCCGTCACCGTCTGCGCGGCGGTCACCGGACTGCGCCGGCCACCCGAAGGCCTCACCGACTCCAAACTGCTCACCGTCAGGCGGCGTACCGCGCTCGCCCAGGAGTTGGAGAAGTGGGTGACCTCGTTCTCGCTGGGTCACGCCTCCCCCGAGGAGATCGACGATCTGGGCATGACGGCCGCCCTGCGGCTGGCCGCCGTTCGAGCCCTGGAGACTCTTCCGGTCCGGCCGGACGCGGTGATCCTGGACGGGAAGCACGACTACCTGGGGACCCCGTGGAGGGTCCGTACGGTCATCAAGGGCGACCGTTCGTGTGTGGCGGTCGCGGCGGCTTCGGTGATCGCCAAGGTTCAGCGCGACAAAATGATGGCCGAACTGGGTATCGACCATGCAGACTTCGGTTTTGCGGACAATGCCGGGTATCCGTCGCCCGTGCACAAGGCCGCACTGGAGGTGCGGGGGCCCACCCCGTACCACCGGTTGTCGTGGGCGTATCTTGATGCGCTGCCCCAGTGGCGTCACCTCAAGAAGGCCCGCAGCTGGGCGGACGGAAACGTTCCGGAGATCGAGGGGCAGCTCGGCTTCGATTTCTGACGATTCCGCTCGCCCTCAGGTGCCACCCGGCGACGCCAGCCGCACCAACGTTTGATAAATATCAGCCCATGCCTCTCATTCCCGAGGAGCCTCAGATTCACGAGAGTGCCCAGGGTCCCCGCGTCACTCCGGCCAGTGGCCGCACCGCGCCGACCCCTCGTCCCGTACCCGGCCCCCGTCCCGCGGCCCCGCCGCGGCCCGGTCGTCCCGGTCCGCACCGGCCCACTCCGCCGGTGCAACGTACGTCGCGCGACGCGGCCGCGGCCACGCCCGGGCCTTCGGGCCCGGCTGCTCCCGCGTCCCCCGTCGCCGCTTCGGCGACCCCGCAGATCCAGCTGATCCCGGCCTCGGCCGACGGCGCGCTCGACGCCGCCGAAGAGGCCGTGGACCTGCTGCTCGAGTCGGGGCGCGCTCCTGGCGACGTACTCGTCATCACCACCGGCGAGCAGCACCCGTGGGCCGCCCACGAACTGTCCTTCGGTGAAGCCTCCTACTGGGCGCAGCACGACGCGGGCGACGACGTCTTCTACGCCGACGCATCGGTCGCCTCGCGCGCGACGTCGCGTCCCGTGGTCGTGGTCGCCGTCAACGGTGGTCCCGCCGCTGCCGCCGCCACCGCCCTCCCGCTGGCCCATGCCCGGGCCGGCGCCCTGCTGATCGTCTGCGGCGACCCGCAGCAGATCAACTCGGTACTGGGCGCTGGCGTCTGAGCCCCCAGGTTCCTCCGGGGGGGCCGCCCAGGCGGCCGGGGCGCCGTTGCGGTGGCATCAGCACGGTGGACGCTTTCGCGTGCGCGCACGACCTCGGCGTGGGACGCCGGGTGGGTGTCTCCGTCCGACTTCGCGGCCGCCGCCGCGCGGTCCAGTCGGCCGCTCAGGGACATGGTGGTGCGGTCACTCCGGCATGCGCGAAGCTGACCGATCGACTTGCTCGGTCGGGTGTGCCCGTGACGGACGGACCGGCCGAGTTCCGCCCTGACGGGGCGGGTTGAGTCGGTGCGGGCGGCCGGGTGCGCCGGCGAGCGGTCGTACGGAGCGCGGCCGGGCGTGACCGATGTGTGTACGCGGTCATGGTCGTGCGGGCCGCGCACGTACGAGAGAAGGTGTGCCGTCCGGGCCGCGCGGCCCGGCGATGCGATCAGCGGGCGGCGGCGCGGCGCAGGACCTCCGAGGCCGCACCGCCGGTGCGGGGCAGCGGAAGCGGCGCCTCGGACATGCCGAAAGGTTCCGGCGAGGAGTCCGCGCTCGGACGGCGACCGCCGCGCCCCTCTCCGAGCACCTGCCAGCCGTCCCGGGTCAGCGTGATGTACGCGCCGCAGCGCAGACCGTGCAACGTGCACGCGTCACGCAGGCCCCACATCCACGCGCCGTCCTCCTCCGTCCAACGGGAGTCGCCCTCACGGCAGTAGAGCAGCACCGCGGTGCGCACCGGAGTGCGAAGGCGGAGGTCGTGGGGGATGACCCGGCGCAACTGGGCGAGCAGGGCGTTGCGGAACATCCAGCCGTCGGCGGGGGCCGGGCGGCGGACGAACGAGGCGCTCGCCCGCAGCCGTTCGTCCGGATCGAGTACGGCCACGATCGCGGTCGCGGGTTTGGGGCGGTGCCGGGAGTGCAGACCGCTGACGACCTCGCGGGGATTGCGCAGCAGCGGGATTCCCGCAGCGGCCCACTCCGCCGGTTCGAGCATGCGGACAAGGGGGTTGACGGATGCGGCGGACAGGTCGGCAGACGTCGACGTGGATGCCGCGGAGGACGGAGCGAATCCGAAGGTCACGGTCCTCCCTTCGGCTACGTGCCCACACTGCGGGCGAGGTCGGATCGGGGGAGCGCGCACCGCAGCAGAGCCCTACCGGACCACGGGTGAGCCGTGCGGGGAGCGGAGTTCAATTCTTGCTGTCGAACTTGGATGCGGCAACGAGCAATTGGGGCCACTGACCGATATCTGACGGTCTGTGGTTTATATCCCTACCCAGTGGGCTGTGTTGCGACGCATGAGGTGACCGTTCACCTCGCGTTCGTACATCGTTGGGGTATAGGCCGTCCATAGGGGGTGCCGATTGGCGGAGCGGACCAGGCTTGTCGTGCACGGGCGCAGGTGACGGCGGTCAGCCCTGGACGGCCAGAACAAGCGGCAGCACCCCCTCCGCACCGGCGCGGAGGAGTAGGCGGGCCGTGATCGCCAGGGTCCAGCCGGTCTCGGTGAAGTCATCGACCAGCAGCACTGGGCCGCCGGCCCCGACAAGGGCGGAGGCCAGAGCCGGCGACACGGTCAGCGCGCCGTCGAGTGCCTTCAGACGCTGCGCGCTGTTGCTGCGGGGAACGCGGGTCGCGTCCTGCGTGTACTCCACCGAACCCAGCAGCGGCAGTCTGCCCACCTCCGAGATGCGGGCGGCCAGCGAACCGACCAGCTGGGGTCGGCTGCGAGAGGGGACCGTGACCACCCCGACCGGACGCGGCTGCGTGTCCTCCACCCCTGGCGCCCAGCCGCCGGGGCCCCTGGCCCAGTCGGCAAGCACGCCCACGACAGCCTTCGCCACGTCGTCCGGCACGGGGCCGTCCGGAGCGTCGGAAGCAAGCAACGGGCGCAGCCGGTTGCCCCAGCCGATGTCCGACAGACGGCCCAACGCCCTTCCGGCGGTGGCCTGTTCAGCGGCCGGAATACGCCCCTTGAGATCGACGCCGATCGCCGGCAGCCCGGTCGGCCACATGCGACGCGGCTCCACCTCCACGCCCGCCCGGCCCAGATCGTCCCGCGCCGCGTCCAGGGCGGCCGCAGACGTGCCGGCCGTGAACCGTGCTCCCGCGCAGTTGTCGCAGCGGCCGCAGGGCTTGGCGCCCTCGTCGTCCAACTGGCGTTGCAGGAACTCCATGCGGCAGTCCGCCGTCGACGCGTAGTCGCGCATCGCCTGCTGCTCGGCCGCACGCTGCCGGGCGACCCACGCGTAGCGATCGGCGTCGTACGTCCAGGGGCGGCCGGTCGCGATCCAGCCGCCCTTGACCCGCTTGACCGCACCGTCGACGTCGAGCACCTTGAGCATGCTCTCCAGGCGGGAGCGGCGCAGCTCCACCAGTGGTTCCAGGGCGGGCAGGGAGAGCGGCCTGTCCGCGCGCGTGAGGACGTCGAGCGTGCGGCGCACGAGGTCCTCCGACGGGAAGGCCAGCGACGCGAAGTACTCCCAGATCGCCTCGTCCTCCTTGCCCGGGAGCAACAGCACCTCGGCGTGCTCGACCCCGCGTCCGGCGCGGCCCACCTGCTGGTAGTAGGCGATGGGGGAGGAGGGCGAGCCGAGGTGCACCACGAAGCCGAGATCCGGCTTGTCGAAGCCCATGCCGAGCGCGGAGGTGGCGACCAGGGCCTTCACCCGGTTGGCGAGGAGGTCGTCCTCGGCCTGCAGCCGGTCGGCGTTCTCCGTCTTGCCGGTGTAGGAGGCGACGCTGTGCCCGCGATGCCGGAGAAAGGCGGTGACCTCCTCGGCGGCGGCCACGGTGAGCGTGTAGATGATCCCGGAACCCGGCAGCTCGTCCAGGTGATCGGCCAGCCAGGCCATCCGGTGCGCGGCGTCCGGCAGCCGCAGAACCCCCAGGGTCAGGCTCTCCCGGTCCAGCGGACCGCGCAGTACCAGGGCGTCCGACGTGCCCCCGGTGCCGAGCTGCTCCGCGACATCGGCGGTCACCCGGGCGTTGGCGGTCGCTGTGGTCGCCAGTACGGGAACCCCCGGCGGGAGGTCGCCCAGCATGGTGCGCAGCCGTCGGTAGTCGGGGCGGAAGTCATGGCCCCAGTCGGAGATGCAGTGCGCCTCGTCGACCACGAGCAGCCCGGTCGCGGCGGCGAGCTTGGGCAGCACTTGGTCCCGGAAGTCCGGGTTGTTGAGCCGCTCCGGGCTGACCAGCAGCACGTCGACCTCGCCCGCCGCGATCTCGTCCTGGACCGTCTCCCAGTCCTCTGTGTTCGAGGAGTTGATGGTCCGTGCATGGATTCCGGCCCGCGCCGCGGCCTCGACCTGGTTGCGCATGAGCGCGAGCAGCGGGGAGACGATCACCGTCGGTCCGCTGCCCTGGGCGCGCAGCAGCGAGGTCGCCACGAAGTACACCGCGGACTTGCCCCACCCCGTGCGCTGCACGACCAGTGCCCGGCGTCTGTCGGCGACCAGCGCCTCGATCGCCCGCCACTGGTCCTCACGCAGCCGGGCCGCGCCGGTGCTGTCCCCGACGAGTCGGGCGAGGACCGCGTCGGCGGCCGCCCGCAGTTCCGCGTTGCTCGTGTGCTCCATGTGTTCCATCCAACAGGACGCCACTGACAATCCGGACCAGGGCGGGTGGCACGTTGTCGGGGCGGTGTTCGGCGTTGAGGTGTCCCTGGTCAGGGTTATCCACAGGGCAAAGCGGAACTCCATGATCCGCGAGATCGTCTGCGCATGACGAATCACAGCGAAAGCACTGGATCCCCCGAAAACGCCAGCGCGAAAAACGGCAGCGCCGAAAACGGAAGGACCGCCGGGCAGGCAGGCCCGACCGCATACGACAGCCACGGCCCCGAACATCAGGTCACGCTCCGCACCCCGGCCGAACTGGCCGACGCCATGCCGTATCTGCTCGGCTACCGCCCCGAGGACAGCATCGTCCTCGTCGCCCTGCACGACAGGGACGGCCAGGGCCGGTTCGGCGGCCGCGCGCGGCTCGGCATTCCCGCGAACCCCGACGACTGGCCATCCGTCGCGCGGCAGCTGGCCCATGGCCTGGTCACCGGGAGTGAGCGCCGAGGAACCCGGCCCGAGCAGATGGTCGCCTACCTCTGCCAGGAACCCGCGCAGGGCGAGTCCGGCCGCCAGGTCATGGAGCGACTGCGCCCGCTGGCCCAGAAGCTCCGCATCGAGTGCGGTCAGCTGGACGTACCGGTGATCGAGGCGCTGTGCGTCTCGGACGGCCGCTTCTGGTCGTACTGCTGCAGCAACGAGGTCTGCTGCCCGTCCGACGGCCTGCCCATGGGGCTGCCCGGCACCTCCGTCCTGGCCGCCGCGGCCACCTACGCCGGCCTTCAGGTGCGCGGCACCTTGCGCGAGCTGAGGGCCAGGTTGCAGCCGTGGGAGACCGCGGCCGCTCTGGAGCAGGAGATCGCCCTGGACACCGCGAGCATGGCCGTGGTCCCGCGGATCCTCGACGACGCCAACCGTGCGGACGTGGCCGAGGAGACGCTCGAACTCGCCGAGCGGATCATGAGCCGCCTGGCCGAGGCCGCGCCGGTGACCGGCGCCCTCGCGGCGGACGTCCGCGACGACCAGCTCCTCGGCCACGACGAGGCCGCGACGCTGATCCTCGGCCTGCAGGACCGCGCCACCCGAGACCGGGCGGCCGAGTGGATGGAGGGCGACGACGCCGCTCCCGCGCTGCGCCTGTGGAGGGCTCTCGCCCGCCGCTGCGTCGGACCCTACGGAGAGCACGCCGCGGCACCGCTGACCCTGGCGGGTTGGGTCGCCTGGTCGTCCGGAGACGACATCGAGGCCCGAGAGGCGCTCGCCATGGCACTCGGTGCGGATCCGGACTATCTCTTCGCCCGCCTGCTGCACCAGGCCTGCAACGAGAACCTGGACCCGGAGTCGATCCGGCGCTGCCTGCGCGCGGAACGCCGGGATCGCGTCCGGGGGTCGGTCCGGCAGGGCGCGAGTGAGGAGGCTGCCGCTGTGTCCACGGCGGCCGAGCCCGCTGAGCCGGGCCCGGCGCCGGAGGGGGGCGGGCGAGCGCGACGCCGCTCCCGTTCAGGCGCCACGGTTGGCGGACGGACCCGTGTGGCACGGGCGGCGGACGGTGCGAAGAGCACCGTGGGCGTCCCCCGCTCACGGCCGTCGACGGCCGAGGGGACGCGTCCGGGCGCCGGGCGAAAGGGCAGCACGCACCCGAGTCCGTCCGGGAAGCAGTCCACGCGCCACCGCGACAACCGCCCCGGCAGCGCCCGCTTGGGAGGCGACGGCACCGAGGGGGAGGTGTGAGCACCGGCCGGCAGGGCTCCAGGGACTGCCGTCGGGATGATGACGGTGGGCGAGCGGGAGTTGTGGAGCCCCGACCGCGACCGGTGGTCGGGAGCGGTCGGCGCACTCACCGCCATTCGGTCGGCGTGGCCGACAGTAGGCGTGACCCGGAGGAGTCCCATCGCGTTCACCTGAGTGGCGGAGCGCCTGCACGGGCCGAGCCGTCGTCCCCCACACGTCCGTCCGGATCCCTCCACCCGGCGCCGCACACGCCCGGGGTGCACCGAGCGCAGAAGAAGCCACCGCATGCATCAGCCGACCTCGCTCTCCGAGCCCTCCGAGCCTTCCGCCGACTGTTCCGTCAGTGGTCGATGGAAGCCGCCCTCCCGGCAGGGAGCCGATCCGCCGGTGCCTGCGGTTCTCGCGGACCGCGCCGATCAAGAGGCAGCCGGCGCGGCACCGCGTACTTCCTCGCACCCAGGGATCGACGTGTCCCTGTCCTTGCCCGTCGACCAGGAGGGCCAGGAGGGGAGAGTGCCCCTCATCCGGAGCCGGGAAGGGCTTTCGACCGCGTTCACGGCCGGGCCTTGGCCCGCGGCGAACGGCCGGGAGGCGCCCCGGGCTGGTTTCCCTGGACAAGGGAATTGCCCGCCTACGCCAACCGTTGCGGCCCCGTCGCTGAGTCGGCCCGGGTCCGGCGAAGGAGCGGCCCCGCGCAGTCGAAGCAGCGGCAGGCCTGCGGATCCGGCAACGAACACCTCACGACCATTGCGCCAGCCCTGGGTGACTGGCAGGACACCCGACCGGCATCAGACACCCGGCGAGGGACGGACCACGCCCGCGCCGGTCGCCCAGCCTCGCCCCGCGCCCACCTTTCCGCCTGGAGGACCAGCCCCGCCGCCCCGCGGCACCCTGGGCCCGACTCCTCGTCGATCTACCGAGTTACCGCCAGCCCATACCGTCATGATCTGTGTCGCCCTTCCCGGCCTTGCCATCTCCACGGAACAGGGACAGATGACCGGTCAAGGACTGGAGGGGTTCTACTGCGCGGGCAGACGCGTGCTCTCCCGCTGCCAGGTCCGCGTGGCCGGGCGAGAACCGCTGGCGTTGCAGGCCCGGATGACGGCGGCCGACCAGGCCCGCTTCGTGGGCGCCGTGCACGTCTCCCCGCACTCCGGTCCGGACCCGGACCTCATGGTGGAACGCGTCCGCCACGCGGACGGCACGGAGCGGATCACGCTGCACAATGCGGTCCCACGCGCCCTGCGCCTCCCGGTCGAGGTGTCCCTGGGGACGGACCTGGCGGACCTGGGCGCGATCGCATCCGGCAGAGCGGGGCGCGAACTCCCCGCCACCGTCCACGACTCGGGGCTGCGCTGGTCCAGCGCCGGCGGTACCTCGTCGGTCACGGCGGATCCACCGCCCGCGGACGCGCTGGCCTCTGCAGGGCTGCTGCGCTGGGAGTTGGATCTGCCTCCCGGCGGCAGCACCAGCGTGGAGCTGAGAGTACGGCCCGACAGAGTGGCGGCCGTCCGAGCCGTTGGCCGTACCGCGGCCGACCCCTTCGCCGTCGCGCGGGCGTCGGGCGACGATCCCAGGCTCCAGCCGCTCCTGCGGACGAGCATCGAGGACCTCCAGGCTCTGCTGCTGCGCGACCCCGCCCGTCCTTCCGACACCCACCTCGCGGCCGGCGCTCCCTGGCGCTGTGGTTCGGCCCCCGCCGAAGCGCTCGCCGCGGCAAGGATGACGCTGGCGCTCGGCACTCGGCTCACCGCGGGCACGCTGCGTACCCTGGCCCGCACCCAACTCACCGGCCCAGGGCGGCAGTCCGGCCTGATCCCGGGACCACGACGGGACGCGGGCCCCCATCTGCCACCGGGCTGCACGGCCACGGAGGCCACGCTGCTCTACCCGGTGCTCCTCGCGGAGGCCCGCCGATGGGGGCTGTCGGAACAGGAGACGGAAGAACTGTTGCCCCCGGCCGAACGCTGTCTGACCTGGCTGCGGACGACCATCGGCGACGGTACCTACCTCAACGACCCCGACCCCGGTGGCCCCGCCCGCTGCGAGACACAGGCCCATGCGCACCGGGCGGCACTGCTCGGTGCCGATCTGCTCGACGTCTACGGCCGGCCTGGTGGGGAGGAGTTGCGGCAGTGGGCGCGGGCATTGCGGACGGCGTTTCGGGAGGAGTTCTGGATCGACGATCGCGGCGGAGGCCGGCCCGCGGCCGCACGACTCCCGGACGGCAGCCCGGTGCCGTACCTGGGCGCGGCCGCCGTCCATCTGCTCGACACCGGCCTGCTCGGCGCGGGCGAACAGGCACCGTGCCTGCTCGACAAGGTGCGGACGCAACAACTCGCCAGGCTGCTCGGCGGCCCCGCCATGGACTCCGGCTGGGGGTTGAGGAGTCTGGGCACGAAGGAACCGGGGCACAACCCGTTCGGGCACCGGAGCGGGGCCGTGCGGGTGCACGAAACGGCCGTGGCCGTAGCGGGCCTCGCCGCCGCGGGCTACGAGAAGGAAGCGGGTTCCCTGTTGCGTGGCGTTCTTGCGGCGGCCGAGACCTTCGGCCACCGGCTGCCCGAGATGTACGCAGGGGATCAGCGCACCGAGGCGAGCGCCCCGCTCCCGCACCCGGCGGCCTGTCGGCCGGCCGCCACCGCCGCGGCCGCCGGCGTGCTCCTGTTGACCACGCTCGCCGGGATCCGCCCCGATGCCCCCGCCCGCTCGGTCACGCTCCGCCCCTTGCGCAGCGCGCCCCTGGGCGAGATCGTCCTGACCGGCCTACGGGTGGCCGACGCCCCCTTCTCCGTACGGGTCGGTCGGCTCGGACTCGCCATGGTCGAGGAGGCGGCCGAAGGGCTGTCACTGGGAGTGTGACCTCGCACGACGCATCACCGCACAACACCTGGGAGGAGACGGTGCGGCTCATACCGGACCGAAGTGACCGAAGTCGATCAACCATCGAGGCGGCCGACGAATGGAGTGTTTATCGTCAGGCAGACGACTATGATCGCCGCATGCCCTACGACCCGTCAGCCTTTCCGCCCTTCGCCGTCACCGTTGACCTGGTCGTGCTGACCGTGCGCCGCCATGCCCTGTGCGCGCTGGCGGTACGCAGGGGCGAACCGCCTTTCCAGGGCCGTTGGGCGCTTCCCGGTGGGTTCGTACGGGCCGACGAGGACCTGGCGCAGGCGGCGGCGCGCGAGCTGGCGGAGGAGACCGGACTGCGCGCCCATGACCCGTCCGTCCCCGCCCAGGACAACGGCGCGCACCTCGAACAGCTCGCGACCTACGGCGACCCCAAGCGGGACCCCCGGATGCGGGTCGTCAGCGTCGCCCACCTCGCCCTCGCCCCCGACCTGCCGGCACCCCGAGCGGGCGGCGACGCCAGCAACGCACGCTGGGCACCGGTCGACGAGCTGCTGCAGCAGGGCGGTTACGGCCGGGACGGCGAACCGGTGGCGCCGCTCGCCTTCGACCACGCCCAGATCCTCTCCGACGGCGTGGAGCGCGCCCGCTCCAAGATCGAATACTCGTCCCTCGCCACGGCGTTCTGCCCCACAGAGTTCACGGTCGGCGAGCTCCGCCGGGTCTACGAGGCGGTGTGGGGCGTGGCGCTCGATCCACGCAACTTCCATCGCAAGGTGACGGGCACCCCGGGATTCCTCGTGCCCACAGGCGGCACGACCACGCGCCAGGGCGGCCGCCCGGCACAGCTCTTCCGTGCCGGTGGCGCCACTCTGCTCAACCCCCCGATGCTGCGCCCCGAAGTGTGACGGCACGCTTCACGGAGCGCGGTGGAACCGGTCCGGGAGCTAACGGCGAGCAAGGTTCCGGAAACGTGGGGCGACGGGCCGCGAACTGGCCCTGTGCTGCCCGAAAAAACGGACATAGCGCGCTATCTTGCTACGAGTGATCCAGGCCTTCGGACTGACCAGCAATCCCCGCAAGGACCTCCCGCCCGCCGTCGACGACGTCTCCTTCGACGCGCGAGCGGGCCACGTCACCGCGCTGCTCGGCGCAGCGGGAGCGGGCAAGACCACGGCGCTCAGACTCATGCTCGAACTGCAACAGGGCCGTGGCATCACCTACTTCAGAGGCCGTCCCCTGCACCGCATCGCCCACCCCTCACGCGAGGTCGGCGTGCTCCTGGGAGACGTACCCGGACACCCGGCGCGCACGGTCCGCGGCCATCTGCGCATGCTGTGCGCCGCCGCCGGAGTCCCCGTCCGCCGGGCCGACGAGGTCCTCGAAGTGGTCGGCCTGGTCAGCCTGCGCGACGAACGCCTCGGCACCCTCTCGCGCGGCATGGACCGCCGGCTCGGCCTCGCCTGTGCCCTGCTCCCCGACCCCCACACGCTGGTCCTCGACGACCCCGCCGACGGCCTCTCCGGGCGTGAGACCCGTTGGCTGCACAGCATGCTGCGCGCCCACGCCACGCAGGGCGGCACGGTCCTGCTCACCGTGGCCGACCCCAAGGAGGCCGCCCGCAACGCCGACCGGGTCGTCACCCTGGAGCAGGGCAGACTCGTCGCAGACCAGGACGCCGCCGAGTTCGCCCGGACCCGGTTGCGCCCCCGCGTCGCCGTCCGCAGCCCGTACGCCGCGCGCCTGGCCGATCTCCTCGCGAAGGAGGCCCGCGCCGCCCAGCGCTCGGTCGAGGTCGTTCGCGAGGGCGGCAACCGCCTGTCCGTGTACGGCAGTACCTGCGCCGACATCGGCGAGGCCGCCTTCCGTCACGGCATTCTCGTCCACCAACTCGCCGACGAGGTGGGTGACATGGGTCCGGGAGCCGGAGATGTTCCCCGGACCGGGCCGACGGCTGAGGCACTGCGGCTCGGCGAGGCGAAGGTCGGCCAGCCCGATGCCGGTCAGGTCGTTCAGATGCGCGACGAGCCGCATGCGACGGGCCGGGACCGGCATGCGGAGGTTGGTCAGGTTCTTCAGCAGCGCGCCGACACGAGTGCGGCGGGCGGGAACGGGCATGCCGATGCCGGCCAAGTTCCTGCGGCGCGGGACGACTCGATCGTGGCAGGTGGGGAGCGGCATGCCGACGGCAGCCAGGTTTCTCAGACGCGGGACGACTCGCGTGCGGCGGCCAGGGATCGTGATGTCGACGCTGGTCAAAATCTTCGGCTGCCGGACGTAACGCACTCGGCGGGCTCCGACGGGCGCCCCGAAGCCGCCGCCCACGCCCCCACTGCGCCCTCCGCGCACCCCCGTCCGGCATCGACCGTGCCTGTGCCCGCGCAAAATTCTCGCCCCGCCGAAGCTCGCTCCGCCGACCCCCTCTCCCCCCTCCCGCCCCCCATCTCCGTCCGCCCAGCCCCCAGCCCCCTCCGCCCCCTGCGCTACGAGATCCGCCGCGCCGCCGGGATCGGCACGGGGTTCCTGGTCGCCGGGGCCGTACTGCTCGCGTCGGCCCTCACCGCCGTACTCACCGCGAGGATCGGGCACACACCGCAGGCGCGGCTGCTGGCCGCCTGGCCGTGGGAGCTGCCGTTGCCGCCCGCCGCGCTCGGGGCGGGGCTGCTCGGCGCGCTGGCCTTCGGCGACGAGTTCCGCCACCCCGCGCTGGCGGCGGACCGGGGCACCGTGCCCCGTCGGCTGGGGCTGCTCGTCGCGAAGCTCCTCGTCGCCACGGCCACCGCGCTGACCCTGGCCATCCTCACGGTCGGCTGCGACGCCGAGGTGCTCTACGTCGTCTACGGACGGGAGCTGACGGAAGTTCCCGGCGACTGGCCCGCGCTCGGAGCGAGTTGGACCGGGCTCGTCGTCGGGTGTGCGTGGGCCGGAGTACTGGCGGCCGGTGTGTTCCGGTCCACCACCGCGGGTCTCGCGGCCGTGCTCGCCGTGCCGGTCGTCGTCGTACCCCTCGTACAAAAGGCCTTGGCGGGATCGTCCGTGCGGACCGCGGCCGGGTTCCCGCTGCGGTTGCGCGAGACACTTCTGCTGCAGTGGCCCTTCGGGGGAGAGCGCTATCTGTCCGCTGTCGCGCGGGTGATCGCCCAACCCGTGGGTGGGGCAATGACGTTGTCGCTGACCGCGCTGCTCTGCGCGTATGTGCTCACGACCCTGCGCAGCAGGGTCCGGTGACGTCCGTCCGCACACTTTCGCCCCACCCTGTGCGCAACTCCCCGCGGAAAGCCCATATCTTTCCGATAAGGCGTCAATTGCGACGGGGTGAGCGATCACCCTTTCGTGTGCTTTTCACCAAAGACCTCAAGGGAGTTGAGGACAGCGCCGACAAAGGATCCGTGAGTACCCTTGCGCACACCATGATGACCGCCGCCCGCTCCGCAGACTCCGGCCTCGTCGGCCCGGGCGAACTCGACCGCTATCCCTACGCCGAGGCGCACGTCGCCGACCGCGTCGGAGTCCCCGCCTGGGAGAGCGCCGACCCGGAGCTGGGCCGCGTGGGCCGGCGCGCCACGGGCAGCCGCGGACGCGGACTGCACGGCCAACTCGTCCAGCAGCTCGGGCAGATGATCGTCTCCGGTGACCTGGGCGCGGACCGCCCGCTGGTGCCCGAGGAGATCGGCCAGCGCTTCGAGGTCTCCCGCACCGTCGTCCGTGAGTCGCTCCGCGTCCTGGAGGCCAAGGGCCTGGTCAGCGCCCGTCCGAACGTCGGCACGCGCGTGCGTCCGGTCAGCGACTGGAATCTCCTGGACCCCGACATCATCGAGTGGCGGGCCTTCGGGCCGCAGCGCGACGACCAGCGGCGCGAGCTGAGCGAACTGCGCTGGACCATCGAGCCGCTCGCCGCCCGCCTCGCCGCCGGGCACGGGCGCGAGGACGTCCAGCAGCGCCTCGCGGACATGGTCGAGATCATGGGCCACGCCATGGGGCAGGGTGACGCGCTCACCTTCTCCCGCGCCGACGCCGAGTTCCACTCCCTGCTCATCCAGGTCGCGGGAAATCGCATGCTGGAGCACCTCTCCGGGATCGTGTCGGCCGCACTCCAGGTTTCCGGCAGCCCCGTCACGGGCTGTGACCGGCCCAACGAGACGTCGCTGGCGCACCACGCCAGGATCGCCGACGCCCTGGCGGCCGGCGACGGCGCGGCGGCCGAGGCGGCCATGCGCCAACTGCTCACCGTCCACCCCGACGTGGAGCGCGTGGTGCCGGCGCCGCGCGAGCACTGACCGCGCACCACGAGTGGCGCGGACGGGTACGCCTCCCCCTCCTGGGGCGTCGCCCGGCCGGCTGCTCCCGTCGGACCCCGCATCATCTCCGGGATCATGCGGGGTCCGACGGCGCGAGGGACTCGTGGCGCCGTGATGCCTTGGTCTGAGCCGTGCGTGATCTCGTATGCCCGCGTCTGACCGTTTTTGAATGCTTACGGGGTGTGACTCGGGCCACGCGGATTGGGCGTAACGCTTGCGGGAACACTGCGATGACCTAAGAGGTGACTGCCGAGGAGGGAATACGGACGCCGTTCACGGCGCTGTGCATCCTCCCGGCCCCCGCCCGCGCCGTCGGCCCGATCCCCAAGGCCGGTGGTCGGCTCCTGTCCGTCCCGGACGGGGCCGGAAGCCGTTTTCCAACGTTCCGAGAGGTTGTTCGTGTCGGCCAGCACATCCCGTACGCTCCCGCCGGAGATCGCCGAGTCCGTCTCTGTCATGGCTCTCATCGAGCGGGGAAAGGCTGAGGGGCAGATCGCCGGCGACGATGTGCGTCGGGCCTTCGAAGCTGACCAGATTCCGGCCACTCAGTGGAAGAACGTACTGCGCAGCCTCAACCAGATCCTCGAGGAAGAGGGTGTGACGCTGATGGTCAGTGCCGCGGAGCCCAAGCGCACCCGAAAGAGCGTCGCAGCGAAGAGTCCGGCCAAGCGCACCGCCACCAAGACCGTCGCGGCGAAGACGGTGACCACGAAGAAGGCCACCGCCACCGCCACCCCGGCGGCCCCCGCTGTCGATACGCCGCCGGTCGAGGACGACGCACCGAAGGCCGCTGTCGCGAAGAAGCCGGTCGCCAAGAAGGCGACGGCGGCCGCGAAGAAGACCGTCGCCAAGAAGGCGGCGGTCAAGAAGACCACCGCCAAGAAGGACGACGCCGAGGTCCTCGAGGAAGAGGTGCTCGAGGAGACCCCCAAGGCCGGCGACGAGCCCGAGGGTGCCGAGAGCGCGGGCTTCGTGCTTTCCGACGAGGACGAGGACGACGCGCCCGCGCAGCAGGTCGCGGCCGCCGGTGCCACCGCCGACCCGGTCAAGGACTACCTCAAGCAGATCGGCAAGGTCCCCCTGCTCAACGCCGAGCAGGAGGTCGAGCTGGCCAAGCGCATCGAGGCGGGCCTGTTCGCCGAGGACAAGCTGGCCAACGCGGACAAGCTCGCGCCCAAGCTCAAGCGCGAGCTGGAGATCATCGCCGAGGACGGCCGTCGTGCCAAGAACCACCTCCTGGAGGCCAACCTCCGTCTGGTGGTCTCGCTGGCCAAGCGCTACACCGGTCGCGGCATGCTCTTCCTGGACCTCATCCAGGAGGGCAACCTCGGTCTGATCCGCGCGGTCGAGAAGTTCGACTACACCAAGGGCTACAAGTTCTCCACGTACGCCACCTGGTGGATCCGTCAGGCGATCACCCGCGCCATGGCCGACCAGGCCCGCACCATCCGTATCCCGGTGCACATGGTCGAGGTCATCAACAAGCTCGCGCGCGTGCAGCGCCAGATGCTCCAGGACCTGGGCCGCGAGCCCACCCCGGAGGAGCTGGCCAAGGAACTCGACATGACCCCGGAGAAGGTCATCGAGGTCCAGAAGTACGGCCGCGAGCCCATCTCCCTGCACACCCCGCTGGGCGAGGACGGCGACAGCGAGTTCGGTGACCTCATCGAGGACTCCGAGGCCGTCGTCCCGGCCGACGCGGTCAGCTTCACGCTCCTGCAGGAGCAGCTTCACTCCGTTCTGGACACGCTGTCCGAGCGCGAGGCGGGCGTCGTCTCCATGCGCTTCGGTCTCACCGACGGTCAGCCGAAGACCCTCGACGAGATCGGCAAGGTGTACGGCGTCACGCGCGAGCGCATCCGCCAGATCGAGTCCAAGACGATGTCGAAGCTGCGTCACCCCTCGCGTTCCCAGGTGCTGCGCGACTACCTGGACTAGACCGCGGACCTACGACACCCAAGGCCCGGTTCCCCTCGGGGAGCCGGGCCTTGTCGTGCCGTCGTGTCTGTCGCGCGGGTGCGGGGCGTGGCGCGCTGGATCACTCTGGGTTTCCGATCACCATCCCAGTGTGAGGAGCGCGCATGCGTCGTCCCTTCATCCGGTCACTGGCCCGGCCGCTCGTTCTCGCGGCCACGGCGACTGCCATACCGCTGCTGTCCGCCGCCCCCGCGCCCGCCGACGTCGTCGTGGGCGGTTTCCCGGTGGACATCTCCCAGAGCCCCTGGACGGTGGCTCTGTCCAGCCGTGACCGGTTCGGGGGTACGCGGGCGGGGCAGTTCTGCGGCGGGGTGGCCATCGGCCGTACGACCGTGCTCACCGCCGCCCACTGCATGGGCGAGAACGTCCTGGGGGCGCCCCCGGACCGGGTGCGCGATCTGAGGGTCATCACGGGCCGTACGGACCTGCTCTCGGACCGCGGCTCGGAGATCCGGGTGCGTGAGGTCTGGGTGAACCCGGCCTATGACACAGAGACCAACGCCGGGGACTTCGCCGTGCTCACCCTGGCCGAGCCGCTGCCGCAGGATGCGACCCTGGCGATGGCTGCGGCCGGTGACCCGGCGTACGCGCCCGGCACGAGCGCCACGGTCTACGGGTGGGGCGATCTGACGGGCGGCGGCGACTACGCGCGCACACTGCGCGCCGCACGCGTACGCGTACTGCCCGACGCCCAGTGCGAGCGGGCGTACCCCGGGAGCATCGACGGCACCTACGCGGCCGACAGCATGGTGTGCGCCGGGGAGACGGAGGGCGGCCGCGACGCCTGCCAGGGGGACAGCGGCGGGCCTCTCGTCGCCCAGGGGAAGCTGATCGGGCTCGTGTCGTGGGGGAGCGGCTGCGGCCGCGCGGGCAGTCCCGGCGTCTACACGCGCGTGTCAGAAGTTGTAGGGGCTCTCAGCCCGGGACGGGCCTCACGGGGGTCCGCGAGGGCCGTGGACGGCAGCTGACGGCGTCTGCCGATGAGACGAGCGGGCGGCGCCGTATTCGGTCGGTATGACCATTACCGACGCCATTCACCAGGCCGTACTCAAGGG
>NZ_JBEXXQ010000064.1:0-59814 GCF_040630525.1 Streptomyces sp. NPDC005799
CACACCGACCACGACGCCCAGATCCCCGTCTCCCCCGAGGCGACGGAACTCCTCTCCGGCAAGCCCACGACCGGATCGGTCACCGTGCCGGCGGGGGAGGTGGCGGTGGTTCGCGAACCCCGCTGACCTGGTCTTCGCCAAGCCCGCTGGCCTGATCGACGATGATGAGGGGGACGGGGACGAGCGATCACCCGAGAGGCGGTGCCATCTTGAGTCGGATCCTGGTGACCGGTTCCGCGGACGGCCTGGGGCGGGCCGCGGCCGCGTCGTTGCTGTCCGCGGGACACGACGTGGTGGTACACGCCCGCAGCCACGAGCGCGCGACGGCGCTCGACCCTCTGGTCGAGCGCGGGGCCCACCTCGTAGTGGGCGACTTCACCGAGCGTGCGGCGGTACGGGACATCGCCGCCGAGCTCAATGACGCCAAGCCGCTCGACGCGGTCGTCCACAACGCGGGCGTGTGGAGCGGACCCGCTGTCATGCCGGTCAACATCGTCGCGCCGTACCTGCTCACGGCCCTGCTGCGCGGGCCGCGGCGGCTGGTGTACCTCAGCAGCGGCTCGCACTTCGGCGGGCGCCCCTCACTCGCCGGCGTCGACTGGCGGGGGCGGGGCGCGGGCTCGTACGCCGACAGCAAGCTGTTCGTCACGACGCTCACCGCAGCGGTGGCGCGCCTGCGGCCCGGGGTGCTGAGCAACGCGGTGGACCCGGGCTGGGTGCCGACGAAGATGGGCGGGCCGAACGCGCCCGACGATCTGGAACTCGGCCACGAGACACAGGTGTGGCTCGCGACGAGCGACGACCCGCTGGCCCTGACCACGGGCGGGTACTGGTACCACCGCCAACGGAGCGAACCGCACGACGCGGTCCACGACGAGGCCTTCCAGGACCGCCTGTTGATGGCACTGGCCGAGGAGACCGGCACGCAGCTGTGAGCGGGCGCAGCGGCTCCTGGACAACGTCACGCGGACGGATATCAGGAGGCCGCGGCTTCTATGAGGACCTTGTCCGCGGTGCCGATTCGGTCGTACTGACCCGCACTTCAGTGCGGGTCACACCAGGTTGCCCCAGGGCCTGTGGTAGGCCAGGTCACCGGCCTTGGGCTCGGCTCCGGCCGGGGCGCCGGAGGTGGACAGCCGAAGGGGCAGATCGGCGATCAGGGTGGTGGTGACGGGATGGCCGTCGATGGTGAGGCGCAGCTTCATGGCGCTGGTCCTGCCGGAGGTCGTGGTCGGTGACGGGCCGGAGTGCGGTGGCCGCAGCACGGGCGTGGGGGCCGGCGCGGCCAGCAGCACGGCGGCGGCCGGTATCAAGAGGCGTCGGGACATTCAGTCGGGCAGGGGCTCGGAGTAGTGGCGGAAGACGTCACGCCCGCTGTGCATGCTGTACAGGCGCTGGGCCAACGCGTCCGGGCTGTTGTGCTCGGCACGATCAGCTGTGCGACATGGATGTTCTCCGGGGCGAGCGCGTCGTGCAGCATGCGGGCGTAGGCACTCTCGCCGGCGAAGGCGATCGAGGTGCCGGCGACGTTCCCGTTGGGCCGTACGGCGCTGTACGCCTCGTGGAATTCCGCCTCGACGTCCCCCATCAACGCCAGCAGGAGTCCGGTCCGGTCGCCGAACCGGCGGAACAGGGTGCCTTTGCCCACCCCAGCCGCCTGGGCGACCTCGTGCATCGTCACATGGTCCGCGCCGCGTTCGGCCACCAGGTCGGCGGCCGCCTCCAGCAACCGGGCGCGGTTGCGGGCCGCGTCGGCCCGCTCCACGACGGCGTCGTCCGGCACCTGTGTCACCGTTGGCTCCGCGGTGGTAGGCGTAGACGCGGCCGTCCTCGATCTGCACGGGGTACACGGGGACGGGGCGCGTCGCCGGCGGGTCGAGGGGGTTGCCGGTGCGCAGGTCGAAGCGGGAGCCGTGCAGCCAGCACTCGACCGTGCACCGCTCCACCTCGCCCTCGGCGAGCGAGACGGCGCTGTGCGAGCACACGTCGTGGATCGCGAACACCTGCTTCTCGGTGAGCACGAGGGAGAGGGGAGTCCCCTGCACCTCGAATCGGCGCGGAACGTCCTCCTCCAGTCCGTCGAACGCGCAGATGTACGTGTAGCCGTCGCTCGGCATCGCTCTCCTGGGTGCGTCCGCGTGATGGTGGCTGATCGCCCACCGTAGCGACGCGACCTCGGCGCGGGACCCTCCCCCAGCCCGAACCTTCCTCGGCACATGGACCTAGGACACCGCCACTCCCGGGGAGGTTCAGGCCGGATGGCCCGGGTCGATGTCCAGCGCGTCGCGGAGCCTGAGCAGTGGACCGTCCGTGCCGCCTCCCCACTGCACCGGTGCCAGGACGAAGCCGACGTGATCGCCTCCGTCGATGTGGCTCTCGACGGTGCCGACGAACCACGCCGCGACCTCGTCCAGGATCGCCGAGCCGCCGTACCCCTGTGTCCACGGTGTCCGGGTGAACTTGTCGGTCCGGTCGCCCGTCCGTCCGCCGAACAGCTCCGCCTGTGCGTGCTGCTCACGGGTCAGCAGATGGACGGCGAGGCAGTCGGCGCGGCGGGCGATGTCGTAGGTGTGGTTGGCCTTGGAGATCCACACCGCGAACCGCGCTGGCTGGATGGAGCACTGGCAGAAGAACCCCACCAGACACCCGGCCCGTTGCCCATCCGCCGAGGCCGTGACCACGCACATGTCGGGGTTCAGCCGGTCGGTGAACGTGTCGATGTCTGTCATGGCTGCCCGCTCCGGATCCTTCGCCGATCGCTCCGCGTACGAGTGCCCGCCTTCCACTCCGGCTCACGGGCGCAAACATGGCCCCGGCGCCCCGGACGTTTTCGGCAGGAAGGCGGGCAGCGCGGTCCCGGGGCGCACATACTCGACACCTGTGGGGCGCGCGGGCGTCGTGCCGACGGGAGGTGTGCGGGCGTATGCGGATACCTGGTCGTCTCGCGGTCGCCGGGCGTCTCGGGGCGTGGCTGCGGGACCACGATCCGGGGCTGGCGGCGACGCGCCGGGCGGGTCGGACCGCGCTGGTCATGCCGGCCCTGTTCGCGCTGTGCAGCCAGGTGTTGCACGCGCCGACGATCGCCACGTTCGCGGCGTTCGGCTCGTTCTCGATGCTGCTGCTCGTGGAGTTCACCGGTCCGATGGTGCAGCGGCTACGCGCCCATATGGGGCTCGCGGTGGCCTGGGCGCTGCTGATCTGTCTGGGCACGCTCGTGGCCCGGCAGACGTGGCTGGCGGTCACGGTCACCGTGGTGGTCGGCTTCCTGGTGCTGTTCGCGGGTGTGGTCAGCTCCGTCCTCGCGGGCGCGTCGACGGCACTGCTGCTGGGTTTCGTCCTTCCGGTGACCTCACCCGGCCCGCTCTCGCAGCTGCCCGACCGGCTCGCCGGCGCGGGCCTCGCGGCGGCCGCCGCCCTGCCCGCGATCTCCCTGCTCTGGCCCCGGCCCACCGCGGACCCGCTCAGCGCGCCCGCCGCCCGGGTCTGCCGCGCGGCCGCCGCACAGCTGCACGCCGACGCGTCCCGGCTCGCCGCCGATCCGGACGCGCCGAGCCCCGCCCACTGCCGCGTGGCCGCCCACGGCGCCGCCACCACGGCCGCCGAGCTGCGCACCGCCTTCGACGCCACGCCCTATCGGCCGACCGGCCTGTCGACCGGGTCGCGGGCCATCGTCCGGCTGGTCGACGAACTGACCTGGCTCAGTGCCATCGTGGCCGAGAGCGCGCCTCCGGACGACGGGAACGCCGGCTGCGACCGGGACGCCCATCGGGTACGACGATCCGCCGCCGAGGTCCTGGAGCGGGCCGCCGATCTCCTGGACGCCCCGCGGTCGGACCCGAAGGCTCTGCGGGCCGCCTCGGCGGAGCTGCGCGAGGTCATGGACGGCATGGAGCACGGGGCCGTCACCCGGCTGCCGGTGCACCGGCCCCGCCCGGGCACGGAGGCGGAGATCCGGGACTTCCTCGGCTCCCTGGACCTGTCCTTCCGCGCGCAGGAACTGGGGTTCGCCACCCTGCAGATCGCCGGCAACGTGGACCTGGCCGCGGCCGCCGAGCGCCGCAGCTGGCCGGAGCGGCTGCTGGGCCTCGAACCCGGTACCGTCGTCCAGCCGCTGGCCTCGGCGCACGAGCGGGCCGCCGCCCACCTCCAGCGCGGCTCCGTCTGGCTGCACAACAGCCTGCGCGGCGCGCTCGGCCTCGGCGTCGCGGTCGCCCTCGCCGACGCCACCGGCGTCCAGCACTCCTTCTGGGTGCTGCTGGGCACGCTGTCGGTCCTGCGCTCCAACGCCCTCAACACCGGCCAGAACGCCGTACGCGCGCTGGGCGGCACCCTCGTCGGCTCGGTGCTCGGTGCCGGGCTGCTCCAGCTGATCGGCGACCACAGCACAGTGCTGTGGTTCCTGCTGCCCCTCGCCGTGCTGGTCGCGGGCATCGCACCCGCCGCCATCTCCTTCGCCGCAGGTCAGGCGGCGTTCACCGTCACGCTGGTCATCCTGTTCAACATCGGCCGGCACCCGGACTGGCACATCGTGCTGCTGCGGATCGAGGACATCGCGCTGGGCTGCGGGGTGAGCGTGCTGGTCGGCCTGTTCTTCTGGCCGCGCGGCGCCACGGCCGCCGTCGACCGCGCCCTCGCCGCCGCCTACACCGACAGCGCGCGCTATCTGGCCGGCGCGGTGCGGTACGCGGTGGGCCGCTGCGCCGGCGGCCCCCCGCCCGTCGCGGCCCCGGAGGAGGAGAACCGCCAGGCGGCGGCCGCGGCTCGGCGCCTGGACGACGCCTTCCGCAGTTATCTCGCGGAGCGCGGCGCCAAACCGGTGCTCCTGGCCGACATGACCACCCTCGTCACCGGCGTCGTCGGACTGCGGCTCGCCGCGGACGCCGTCCTGGGCCTGTGGCAGCGCGCCGGTGAGCAGCCCGACGAAACGGACCGGGTGGACGCACGTCTGGTGCTGATGGGCACCGCGGACCATGTCTCCGTCTGGTACCGCAATCTGGCGACGGGCCTGGACCGCGGCACCTCGGTGCCGGACCCGATGCCCCCGGACCCGGCCGCCGAGGCCCGCCTGGTCACCTCCCTGCGGCGCGATCTGAGCGACGAGGCCGGCAAGGCCACGGACACGGCGGTCCGTATCATCTGGACCGCCGACCACCTCGACGCGGCCCGCCGCCTGCAGTCCGGGCTGGCCGCGGCGGCGAGGCCCGCCGAGACGTGAGACCAGGCCTCACGAGGCCTCTTCACTCGTGCGCTGGACGAGCGTCCTCCCGCCGTGGATCAACGAGGACCTTGGGCCCGGGGCCCGCCTCCGCGGGCCGTCCTCCGGCGAGCACGGCGCCGACCGATTCCAGGCCCACGGTCGCCGCGACGAGCGGTCGCGGATCGACCAGACCCTGCGCGTAGGCCCGGATCGTTGCCGCCAGTCCCGGGGACGCGGACAGCACGCCCACCGCGGTCACGTCCTTCAGGGCGAGCGCGCGGGTGTCGACACGGCTCGGTTCACCGGACAGTCCGATGTACACGAGCCGTCCGGCCGGCTCGACCAACTCCAGTGCCCTGCCCGGCAGATGGGCGGCGTTGGAGGCGTCGACGACGGCGTCGAAGGGCAGCTCGGGAACGGCGTCCTCCCACCACACGTGCTCGAAGCCCAGTGCGCGGGCGAAGGCGAGCGACGGGGCGGTACGGCCCATGAGGTGCACCTCGGCCCCGGCGGCCCGGACGAACATCGCCACGAGCAGCCCGATCGTCCCCGGCCCGAGCACCAGAACCCGGTCACCGGGCCCGGCGCCCGTGGCCCGCGCGGCGCGCAGGGCGTTGCCGCCCGGCTCCACCAGGGCCCCGAGTTCGGCGTCGACGGAGTCCGGCAGAGCGTGCAAGGACGTGGCGGGGACGGCCAGTTGCTCGGCCAGCGCCCCGGGCCGGTTCCCGCGTACGCCGACCTCCTGCCGTTTGTCGCACACGTGCTGGTGCCCTCGCCGGCAGCGGCGGCAGTCGCCGCACCCGAGCATGGTGTCGCCCATGACCCGCCGGCCGATCCACGCGGGGTCGACCCCGTCGCCGACGGCGGCCACGCGTCCGGCCCACTCGTGGCCCAGACGCATGGGGTAGGCGGCGTGTCCCTGGTGGAGGTAGGCCATCGCGCCGCTGAAGAACTCGGCGTCGGTGCCGCAGACACCGGCCCGCTCGACGTCGACGACGACTTCCCCGGGAGCCGCCACGGGTGCCGGGACCTCCTGGACCGCGTACTCCCCCGGTGCGGTCAGGACGAAAGCGCGTATGGCGCGGACGGTCATCGCGGGTGCGGCCCGTTCAGCGGGCCGAGCAGCTTGCGGATGTCGTCGATCCCTTCGGTCAAGGTCTGCACGGGAGTTCGGTAGGCGAGGGCGCTGACGCTCACCGCTCCTGAGGGAGCGGTCGGTGAGACGGCGTAGACGGGCAGGGCGAGGCAGTTGACGCCTGCCTCGTTCTCCTGGTCGTCGAGGGCGTAACCGCGTGTGCGGGTTACCTCCAGCTCGCGGTGCAACTCCTCGGCCCCGCACCTGGTTTGGGGCGTCCGGCGCTCCAGGGGAGCGTCGCCGATCCACCGTCGTACGGCCTCCGGCGTGCTCAACTCGTGGGCGAGCAGCAGCTTTCCGACGGCGGTGGCGTGGGCGGGGTTTCGGCCGCCGACCGTGGAGGTCAGCCGGACGGCGCCGTTGGGCGGGTCGACCTTGGCGCGGTAGACGACCTCGCGGCCGTCGAGGACGGCGTAGTGGGCGGTCTCGCCGAAGCGGGCGGCCAGCGCTTCCAGCACCGGCCGCAGGCGGACGTGTTCGGGGCGCGCTTCGTGGTGGGCGAAGGCCATGCGCAGGAACTCGTCGCCGAGCAGATAGTGGCCGCGCCCGTCCTGATCGGCGAATCCGGCCCGGCGCAGGGCGGCCAGAGCCCGGTGCACGGTGGGTTTCGGGCTGCCCATCGCCCGGGTCAGTTCCTCCAGGCCCACGCCCTCGGAATGCCGGGCGAGCTGCTTGAGGACCGCGAGCACCCGGTCCGACCCCACCAGCCGAGCTCCGCCGACGCGCTCGGAGCCGTCTTCGTCGGGGTCTGTCGATCCCTCATCGCTCTGCGTATGCTCCATGGCGTTCCACAGATTAGACCTGTGTGTCGATTGCCGGAAGGGGCTCGAGGGTGACGCTCCGCAGCGCCCAGTGGTACGAGGGTCAGGACCGCAACGCCTACATCCACCGGGCGTGGATGCGTCGAGGAGGGCCCGAGGACGCGTTCTCGGGCCGGCCACAGATCGCCATCGCCAACACCGCCTCGGATCTGACCCCGTGCAACGCGCATCTCGACGAGGTCGCGGCCTCGGTCCGTGACGGTGTCCACGAGGCGGGCGGCATCCCGCTGGATCTGCCGGTGGTGTCGCTGGGCGAGACCCAGGTGCGCCCGACGGCGATGCTCTGGCGCAACATGGCGGCGATGGCCACGGAGGAGATGCTCCGGGCCAACCCCATCGACGGCGTGGTGCTGCTCGGTGGCTGCGACAAGACGATCCCGTCCCTGCTGATGGCCGCCGGGTCGGTGGATCTGCCCGCGGTCGTCGTGCCGGGCGGCCCGATGCTGACCGGGACCTTCCGCGGGCGTCCGCTGGGCTGCGGTACGGACGTGTGGCGGCTGTCGGAGGAGGTCCGCGCCGGGACCCTCAGCCAGGAGCAGTTCACCCGCTCCGAGTCCGCGATGATCCGCAGCCGCGGGCACTGCAACACCATGGGCACCGCCTCCACGATGGCGCTGGTGGCCGAGGCCCTGGGCACCGTCGTACCCGGAGTCGCCGGAACCCCCGCACCCGACAGCCGACTGCTGCAGGCCGCGCACCACACCGGCCGGCGGGCCGTGGAGCTGGTCGGCGCCGACCGCAGGCCGTCGACCTTCCTGACCAAGGCCTCCTTCCACAACGCGATCGTGGCGCTGGCCGCGATCGGCGGCTCCACGAACGCCGTCGTCCATCTCCTGGCGATCGCGGGCCGGTTGGGCGTCGAGCTGACCCTCGACGACTTCGACCGCATCGGCTCGCGCGTCCCCGTCCTGGTCGACCTCCAGCCCGCCGGCCGCTTCCTGATGGAGGACTTCCACCGCGCCGGAGGCCTCCTCGCCGTCCTGCGCGAGGTCCGCGACCTGCTCGACCCCGACGCGCTGACCGTCACCGGCGAGCCGCTGGTCCACTACCTCGACGAGGCGCCGATCTGGGACGGCGAGGTCATCCGCACCCGCGCCGAACCGCTCGTCGCCGAGGGGGGTATCGCCGTCCTGCGCGGCAACCTCGCCCCCGACGGCGCGCTCGTCAAACCGGCGGCCGCCTCACCTCACCTGCTGCGCCACCGCGGCCGGGCGGTCGTCTTCGACTCCATCGAGGACTTCCATGCCCGCGTCGACGACCCCGACCTCGACGTGGACGCCGACTCCGTCCTGGTCCTGCGCGGCTGCGGCCCCAAGGGCTACCCGGGCATGCCCGAGGTCTCGAACATGCCTCTGCCCAGGAAGCTCCTCGCCCAGGGCGTCCGCGACATGGTCCGCGTCTGCGACGGCCGGATGAGCGGCACGGCGTACGGCACGGTCGTCCTGCACGTGGCTCCGGAAGCCGCGGCGGGCGGTCCCCTCGCCCTCGTCCGCACCGGGGACGTCATCACCCTCGACGTCGCGGCCCGGCGCATCGACATGGACGTATCGGCCGAGGAACTCGCCCGCCGGCCCCCGAGCAAGGCCACCGTCACCGGCTTCGCCAACCCCGGGCGGGGCTGGGAACGCCTCTACGTCGACCACGTCCTGCAGGCCGACACCGGGGCCGACCTGGACTTCCTGGTCGGCTCCAGCGGCTCGGAGGTCAGCCGCGAGTCGCACTGACGGCCGACGGTGACGGTCACTCCGTCGCCGCGACCCCCAATCCGATGGCGATGAGCAGCCCGCCGGTGACCCGCTCCCAGCGGCGCCGCCAGGCCGGACGCTCCAGCACGGACCGCAGCCGGGCCGCGACCATCACCAGGGCCAGCCAGTAGCCGAGGCCGAGGACGATGTCGGCCACGCCGTCGCGCAGCGGGGGCCGTCCTCCCGCCGTGGCATCCGCCGTGCGCCGAGCAGGGCGCGCACCCCCAGGTACACCAGGTAGGCGGCCCCGAGCAGCTTGATGACGGTGAAGGCGTACGCGAACCGGGTCGCGAGGACGGACACTCCCAGGACGGCCGCGCAGAAGTGCACACACAGCCCTGCCCGGGCGCCGAGAGCCGCGGCCCTGCCCACTGCGCGTCGCCGGACGGACGCCCGGACGATGACCAGGAAGTCGGGGCCCGGTACCAGGTAGGCGAGCAGCACCACCCCGACGAACCTCACGAGATCGACCGACATGCCGTCCTCCGCCCTGCCGCCCGCTTACGGGCCGAGCCGAGAACTGCCGTGTTCCACCGGCACGCGAGGGCATGCGGCCGACCTCGTATCGGTGACCGTCAGACGTTACGGCGGTACTGTCCGCCGACCTCGAAGAACGCGTCGGTGATCTGCTGCAGCGAGCAGACCCGGGCGGCGTCCATCAGGACGGCGAAGACGTTGTCGCCGCTGACCGCCGCGTCCTTCAGGGCGGCCAGGGCGGCATGGGCCGACTCCTGGTGGCGGGCCTGGAAGTCGTGGACACGGCCCAGTTGGGAGTGCTTCTCCTCCTCGGTGGCGCGGGCGAGTTCGACGACGGCCGGTTCGGCGGTGTCGGCGTGCGGGTTGCGGAAGGTGTTGACGCCGATCAGCGGCAGCGAGCCGTCGTGCTTGCGCTGCTCGTACAGCATCGACTCGTCCTGGATGCGTCCGCGCTGGTAGCCGGTCTCCATCGCGCCGAGCACACCGCCGCGTTCGCTGATCCGCTCGAACTCCTGCAGGACGGCCTCCTCGACGAGGTCGGTCAGTTCGTCGATGATGAACGATCCCTGGAGCGGGTTCTCGTTCATCGCCAGGCCCCATTCCCGGTTGATGATCAGCTGGATGGCCAGGGCCCGGCGGACGGAGTCCTCGGTGGGGGTGGTGACGGCCTCGTCGTAGGCGTTGGTGTGCAGGCTGTTGCAGTTGTCGTAGATGGCGATGAGTGCCTGCAGGGTGGTGCGGATGTCGTTGAAGTCCATCTCCTGGGCGTGCAGGGAGCGTCCGGAGGTCTGGACGTGGTACTTCAGCTTCTGCGAGCGCTCGTTGGCGCCGTACTTCTCCTTCATCGCCACCGCCCAGATGCGGCGGGCGACCCGGCCCAGCACGGAGTACTCGGGGTCCATGCCGTTGGAGAAGAAGAAGGACAGGTTGGGGGCGAAGTCGTCGATGTGCATGCCCCTCGCGAGGTAGGCCTCGACGTAGGTGAAGCCGTTGGCCAGGGTGAAAGCGAGCTGGCTGATGGGGTTCGCGCCGGCCTCGGCGATGTGGTAGCCGGAGATGGACACCGAGTAGAAGTTGCGGACCTTGTTCTGGATGAACCACTCCTGGATGTCGGCCATCATCCGAAGCGAGAACTCGGTGGAGAACAGGCAGGTGTTCTGGCCCTGGTCCTCCTTGAGGATGTCGGCCTGCACGGTGCCGCGCACGGTCGCCAGCGCGTGCGCGCGCAGCTCGGCCGCTTCCTCGGGGGACGGGTCGCGGCCCTCGGCGGCGCGGAACTTCTCGGTCTGCTGGTCGATCGCGGTGTTGAGGAAGAAGGCGAGGATGGTGGGCGCGGGCCCGTTGATGGTCATGGAGACCGAGGTGGTGGGTGCCACGAGGTCGAAGCCGTCGTAGAGGGCCTTCATGTCCTCCAGGGTGGCCACCGAGACACCGGAGGTGCCGACCTTGCCGTAGATGTCGGGGCGTTCGTCGGGGTCGCGGCCGTAGAGGGTGACGGAGTCGAAGGCGGTGGACAGGCGGGTGGCGGGCTGGCCTTCGGAGAGCAGCTTGAAGCGGCGGTTGGTGCGGAAGGGGTCGCCCTCGCCGGCGAACATGCGGGCCGGGTCCTCGCCGTCGCGCTTGAAGGGGAACACCCCGGCGGTGAAGGGGAAGTGGCCGGGCAGGTTCTCCGCTCGCCAGAACCGCACCAGTTCGCCGTGGTCGGTGAAACGGGGCAGGGCGACGCGGGGGATCTTGTTGCCGGACAGCGACTCGCGGGTGAGCTTGGTGCGGATCTCCTTGTCCCGCACCTTCACCACCTGTTCGTCGCCGGAGTAGGCGGCCACGACCGCGGGCCAGTTCTGGATCTGCTCCGTGATCTCGTACGGCAGCCGCCGCCGCGCCTGGGCCAGCAGTGACCGTACGTCCTCGGCGTCCAGGCCGGCGTCGACGAGCTCGCCCTCGACCGCCGCCAGGCGCTGCACCCGCCGTGCCGCGTCGGCCAGTTGACCGGTGGTGACGTGGTAGGCGCGGATGGAGCCGGTGATCTCGGCGAGGTAGCGGACCCGGTCCGCGGGGACCACCTGGCGGATGCCGGAGGAGTGCCGTACGTCGACCGGAGCCAGCGTGCCCTCGGCCAGCGGCAGTCCCTTCTCGGCCAGGACGGTCTTCAGGTGCTGGTGCAGGGCGGTGACGCCGTCGTCGTTGAAGGTCGCCGCGGAGGTGCCGTAGACCGGCATGTCCTCCGGCCGCTTACCGAACGCCTCGCGGTTGCGGACCAGTTGACGGCCCACGTCCCGCATCGCGTCCTTCGCGCCGCGCCGCTCGAACTTGTTGATCGCCACCACGTCGGCGAAGTCGAGCATGTCGATCTTCTCCAGCTGGGAGGCGGCGCCGAACTCCGGCGTCATCACATACAGCGAGGTGTCGACGAACGGCACGATCGCCGCGTCGCCCTGGCCGATGCCCGGCGTCTCCACGATCACCAGGTCGAACCCGGCGGCCTTCACGACGTCGATCACGTCGGAGAGGTGCTCGGGCAGCTCGCGGCTGCCGCGGGTGGCCAGGCTGCGGAAGAACACCCGGTTGCCGTCCAGGGAGTTCATCCGGATCCGGTCACCGAGCAGGGCGCCCCCGCCGCGGCGGCGGGTCGGGTCGACGGCGATCACCGCGATCCGCAGCTTGTCCTGCTGGTCGACGCGGAAGCGGCGCACCAACTCGTCGGTGAGGGAGGACTTTCCGGAGCCGCCGGTGCCGGTGATGCCCAGCACCGGCACGGTCCGGGCGGTGGCCGCGGCGCGCAGCTGCCCCAGGAACTCCGTGTCCAGCTTGCCGAGTTCGGCGCCGGTGACGGCACGCGCGACGGCGAACCGGTCGCCGACCAGGACGGCGGCGGCATCGGCCGGCTTCGCGTCCCACAGGTCGAAGTCGCAGTCCCGCACGACCGTGTTGACCATTCCGGCCAGCCCCATCCGCTGCCCGTCCTCCGGGGAGAAGATGGTCACCCCGCTCCCCCGCAGCCGGGCGATCTCCTCGGGGACGATGACGCCGCCACCGCCGCCCACCACCCGCACATGCTCCGCCCCCTGCTCGCACAACGACTGGACCAGGTACTCGAAGTACTCGACATGCCCGCCCTGGTAGGAGGAGACGGCCACGCCATGGGCATCCTCCTCGAGGGCCGCGTCGACGACCTCCTGTACGGAGCGGTTGTGGCCGAGGTGGATCACCTCGGCGCCCTGGGACTGGAAGATGCGCCGCATGATGTTGATCGAGGCGTCATGCCCGTCGAACAGGGCCGAGGCCGTGACCAGACGGACGGGGTGCACGGGCCGGTGCAGATCGCTCATGGCGGGGGCCTTCCCAGGGCAGGTCGCGGGCACTGACGAAGAAATAGTAGGACGTCCTAGTAATCGGCGGCCGGAGGGCGGCGTGTGAGGAGCAGCACAGTTACTCGGACGTCCTACCATCCTGTGCCCTCGCCCGGCGTGATCGACGCCCCGTACGCCGCAGATACCGCAGCGCCGACTCGGCCGCGTGCGCTCCGCACATGCCGTGCGCCCCGGCTCCCGGCGGGGTGGCGGCCGAGCAGATGAACACGCCGGGCACGCCCGTGGCGTACGGGTCGAGGGCGGGGCGGGGTCGGGCCAGCAGTTGGCGGACGGTGTTGGCGCCGGTGACGATGTCCCCGCCGACGAAGTTCGGGTTGTACTCCTCGAAGGCGGCGGGCGTGCGCACCGCCTTGCCGACGACCCGGTCGCAAAAGCCGGGGGCGAACCGTTCGATCTGCTGGACGATCGCCTCGGTCGCGTCGCCGTCGTAACCGTGGGGCACGTGGGCGTACGTCCACACCGGGTGGACGTCCCCCGCGGAGCGCGCCGGGTCGGCCAGGTACTGCTGTCCGACCAGCACGAACGGCCGCTCGGGCATCCGGCCGAGGTGGACGGCGTACTCGGCGGCGGCGACCTGCTCGAAGGTCCCGCCGAGGTGCACGGTTCCCGCCCGCCGTGCCGCCTCGTGGGTCCAGGGCACCCCGCCCTCGACCGCGAAATCCACCTTGAACGCGCCCGGACCGTGCCGGAAGCGACGGTAGGCGCGGGCGACCGGGGCCGGCAGCCGGTCGCCGAGCACGTCGGCCACCGCAGCCGGCGCCAGGTCGAACAACACCACGTCGGCGGGCGGGAGTTGGGCCGCCGACCGCACCCGGACACCGGTCTCGATCCGGCCGTCCAGCTCTCCCAGCAGACCCGCCAGGGCATCGCTGATCGCGCGCGAGCCGCCCGCCGCCACCGGCCAGCCGTACCGGTGCCCGGAGGCGATGATCGACACCCCGATGGCGGCGGTGGCCGGGCGGTTCAGCGGCCGGAAGGCGTGCGCGGCGATGCCGCCGTACAGCGCCCGCGCCGCCTGTGAACGCCACACCCGCGCCAGCGCGGAGGCGGGCAGCAGCGACGGGACGCCGAAGCGGGCCAGCAGCAGCGGGTGACGCGGCACGCGGGTCAGGGGGCCCAGGAAGTCCCCGGCCAGCGCGTCGAAGTGCTCACCCAGGGGCCCGAACAGCCGCTCCCAGCGGGAGCCGTCGGGACGGCCGAGCCCCTCGGCGGTCCGCCGCACCGACCGGTGCAGCACGCCCGCCGCTCCCGAGTCCAGCGGGTGCACGCAGTCGATCTCCGGCAGGCACCAGCGCAGACCGAACCGCTCCAGGTCCAGGGTGCGCAGGAAGGGCGAGCCGGCCGCCATCGAGTGGATCGCCGAACAATGGTCGTGCAGCAGGCCGGGCGTGAGCTCGCTGGTGCGGGTACCACCGCCGATGACGTCCGCCGCCTCCAGCACGGTGACGACAACCCCCGCGCGCGCGAGCCGGACGGCCGCCGCGAGCCCGTTGGGACCACTGCCCACGACGACGGCTGTGCTCATGGAAACTCCTCGGCGTGCGAGTCGGGGCGCGGTGGACGGGGGCGAGCCGCGCACGCGGGCTCTTGTGACACCACTGTGACTGGAGCAGTGGCCTCCGTCACAGTCCAACGCCCTCCGGCCTGGTGGAGTTGCCCGAACCGACAAAGATCATGCCGGACAGGGGGCTCATCATCGCCGGACTCGGCGTCTTCGCCATCTGCGCCCTGCTCGTGATCGGCGCGGGTTGTGTGACCGAGTTCCGCGCCCGGAGAGCGCTGCGGTGATCCGTCGCTACGGCGGACCGCTGCTGGTCCATCTCCTCATCGGGCTACCGACCGTCGTCGTGGTGTGGTGCGCCCGTTGGTATGCCGCGTACGGCCACTGCGGGCTCGACGATCTCGAACGGCCCGACCTGGACGGCTGCACCTACGACCAGATCGATCACAGCGGTCCGGTCCTGGGCCTGCTCGTCATCACCGGTCTGTTCGTGCTGGCGCTGCTGGTAATCGCCGTTGTGAGCGTACCTCTCAGACGTGAACGTCCGCTCAGGCCATGGCTGTTGACGCTGCCCGCGGTCCTGCTGCCCTACCTCGCCCTCCAGGTGTTGGCCCGCTGACGCTACCGGTGGTGCGGGGGATGCGGCGGTGGGGGCGGGATGGTGGCCAGGCCGGGGGCCGGTTCGGGCCAGACCAGGAGGACCGGGCAGGGGGCGTGGTCCAGGACGAAGCGGCTGGCGGGGCCGAGGCTGTGCGGGCCCAGATGGGTACGGTCGCCGTCGCGGGCCAGGATGAGCAGATCGGCGTTCTCGACCGCCGCGACGACCTCGCGTTCGACGCGTCCAGTGCGCTCGGTTCGGGTGCAGGGCCGGCCGAGCCGGTCGGCGGCGGCGCGCAGGAGCTGGTCGGCGGAGGCCGCGGCGAGGTGTTCGACGCGGGTGCCGGGATCGCGTTCCGCGTGCCCCCGGCCCAGCAGCCCGGCGAACGCGCCGTGTGCCACGCTCGGCAGGTCCTCCGGGGTGACATGGAGCAGGACGACGTCCGCGTCCTCGAGCGCGTGTCTGCGCGCGGCGTCCACGCACGCGGGCCAGGTGCCCTCGACGATCCAGACGACCACTTTCACGCGGTCAACCTCCTTCGGCGGCGACGGGCGACACGCGGCGTTGAACGGCGATGACTACGACACCCACAGTGCCACGATCCCGCCGCCGGGCAAGGTCATTCGACGCCGAGCATCCTGTCCTCCGCATGCGCGCCGAACTCCGCCACCCGAATCTCCGCCACACGCTCGTACCGCCTGATCCGGTCCGTCCAGGCCGCGTCGACGCCGAAGGCGACCTGGGCGAAGCCGACCCGTGCGACCGCCTCGGCCACACCCGGGTCACCCGGCGCCAGGACGCGGGCCGGGTCGTCCAGCGCGAGGGTGTGCGGGGGCACGAAGAACTCGTCCGGCAGCACCGCACGGGCGTGGACCAGTGCGCCGACGGCCACGACCACGCCGGCGCCGAGCCGTGCGCCCTGCAGCACGGTCGCCGAGGTGGCGAGGTAGGCGCACCGGACCACCTCACAGCCCAGCAGGGTGGCGTGCGGTCCGACGAAGACGTGGTCGCCGAGGAGCACCGGTTGGTCGCCGGCGACCGCGGAGGCACGCAGGACCGCGTTCTCGCAGATCACCGACGCCTCGCCGATGTCGATCCGGGAGCCCTCGGCATCGAGCACCGCGCCGTACATCACCCGGGCGCGCGGCCCGACCCGTACGTCGCCGACCAGCGTGGCGTTCGGTGCCACGTAGGCCGTGGGGTGGACCTGCGGGGCGTGCCCGCGGTGCTCGATGAGGATCCCGTCCTGGTTCACGGTCATACGTCGATTGTTTCCGCCGGCGCGCTCGGCCCCTGGCGGAATTCGGACGTCGTGTCCGCGCCGTCCCCCGGTCAGCCGTCCCGTCGGGCGGTGACGGTGTGCGCGCCCGGGGCCAGTCCGGTGATCGTGACGCGCCCGTCCTCGACACCGACCGTGCCGTCCGACGCGCGGTGCCCGTCCCACACCCGTCGGCCGTGGGCCCGTACGGTCAGACGGCCGCTGTTCCCCGGCAGCGCGACCGTGCCCCGGGTTCCCCGCGGGACCTCCACATCCAGTCGGAAGACCCGTCCTGAGTTCTCCCATGCCACGCGCAGCGCGCCGTGCGGTGTGGGGAGTTGCCCCTGCGCCCAGGTGACGTCGCCGGGTTCGGGGCGCACCTCCCAGGTGGCGTACCCGGGGGACGTCGGCCGGGCGCCCAGCAGGTGGTGGGTCAGTGCCGGGAGGACACCGGTGGACCAGCCGTGGGCCATGCTGGTGTAGGCGTCCTCGTAGAGCGAGCCGCCCGGGCCGATGCCCTCCCAGTTGGTGATGCCGGGGTCATGGGCGTCCATCCATCCGTAGATGCGCCGGATCTGGTCGAGGGCGGAGTCGGCGCGTCCGGCGGTGAAGCGGGCCACGATCTCCGGGTACGACGTGAAGGCGTAGACGCGCTGCGAGGCGCCGTCGAAGATCGTGTCGTTGTCCATGAAGGCGTTGCCGTACGGGCGCCTGGTGGTGGCGTCGAGATGGGCGAGCGCGGACTGAGCGCGGTCGGTGTCGGCGACGCCGGCGGTGACGGCGAGGGAGTTGCCGTCCTGTGCGTGCCGGACGGCCCCGGTGCCGGAGTCGAGATAGGCGCCCGAAATCGCGTCCCACAGCTGGGAGTTGATGGCGTCCTTCACGGCGTCGGCCCGCTGCGTCCATCGTGTCGCGTCGGCCTGGTGGCCGAGCAGGCGGGCGAGCTGGGCGGCGTCCCTGAGCGCCTGGACGTAAAGAGCGTTGTAGTAGGTGACCCTCCCGGTGCGTCCGAGGAAGGCGTAGTCGCCGTAGCCGCCGGTGTTGTTGAGTCCCTTGCTGAGCAGTCCGGACTCGTCGGTGACGCTCGGGTACCAGGTGTCCAGGACCTTCAGCAGGTTGGGGTAGTAGCGGGTGGCGTAGGCGCGGTCCCCGGTGTAGAGCACGTAGTCCCAGCTGCAGGTGACCCACCATAGCGGATAGTCGAACAGCGGGAGGGTGTAGGCGGCGATGGAGGCCGGCGGGATCCAGCCGTCCGTGCGCTGGTGGTCGGCGAGGTCGGCGAGCACGTTGCGGGCGGCGGCCGCGGTGTCGTCGTGGGTGAGGTACAGGGTCCGGGCGGAGACGGCGAGATCGCCGACGTACGGGTCGCGGTCGCGTTTGGCCCCGTCGTGCAGGACGAGCTTGCCCTCCAGGGAGGCGGTCCAGGCGTTGCGCGGGTCGACGTCGTCCTGGCGGAAGGTGTCGGTGACGAGTTCGTTGGTGTAGGCGGCGCCGTACCAGTAGCGGTTGAGGTCGTCGTCGGAGCAGAGGAACCAGCCGCGGTAGGTGGCGGGGGTGCCGACGTAGGCGGTGAAGTCCAGGCTGACGGAGTCGATTTCGACGGTTCCCCAGGGTTGCGCGGCCGGGGCGTCGGTCGCCAGTGCGTCGAGGGTGATGCGCAGGTAGCGGAAGCCGTGCAGTCCGTCGGCGTAGACCTTGTCGCCGGACTGCAAGCCCTTGTGGTCGGTCCAGTCCGCGCCTTTGGCCGGTACGGCGAACTGGTCGGTTCCCTGGGCCGCGACGCCGGACTGGTCGGAGCGGGTGAAGTCGGAGCGGTCGGTGAGGAACTGCTTGGTCTCGGAGAACGCGAGGCGTACGCCGGGCGAGTTGTCGGAGGCGGAGGTGAAGCGGACGCGCGGGTACCCCACGACGACCTTGCCGAAGTCGACCGTCACGCTGGGCGCCACGACCGGTTGGACCGCCTCGGGCCAGACCTCGTTGATCCGGGTGAACGCCCCGCGCGGGGTGTCCTGGACGGCGGTGACGGTGACGCGGACCTGGGTCGTCGAGAACGTCGTGGTGAAGGGCACCGCCCGCTGGATGACATCGTTGTCGGAGATCGTCGCGACGGTCTGCCAGGCACCGTTGACCCAGACGTCGACCGTGAAATCGGTCGGCACGCCGTCGCTGTTGGAGATCACGGTGATGCCGGACATGCTCCGCGGCTGCGGCAGGGTGATGATCAGCGTGTCGGGGAAGGCGGCGATCGTGTCGTCGTTCCAGAAGGTGTCGGGGCTGCCGTCGATGGCGTTGGCGGCGTCGTAGGTGCGCGGCTGACCGTCGTTGCCGTTGTTCCCGGCGTGCGTGGAGGACGCCGAGGCCTGGGTGCCCTCCGGCCAGCGCGGGGCGGGGGCGGACTGCGGACGGCGCAGGACGGTTCTGGCGCCGCCGGGCTTCAGCAGGGCCTCGGGCTTGCGGACGTCACCGGCCGAGGCGAGGACACGCTCGGGTCGCACGGTGCGGGACGCGGGGCCTTGGACGTAGTGCTGCCAGCCCGTGCCGATGCGTGGAGGTCTGGTGGTGGCCGTTCCGGTGTCGGCCGCCGCCGGGGTCACCGTGGGAAGTCCGGCGGTCAGAGCGACGGCTCCGGCGCCGGCCGCGAGGACCGTACGACGGCGGGGGCCGGGTTGTGCAGGGTGCTCCGATGGGCTGGTGGATGTCATGGCACCTCGTCCCTCACAGGCGGTTTGAAACGATTCAATACGCTGGGGCAGGGCGACGTTATCTCAAGTCCGGTATCCCGTACAGGGATTGTGCAGCGCTTGACCCCATGCAGGAGGTCAATGATCGCTAAGCTCGCCGACCGTGAAACAGCGGCGGCAGAAGAAGCTTTCCCGTCATCTCTTCGCGGCGATACTGGCCGCTGACCCGGCACGGGTGGCGGCGCTGCTGCGCGTGGGCGCGCACCCGGAGCGAGCGGACAGCGACGGCACCACCCCTCTGTATCTGGCGTCCGTGCAGGGTCAGTCCGAGATCGCGCGCCTGCTGCTGACCGCAGGTGCCGCCCCGGACGGGGAGAGCCGGGGAGTCGGGGCGGAGGGCACACCCTTGTGCGCGGCCTCGTGCTGGGGGCACAGCAGGACCGTGCGTGAACTCTTGGCGCACGGAGCCGACCCCAACCTCCGTGAGGACGGCGGAAGAGGCTGGACGCCCCTGGACTGGGCGAACCACGGCCCCCATCCCGAGACCGCGGAACTCCTCATCGCGGCCGGAGCACGCCCCGCAAACGGACCCAGCCTCACGGAATTTCCTGCTCCGCCCAGATGATCTTTCCCTCGGGTGTGTAGCGGGCGCCCCAGCGGTCGGTCAGCTGGGCCACGAGGAAGAGGCCGCGGCCGCCCTCGTCCGTGCTGCGGGCGTGTCGCAGGCGGGGGGCCGTGCTGCTGGAGTCGGCGACCTCGCAGGTCAGGTTGGTGTCGCGGATCAGTCGCAGACGTATGGGCGGCTCGGCGTAGCGGATCGCGTTGGTGACCAGTTCGCTGACGACGAGTTCCGTCGTCATGGCGAGGTCCCGCAGTCCCCAGGCCTCCACCTGGCGGGTGGCCCGCGCGCGGAGGTCGGCGACGGCGGCCGGGTCCACGGGCACGTCCCAGGAGGCGACATGGTCCGCGCCCAGAGTGCGGGTGCGGGCCAGGAGCAGGGCGATGTCGTCGGGCTGCGGTCCGGGGACGAGCTGCTGCACCGCGGATGTGCACAGCGTGGGCAGGTCGGCGCCGGAGCGGGTGAGCGCCTCGGCCAGGCGGGACATGCCGCGCTCGATGTCGCCGTCGGATCCCTCGATGAGACCGTCGGTGTAGAGGCCGATCAGGCTGTTCTCGGCGAGTTCGATCTCGGTGGCCTCGAACGCCATGGCGCCGAGTCCCAGCGGCGGTCCGGCCGGCGGCTCGGGGAAGGAGACCCGGCCGTCGGGTGCGACCACGACGGGCGGGGGGTGTCCGGCGCGGGCCATGGTGCAGCGACCGGTGACCGGGTCGTAGACGGCGTACAGGCAGGTCGCCCCGAGGAAGGCGGTCATGCTTCCCTGGGCCGGCCCCCCGTCGGTCTTCTCGGCGCTCAGCCGGAGGACGAGGTCGTCGAGGTGGGCCAGTAGTTCGTCGGGCGGCAGTTCCATGTCGGCGAGGGTCTGCACCGCCGTACGCAGCCGGCCCATGGCCGCCGCGGCGGTGATGCCGTGTCCCACCACGTCGCCGATGACGAGACCGACCCTGGCCCCGGACAGCGGGATCACGTCGAACCAGTCGCCGCCCACACCGTCCGTGGGGTCGGCCGGCAGATAGGCGGAGGCCACCTCCAGCGCGGTTCCGCCGGAAAGGGCCTGCGGCAGCAGACTGCGCTGCAGGGTCACCGCCGCGGTGTGTTCGCGGGTGTAGCGGCGGGCGTTGTCGACGCACAGCGCCGCCCGGGCCACCACTTCCCGGGCCAGCAGCACGTCGTCCGGCTGGAAGGGGACCGGGTTGAGCGAGCGGAGGAAGGTGGTGATGCCGAGCGCGGTGTTGCGTGCCCGCATCGGTACGGAGATCAGCGAGTGCAGGCCGAACTCGCGGATCCTCTGGGCCCGTTCGGGCTCCTCTGTGACCCACTCCTTGGCCGAGGGATCGATGACCGGGAGCAGGATCGGCTCACCGTCGATGAGCAGACTCAGATCATGTGTCGGCGGCAGGAAGCCCGCTTGCTCCCCGATCCGCACCACGGCCTCGGGACAGCCTTCCCGCACCGAGCTCATCCCGGCGCGCCGCAGCACCGGCTGGGCGGGTGCGGGCCCGGCGTCCGTCAGCCACGCCCCGTGCCCCTCGGTGCTCAGGACGGGCTCCAGGAGATCGACGACGACGAAGTCCGCGAACCGCGGTACCGCGAAGTCGGCGAGTTCCTGGGCCGTCCGCATGACGTCGAGGGTGGTGCCGACGCAGGTGCCGGCCTCGTTGACCAGCGTCAGCAGGCGCCGCGCGGTCCAGCGCTCGGTGACGTCCTGGACCATGTAGCAGACCCCGGTGACGGCCTCCCCCGCGTCCACCAGGGGGAAGAAGGACGTGGAGTACGCGCGCTGGCGGTGCGGATCGGCCCAGCTCCAGCCCAGGTACTCATAGTCGGTGACCGGGACTCCGCTGTGCAGGACCTTGCGCATCAGCCCTTCGAGGGTGGCCGCCTGCAGCCCCGGCAGCAGCTCGCTCAGCCGCCGCCCGAGACGCTGTTCGCGCGGCACGCCGCCGAAGCGTTCGAGGGTGTCGTTGAGCCATACGTAGCGCAGCTCCCGGTCCATCACCGCCATGCCGACCGGGGAGCGGGTGAGGAACCCGTCGAGCACGGACTGACCGATCATCCACTGCTGGCGCCGCTCCCGCGCCGAGAGCAGGAAGCACTCGCTCGCGCCGACCCGGAACGACGCGGAGACGCGGAGGTCCGCGTCGACGGACCGTCCGTCGCGGTGCCGCAGCGGGACCAGGCCGTTCCACCCCATGCCGGCGCGGCAGCGCTGCACCACGCCGGCCACCCGAGCCGGGTCCCTGGGGACGTCCAGCAGACGGGCGGCGGAGGTGCCGACCATCTCGGCGGCAGGGTGGCCGAGCAGCGCTTCGGCGGCACGGGTCCACCCGAGCACGACCCCCTGAGCGGTGACGACCGCGGCCGCGTCGCTGGACGCATCGAGGAGATCGCGCGGTGCCGCGGGCGTCGGCCCGTCGGGCTCGTCTCGCGCTGGATCCATGGGTGCCATCCGGGTGCCGTCCTGTACACCCCCATGTTCCTGCTAGTCCGCCCGATGCGCATGGGCCTGACGGACCCGGTTGTCGGCGCTCCCCCGCTTCCGCCCGTCCGGAAGCGGAGGGACCATGGAGGGACCGCTGGTCGGAACCCGGGTGTGCGACGACGCCGGCAAGGGTCGCCGGATCCTGCGGAACGGTGGAGGTGCTTGCCGGATGACAGCCGAATCCTTCGCGCCGGACGACGATGCGACCGGCGTCGACTCACCCCCGCCGACCGGTCTGCTGGACCTCCTGAGCGTGGCCGCGACGGTCGTCGACGCCGACGGGCGCATCGTGTTCTGGACCCCGCAGGCCGAGGAATTGTTCGGGTACTCCGCGCAGGAGGCGCTCGGAAAGTACGCGGCGCGGCTGTTCATCCACCCCGAGCATCTCAAGGCCGTGGTCAGGCTGTTCACGGAGGTGCTGCGGACCGGGCGGAGCTGGGCCGGCGCCTTCCCGATCCGGCACAAGGACGGCAGCACCCGGGTCATGGAGTTCCGCAACATGCGGCTGCAGGACGACCTCGGGGACGTCTACGCGCTGGGCATCGCCGCCGACCACGACCTCCTGCAGCGCGTCGAGACCGACCTGGCCCTGTGCGACCGGCTGATCCGGCAGTCCCCCATCGGCCTGGCCCTGCTCGACCCCGACCTGCGCTATCTGCTGGTCAACCCGGCACTGGAGCGCATCGACGGCGTCCCCGCCGAGGAGCACGTGGGCCGGGGCCTGCGGGAGACCCTGCCGCTGCCGGACATCGACACCATCGAGTCCGCGCTGCGCCAGGTGCTCACCACCGGCACGCCGCTGCTGGACCAGTACCACGTCGGCCGTCCGCGGACCGACCCCGAGCACGAGCACGCCTGGTCCATGTCGTTCTACCGGCTGGAGGACCCCGGGGGCCGGGTCCTGGGCGCGGCCGCGTCGGTCGTCGACGTCACCGAGCGGCACCGCGCGGCGGCCGAGGCCGACCGGGCGCGGCGCCGGCTCGCGCTCATCGCGGACGCCTCGGTGCGGGTCGGGACCACGCTGGAGGTGGAGGAGACCGCCCGGGAGTTGGCCGAGATCGCCGTCCCGCAACTGGCCGACGTGGTCGCCGTCGACGTCCTGGATTCGGCGCTGTCCTGCCGCCGCTCCCGCAGACCGGACGACGGACCCGAACTCTTCCGCGCCCTCGCGCTCAAGGCGGCCCATCCGACGGTGGCCCTGCGCGCCGCCGACCCGCCCGGCGGACTGGCCGCCTATGAGGGCGACCGGCTGGTCACCCTGTGCGTCCACAGCGGCCGCCCGGTCCTGGTGCGGCATGTCGGCGAACAGGACCTGCCGCGCATCGCGCGGGACGCCGAGGCCAGCTCGTTGCTGGCCCGGGCAGGCGTCCATTCGTACCTCGCGGTACCGCTGATCGCCCACGGCGAGGTGCTCGGCGCGTTCGACCTCAAACGGACCCGCAATCCGCTGCCGTTCGACGAGGACGACGTCGTGCTGGCCGCCGAGCTCGCCGGGCGCGCGGCGGTGGCCATCGACAACGCCCGCTGGTTCCAGAGCGTGCGCAACACCTCCCTGACCCTGCAGCGCAGCCTGCTGCCCGATCATCCGCCGCAGCACGCGGGGCTGGAGCTGGCCTCCCGCTACCAGCCCGCCCAGGCCACCAGTGAGGTCGGCGGCGACTGGTACGACGTCATCCCGCTCGAGGACGACAAGACCGCGCTCGTCGTCGGCGACGTCATGGGCAACGGCATCGACGCCGCGGCCACCATGGGCCGGTTGCGCACCGCCACCTGTGCCTACGCCGACCTCGATCTCGAGCCCGCCTCCGTGCTCCGCCACCTCGACAAGATCACCTGCGATCTGGAGCACTACATCGTCACCTGCCTCTATGCCGTGTACGACCCCCACACCCGCCAGTGCCTGCTCGCCAACGCCGGCCACATGCCGCCCGCGCTGGCCGGCCCTCATCACGCCCCGAAGCTGCTCGACCTGCCCTCCGGCGCACCGCTCGGTGTCGGCGGCATCACCTTCGAGACCACCACGACCCGCCTCGATCCCGGCGATCTGCTCGTCCTCTACACCGACGGCCTGGTCGAGACGCGGCACCACTCCATCGACGACCGTCTGCAGACCCTGCTCGGCTTCCTCGACGAGCCGCACCGCCCGCTGGAGGAGACCTGCGACCTCCTGCTCTACGGCCTGCGCCACCCCGACGACCACGACGACGTCGCTCTCCTCGTCGCCCGGGCACTGTAGGGAACCAGGGCGGCGGACCGGCGTTCTCGTTCCTGAGAGGCGATGAGGGGAACCATGAGCGACAAAGCCCGCAAGCTGTTCGAGGCGCTCGACCTCGACCACAACGGGACCCTGACCCGCGATGAGGTGATCATCGCGCTGTGGAGCAAGGGTCCCACGCTCGCCGCGTCGGGGGACCTGCCGTTGTGGGCGCTGGGAGACGCCGACGCCTCCTCCGCCCTCTTCGACGCCGCCGACCAGAACGGGGACGCGGCCGTGACGCTGGAGGAGTTCTCGGCAGTCGTGGACCGTCGCTTCGGCTGGAGCTGAGCGAAAGAGCGACGGCAACCCCCTCCGGCTGTCCGAGAGTTGAGGCCCGAACACCTCGCTCGTTCGGCCTGTCGGACATCGTTCGAAACCTCTTGACGGTGGCATGACCTTCGATTGACACTCTCGCAACACGACGTCACTCAGCCGAAACGATCAGGCGCCCCTGACCGGGGCGCCCGTTCCCGGCCGGCTTCCCCTGCCTTGCTCCCCCCGTCAGCCATGCCTCCGCAAGGAACCCCCACCATGACGTACCTCGCACGCCGGCGCACCCGTGTCAGACGCTGGGCCGGCCGGCTCGCCGGTCTGACCACCGTGTCGCTGTTCCTGGGCCTCACCGCACCGCTCTCTGCCGCGCACGCGGCGGAAAGCGCGGACGTCACCGACGGGCTGGCCCTCTGGTACAAGCTCGACGCGGCCTCCGGCAGCACCGTCCCCGACGCCTCGGGCAACGGCCGGGTCGGCACCGTGAGCGGGACCGCCGACTGGTCGGCCACCGGTCAGGGACTCGCCTTCAACGGCTCCGACACCTACATCAAAGTGCCGAACGACATCATGAAGGGCATGGCCGCGATCACCGTCTCGACCGACGTGCTGATCGACTCCGCGCAGTCCACGCCGTACTTCCTGTACGGCTTCGGCAACTCCAGCGGCAGCAACGGCAACGGCTACCTCTTCACCACCGGCGACTCCCTGCGCACCTCGGTCGCGACCGGCAACTGGTCGACGGAGCAGACCACCAAGCCCGCCGACGCGCACAACCTCACCCGCGGGGTGTGGAAGCACCTCGCCTACACCCAGGCCGGAACCACGGGTGTGCTGTACGAGGACGGCGTCGAGGTCGGCCGCAACACCTCCGTCACCATCACGCCCGGCTCCATCGGCTCGGGCACCACGACCGCCAACTACATCGGCAGGTCGCTCTACTCCGGTGACAAGCTCTTCAAGGGCCGCGTCCGCGACTTCCGCGTCTACGACCGCGCCCTCGACGCCTCCGAGGTCGCCCGGCTGGCCCTCCCCGTCGCCAGCCGGGGCGTCGCCGACGACAAGGCCGCGCTGAGCCTCGGCGACACCGGCGCCGTGACCGCCGACCTGGACCTGCCGAGGACCGGGACGGCCGGGGGCTCCATGATCAGCTGGGCCAGCGACGACACCGCCGTGGTGAGCGGCACGGGCAAGGTGACCCGCCCGGCCGCCGGCGAACCCGCCGCCCACGCGAAGCTCACGGCCACCCTCCGCAAGGGCGCCGTGAGCGACACCAAGTCCTTCGACGTCACGGTGCTGCCCGACTTCGACGACCGGACGGCCACCGAGCACGCCGCCGAGGCCCTCACCGTCCACAACCTCGACGACGTACGCGGCAACCTGTCGCTCCCGACGACCGGTTCGTACGGCACCCGGGTCACCTGGTCCTCCGGCACACCGGACGTCGTGTCCGCCGACGGCATCGTCCACCGCCCCGCACACGGCGCCGGTGCCACCACCGTCGAGCTGACCGCCACCGTCACCAGGGGCGAGGCGCGAACGACCCGTGTCCTGACCGCGAAGGTCCCCGAACTGCCCGCGCAACAGGCCCTCAAGGGCTATATGTTCAGCTACTTCACCGGCGAGGGCACCGCGGACGGTGAGCAGCTCTACGCGGCGCTGAGCAAGGGCGACGACCCGCTGAAGTGGCGGGAGTTGAACGACGGCAAGCCCGTGCTGACCTCGACGCTCGGCGAGAAGGGCCTGCGCGACCCCTTCATCATCCGCTCCCCCGAGGGCGACAAGTTCTACCAGATCGCCACCGACCTGAGGATCTACGGCAACGGCGACTGGGACGCCGCCCAACGCAGCGGCAGCAAGTCCATCATGGTCTGGGAGTCCACCGACCTGGTGCACTGGACCGACCAGCGCCTGGTCAAGGTCTCCCCCGACAGCGCGGGCAACACCTGGGCGCCGGAGGCGTTCTACGACAGCGGGCTCGGGGAGTACGTCGTCTTCTGGGCCTCGAAGCTGTACGACAACCCCGGGCACACCGGCGACACGTACAACCGCATGATGTACGCGACCACCCGCGACTTCTACACCTTCAGCGAGCCCAAGGTCTGGATCGACCGCGGCTGGTCCGTCATCGACTCCACGATGATCCAGAAGGACGGCACGTACTACCGTCTCTCCAAGGACGAGCGCAACAACTCCTCCTCGACTCCCAACAGCAAGTTCGTCTTCGAGGAGAAGAGCGACTCCATCCTGGGCTCGTGGAGTCCGGTCGCCGAGGGGATCGGCAAGGGCGCGATGAGCGCCGCCGAGGGGCCGTTGGTCTTCAAGTCGAACACCGAGGACAAGTGGTACGCGTTCCTCGACGAGTTCGGCGGGCGCGGCTACATCCCGTTCGAGACCAGCGACCTCGACTCGGGCACCTGGACCCCCGTCACCGGCTACGACCTGCCGGCCAAGCCGCGTCACGGCACGGTCCTGCCGGTCACCCAGGCCGAGTACGACCGGCTGTTGCGCGCCTACCAGCCGGACCAACTGGTCGAGAGCGTCGAGGACGTGCCGGTGAAGACGCGGACCGGTGAGCGACCGGTCCTGCCGGCCACGGTGATCGCCACCTATGCCGACGGCGTCAAGCGCCCTGTCGCCGTCTCCTGGGAGGACGTGCCGGAATCGCAGTACGCCCAGGGCGGCACCTTCACCGTGACGGGAAACCTGCCCGACGGCGCCGCGATCCCGGTCCAGGCCCGGGTGACGGTGTCGGAAGAGGGCCCGGCCGTTCCGGCCGACCTGCTGCTGCACTACGGCTTCGACGAGACGTCCGGCAGCATCGCGGTCGACTCCAGCGGGCACGGCTTTCACGGCACGTACGCCCGCACGCCCGCCTTCGGCACCGGCGTCGACGGCGGCTCGTTCAAGATGTCCGGCGCCTCCGACTCGCCGTACGTGAAGATCCCGAACGGCGTGCTGAAGGACGCCGACAGCGTCACCGTGTCGACGTACGCCAAGTGGCAGGGCGGAAACGCCTTTCAGTGGCTGTTCGGACTCGGGCCGGACAGCGACAAGTACCTGTTCGCCACGCCCTCCAACGGCGGCTCCAGCCTCTACTCGGCCATCACCAAGGCGAGTTGGTCGGCCGAGTCGAAGCTGACGGCCGGCTCGCAGCTCACACCCGGCCAGTGGCGGCACGTCACCGTCACCCTCGACGGCCCGACCGGCACGATGGTCCTCTACGTCGACGGCGTCGAGGCGGCCCGTACGACGACAAGCATCAAGCCGTCCGAACTGTACGACGCGAACAAGGACTACACCGGCTACATCGGCCGGTCGCTGTACTCGGCCGACCCGTACTTCGGCGGCGAGGTCGACGACTTCCGCATCTACGACCGGGCGTTGTCGGCCGCCGAGGTGATGGAGCTCAGCGGCAACACGGCGGGGATCGCGCATGTCTCCCACCCGGGCCTCAAGGTCGACGCCATCGTAGACAACGCGGACGGCAGGATCACGCTGCCGATGCAGGAGGGCACCGATCTCACCTCCCTCGCACCGGAGTTCACCCTCGCCCACGGCGCGGCGATCAGCCCCGCCTCCGGCAGCGTGCAGGACTTCAGCAAGCCGGTGACGTACGAGGTGACGGGGTCCGACGGCAAGAAGCGCAGCTGGACGGTCTCGGCGCTCGTCATGAAGAGCCCGGTCCTGCCGGGCCTCAACGCCGACCCGAACATCGTCCGCTTCGGCGACACCTTCTACCTCTACCCGACCACCGACGGCTACGACGGCTGGAGCGGCACGCAGTTCAAGGCGTACTCCTCCACCGACCTGGTCCACTGGAAGGACCACGGCGTCATCCTCGACCTCGGTCCCGACGTCTCCTGGGCGGACAGCAGGGCCTGGGCGCCGACGATCGCGGAGAAGAACGGCAAGTACTACTTCTACTTCTGCGCCGACGCCAACATCGGCGTCGCGGTCGCCGACTCCCCGACCGGCCCCTTCAAGGACGCGCTCGGCAAGCCGCTGTTGAAGGCAGGGCAGTTCAGCGGCCAGATGATCGACCCGGCGGTGTTCACCGACGACGACGGCCAGTCGTATCTGTACTTCGGCAACGGCCACGCGTACGTCGTACCGCTGAACGACGACATGACCTCGCTGGACACCGCGAAGGTCAAGGACATCACGCCCAGCGGCTACAACGAGGGCTCCTTCGTCATCAAGCGCAACGGCACCTACTACTTCATGTGGTCGGAGAACGACACCCGCGACGAGAACTACCGCGTCGCCTACGCCACCGGCTCTTCCCCCACCGGTCCCTGGACCAAGCGGGGCGTGATTCTCTCCAAGGACCTCTCCCTGGGCATCAAGGGCACCGGCCACCACTCGGTCGTCCAGGTGCCGAACACCGACGACTGGTACATCGCCTACCACCGCTTCGCCATCCCCGGCGGCGACGGCACACACCGCGAAACGACCGTCGACAAGCTGGAGTTCGACTCCGACGGCCTGATCAAACCGGTCGTCCCCACACTGACGAGCATCGACCCGGTGACCATCGTGCACGCGGGCGAGGACACCGGAGGTGCGGAGGGCGACGCGATCGCGCTGAACGGCTCGATCTCCGGTGCGGGCAGCGCACGGTGGACGGTCGAGCAGGGAGCGCCCTGCACCTTCGCCGACCCCGCCGCCGCGAGGACCACCGTCACCTGCACCGACGACGGCATCTACACGGTCACCCTGACCGGCGGGCGCAGCCACGACACGGCGAGGGTCACGGTGGCCAACGCGGCCCCGGCCATCACCTCCGCCGAAGGTCCTCGATCCGCGGTGCCGGTCGGCCAACGGGCGGTCGTCACGGCCCGGTTCGACGACCCGGGAACGAGCGACACCCACACCTGCGCGGTCGACTGGAAGGACGGCGGCAAGCCGACGGCCGGGACGGTCACCGCTGCCGGCTGCCGGGCCGAACACACCTACGCCAAGGCCGGAATCCGCCGCCCGGTGATCACGGTGACGGACGACGACGGTGGCACCGGCACCAGGACGCTGCCCGAGGTCATCGCCTATGACCGCTCGGCCGGTTCCGTGTTCGGCACCGGGATCTTCACCTCCCCCGCCGGCGCATACCCCGCCAAGCCGGATCTGACCGGCAAGGCCGCCTTCTTCTTCACCGCCCGCTACCCCAAGCGGGCCACCGTCCCGACCGGGGAAGTGTCCTTCGAGTTCGGCCCGGCGAAGCTGAGGTTCCGCTCGACCGCCTCCGACTGGCTCGTGGTCACCGGCGACCAGGGCGTGTACCAGGGATCGGGCACGGTCAACGGCACGTCCGGCTACGCCTTCCGCGTCACCGCCGCCGACACCCCGGACCGCTTCCGCATCAGGATCTGGAAGAAGTCCGACGGTGACGTGGTGTACGACAACGCCACCAGCCCCACACTCCTGGGCGTCCTCACGATCGGCTCCCCCACTCGCTGAACAGAAGCCACCGCACGGCCCCTTGAACCTCACCCCGTAGGGTGAGGTTCAAGGTTTCCCAAAGAGATGTCAAAGTCGGAGGGGGTCGGCCGTGGGTGCGCCACGCCTCAGCAGTACGCCGTTGCCAGGGATCGGGGTCCGCTACGACCTCACGACGCGCGAGCAGCGCCGCTTGTCGGTGGTGGCGCACCGGGACGGTACGCGCACGGTGAGCGCGTACCGCACGGACGATCCGGACGCGTGCGCGCTGTCGGTGCGGCTGACCGCGGGCGAGGCGGAGGCACTGGTCGACGCCATGAAGCCGACGCACCACAGCCCGAACCTGCTGTCCACGACCGAACTGGGCCTGGTGGCCGAGCGGATCGAGCTGTCCACCGTCTCGTACTGGAACGGGCGCCTGCTGGGTGAGACCCGGATGCGTACCGCCACCGGCGCCTCCATCGTGGCGGTGCTGCGCCGGGCCGAGGCGATTCCCTCGCCGACTCCGCACTTCCGGCTGGCGGGCGGCGACACACTGATCGTGATCGGTACCCGTGAGGGCGTCGAGGCGGCCGCCGCGATACTCGGGCGGGAGTGAGCGGTATGCACTCCTCCGCACGCTTCCTGATCGAGTTCGGCGGCATCATCCTCGGGCTGGGACTGCTGGGCCGGTTCGCCGCACGCTTCCGCTTCTCCCCCATCCCGCTGTATCTGCTCGCCGGACTCGCCTTCGGCGAGGGCGGGTTGCTGCCGCTGGGCGCCAGTGAGGAGTTCGTCGCCATCGGCGCCGAGATCGGTGTGATCCTGCTGTTGCTGATGCTCGGCCTGGAGTACACCGCCAGCGATCTCGTCTCCAACCTCAAGACCCAGTACCCGGCCGGTCTCGTCGACGCCGCGCTCAACGCCCTGCCCGGCGCCGCGATGGCGTTGCTGCTGGGGTGGGGGCCGGTCACCGCCGTCGTACTGGCCGGGGTGACCTGGATTTCGTCGTCCGGGGTGATCGCCAAGGTGCTCGGCGACCTCGGGCGGCTGGGCAACCGCGAGACACCGGTCATCCTCAGCATCCTGGTGCTGGAGGACCTCTCCATGGCGGTGTACCTCCCGATCGTCACCGCGCTGCTGGCGGGCGCCGGGATCGCGGCGGGCAGCCTCACCCTGGGCATCGCCCTCGGGGTGGCGGGGCTCGTCCTCGTCGTCGCGGTGCGCTGGGGACGGCACATCTCGCGTTTCGTCTCCAACGACGACCCGGAGAAGCTGCTGCTGGTCGTCCTCGGGCTGACTCTGGTCGTCGCCGGTCTCGCGCAGCAGCTGCAGGTCTCCGCCGCCGTGGGCGCCTTCCTCGTCGGTATCGCCCTCTCCGGTGAGGTGGCCGAGGGCGCGCACAACCTGCTGGCCCCGCTGCGCGATCTGTTCGCCGCCGTCTTCTTCGTCTTCTTCGGCCTGCACACCGATCCGGCCAGCATTCCGCCCGTCCTGGTCCCGGCCCTCGCCCTGGCCGTCGTCACGGCCGCGACCAAGATCGCGACCGGTTACTGGGCGGCACGCCGGGCCGGCATCTCCGCCAAGGGCCGTTGGCGGGCGGGCGGCACGCTCGTCGCACGCGGGGAGTTCTCCATCGTCATCGCCGGTCTCGCCGTCACCGCGGGCATCGAGCCCTCACTCGGCCCGCTGGCCACGGCGTACGTCCTGATCCTGGTGATCCTGGGCCCGCTCACCGCGCGCTACACGGAGCCGGTGGCGCTGTCGCTGACCCACCGTCTGCGCGGCCCCGAACAGCCGAAGGACACGCCGGCCGAGGGTGCGGCCGGCGTGGCGGAGCCGCACGAAGTGGGCCGGCCCTGAGAACGTCCGCCCGGGCTCAATTGTCGAAGCCGATGTGGACGTGGTCGTGGTGAGTGTTGTCGCTGAAGTACTGGTCTGCCCTGGAGCCGCCTGAGAGGTGGACGGGGCCGCCGACGTTGTAGGAGCCGGCCGCCGCCGCGTCCCGCATGAAGCGTTCGATCAGGTTGCGGGGCGTGGCCGGGTCGACCACCGCGTGGCCGTCGATCTGCCACACGTCGAAGGCCCGGCCGCGGGGATGGTCGCTGGGGCGGCTGGTGCCGAAGACATCGAGGGGATGGCCGGAGCGGACGACGCTGACGTACATCCGATAGGTGCCCGCCAGCTGCCGCATCGCGGTGAGGACACTGTCGTGGATGCGGCCGCTGCGCAGATCGGCCCTCGCGGCGGGCGGCAGTTCGATGCGGGAGTCGGCCAGGATCGCGCGGACCGGGCTCGGCAGCGGTGACACGGCCGCCCCGGGCCGCGCCGGGTGCAGGGCGGTGACCGTCCAGCCGGAGGCGGCACGGGTGAGCCGTACGTCCACCGTCGTACCGCCGGCGCCGACCGTGCCGCCCCGACGCGTCCACTGCCGGCAGACGACCAGCACGCTGGCGGAGTCGGTGAGGATGCCGCCGTACTGGGCGTCGACCACCTGCACGACGGCCGCGTCCGCGTCCGGCAGCAGCGGGCCGGCCTGGGCGACGAGCCCGGCGGGAAGCTTCAGCGCGGCCACCCGCGTCCTGGCCGCCGCCGCGCCGCCCCCGCCCTGCGGCCACGCCCCGATCGCCTCGACGAGCTGAACCGCACGGAGTTTGGCGACCGGAGTGATCTCCGCGGAGGTCGGCCGCCAGAGTGTTGTACGCGGCAGGGCGGCGGCCTGTGTCGTGGGCGGCGACGGGGTGGGCGGACCGGCCGGTGCGGTGCCCGGCGGGGAGGCGCCCGACGGAGAGGGGGCCGTGTGGGACGTGCCGCTGCCGCAGCCCGCCGCACCGAGAACACAGCCCGCAACGCCCAACAGTACGGCTCGGCGGGACGGTTGACCGGGCTCGTGCGTCATATCTCCCAGTGTCCGCCCATCGGGTGCCCTACGCCCGGCGGCCGACTCCCTTGCCCGACTCTGGGCCGATGCGAGTGCTTCGTACTCATGTACTTGCCAATCACTTGACGATCCGTTCCCTGGACGTTCAACCCTGGTCCCTCGCCTGCGCTGTGTGACGTCCCTAGGTTTCCTGAGGGTTTGGGAAGAGGGGACTATGGACGCACTTCTCGCGGTCCGGGCGCGTGGCATCAGCAAGTGTTTCGGCGATGTCGTGGCACTCGACGGCGTCGACCTCGATGTGACGCAGGGTCAGATCCACGGCTTGGTGGGACCCAACGGCGCCGGCAAGACGACACTGCTCGGTCTTCTGCTGGGTCTGGCCGTCGCCGACGGCGGCCGGCTGGAGATCCTCGGGACGCCGGTGGAGCGGGCGCTCGCCGTTCCCGACGGGGTCGCCGGCTTCGTGGACGGCCCTGGCCTCTACCCCTCCCTCACCGCCCGGCAGAACCTCGCCGCGCTGGCCCGACTCCGGGGCCACGACGCGCGGACGGCGGGAATCGACGAGGTGCTCGACCAGGTCGGGCTCACCGACGTCGCCGACGACAAGGCCCGCGGCTTCTCCCTCGGCATGCGGCAACGGCTCGGTCTGGCCGCCGCCCTGCTCACCAAGCCCCGGCTACTGGTGCTCGACGAACCCTCCAACGGCCTTGACCCGTCCGGCAAAAGGCATGTGCACCGGGTTCTGACCCGGCTCACCGCGGACGGCACCAGTGTGGTCGTCTCCAGTCACCGGATGGACGACCTCGAGGCGCTGTGCTCCGAGGTGACCATCCTCGCCACCGGACGGGTCGTCTTCTCCGGGCCGTTGAACAAGCTGGCCTCCGAGAACCGCGAACTCGACTACCGGGTGCGCACCTCCGATCCGCGGGCCGCGCGCCGACTGGCCGACGACGCGGACGGGATCAGGGTCGTCGAGGACACCGGGATGCGGCGGGACGCCGAGGTGCTGGTGGTACGAGCCCTGGTGCCGGCGCTCGACGAACTGGTGGCGCACCTCGTGCGGTCGGGTGTCGCGGTGCGCGAACTGGCGCCCGTCGTCTCGCCGTTGGAGGCCGCGTTCCTCGCCCTCACCGAGCGTCAGGAGGACGGCCGATGACCACGGCCATCGCCGAAGACAGCGTTGCCATCGTCCGCCGTGTACCGCTGTCGCGCGGCTACCGCTTCGAGTTGGTGAAGCTGGTCTCGCAGTGGCGGATCCGTCTGCTGGTCCTCGCCTGCTGGATCGCGCCTGCGCTCTTCGTGGCCGGGGTGAGCCGGCAGAGCACCCTGCCGTCCGACACGCTGTTCGGCCGCTGGATGCATGCCACGGGGTGGGCCGGGCCGCTGGTGATGCTCGGTTTCGCGGGCACCTGGGCGCTGCCACTGCTGACGTCGGTGGTCGCCGGTGACGTGTTCGCCGCCGAGGACCGGCTGGGGACCTGGCGGCATCTGCTGGTGGCGGTCCGCTCACCCCGCAGGATCTTCGTTGCGAAGTCGCTGGCCAGCCTCACCGTCATCCTGCTGCTGGTGGCCGGGCTCGTCTGCTCCAGCGTGATCGGCGGGCTGGCGTCGGTCGGCAACCAGCCGCTGGTCGGCCTCGACGGCCACGTGCTCACACCGGGTGACGCGGCAGGCCGGGTCCTGCTGGCGTGGCTGTGCGCGCTCGCCCCGACCCTGGCACTCGCCGCGATCGGCCTGCTCGGATCGGTCGCTCTGGGGCGCTCCCCGATGGGCCTGCTGCTGCCGCCGCTGGTCGCGCTCGGCATGCAGGTCGCCCAAATGCTGCCACTGCCGGTCGCCGTACGCCTCGCCCTGCCGGGCTACGCCTTCATCTCCTGGAACGGCCTGTTCACCGGCCCGGCCCAGCTCGGCCCGCTGCTGATCGGCGTCGCGGTCAGCCTGGTGTGGGCCGTGCTGGCGACGGCGCTGGCGTATCTGCTGTTCCTGCGGCGGGACTTCACCAACCTGGCCTACGACGGTGCCGGTCGCCGGGCTCTCACGGTCGGGCTGCTGCCGCTGGCCGCCCTCACCGCCGTCACCGTCGCGGTGGTCGCCGTGGCGACCCCGTCCATGGGCTCCGGCATCAAGCAGGACAAGGTCCAGCGTTCGGTGGCCACCGCGTTCGCCCACCTCTACCGGCTGCAGACCCGGCAGTTGCACCGCCCCGCCGTCACGGAGGCGAAGCTGCGGACCACGGCGGCGTGCACCAAGAGCGACGGCCAGGGCGCTCAAGAAGGCGCGGGCAACGACTGGCGTTGCGTCGTGACCTGGCATCTCCCCGACGTCGCGGTGGCCGGTACGGCCATCTACCAGCTCGACGTCGCCTCAGACGGGCGGTTCGTGGCCGACGGCGACGGACCGAAGGAAGTCAACGGTTACTTCCTCGTCCGTACCCCCACCGGGGACGCCCCGAACCCCCTTTGGCAGTTCGACGGCAACGTCGAACTGCTCGACACCACCTCGAAGGGATAAGTCCATGCAGGTAACACGGCTGCGCCGGGTTAACGAGCAAGAGCAGGTCAGCCTCTTCGGCAGACGCGTCGGCCGGCGCACCCTCCTGGTCACGGCGGGCATCACCGTCGCGCTCGGCGTCACGGGGACCGCCGTCGCCTCGACGTGGCAGTTCGGCACCCAGCAGGTCGCCCAGGTCACCCGCAACGGCCAGGTGCTGCCCAGCGACCAGTACATCAAGCCGTACGGCGACCGCACGGTCATCAACGACGGCAAGATCATGTCGTCCACGGTCAGCCCGGACGGCACCCACCTGGCCGCGGCGGTCGCCGACGGCGACGCCTCGCTGGTCGTCCTGGACCTCGCGACCGGCCAGGTGAAGCAGAAGGTCGGCACCAACGCGGCGGACGACCTGCGCATCAAGACCGGTTCCGTCGGCCAGGAGGGTCCGACGTACTCGCCCGACGGCACGCAGCTGTGGCTCGGCCAGGCCGACGGCTACACCAAGTTCACCGTGGGCGCGGACGGCACCCTCGCCAACCCGGTGACCGTCTCCATCCCGGCCGACGGCACCAAGCACGCACTGGTGGGCGCGGCGGTCTTCTCCGCCGACGGCTCCACCGTCTACTCGGCGGTCAACGGCCAGAACCGGGTCGTCGCCATCGACGCGGCCAGCGGAACCATCAAGCAGAGCTGGACTGTCGGCAACGCCCCGCGCGGTCTCGCCCTGGTGGGCGGCAAGCTCTACATCAGCAACGAGGGCGGGCGCCCGGCCAAGGCCGGCGAGACCACCATGAACTCCTACGGCACCCAGGTGCCGGCCAACCCCGACACCGGCGCCGCCACCACCGGCACGGTCAGCGTCATCGACACGTCGGACCCGTCGGCCGCCGTCGGCAGCATCGAGGTCGGTCTGCATCCGACCGCGGTGTACGCCAAGAAGGGCACGGTGTTCGTCACGAACACCGCCGACAACAGCGTCTCGGTCATCAACACGGCCAAGGACAAGGTCGTCCAGACCATCGCCACCCAGCCGTGGCCGGAGGCCTCCGTCGGCTACGAGCCCAACGCCGTTACGCTCACCGACGACGGCCGCCTGCTGGTGACGCTCGGCCGCGCCAACGCCGTCGCCGTCTACCGCTACACCTCCGCGCAGCAGCCGGCCCGCTACGTCGGCCTGCTCCCGACGGACTACTTCCCCTCGGGGATCACCACCGTCGGCAAGCAGGTGATCGTCTCCAACACCCGTGGCATCGACGCCCGCCGCCCCACCACCGCCAGTGGTCACAACACCCACGACACGACGTCGAGCCTGACGCAGTTCACGCTGCCCGACGACAAGACCGTCCGCTCGCAGACGGCCAACGTCTTCAAGCGGAACGGCTGGACGGCCGGTTCGGTCCTCACCGCCAACGGCAAGGGCCACGCCAACCCGCTGCCGGTCCCGGTGCGCCTGGGTGACCCCTCGACGATCAAGCACGTCTTCCTGCTGGTCAAGGAGAACCGGACCTACGACCAGGTCTTCGGGGACCTGCCGCAGGGCGACGGCGACTCCTCGCTGACGACGTTCGGCGAGAACGTGACGCCCAACCAGCACGCGCTGGCCCAGCAGTTCGGGCTCTACGACAACTTCTACGACGTCGGCACGAACTCCGCCGAGGGCCACAACTGGCTGATGCAGTCGGACAACCCGGAGTACACCGAGTCCTCCGCGGGCGAGTACACCCGCAGCTACGACACCGAGGACGACGTTCTCGGCCACCAGAAGACCGGCTTCATCTGGACCGGCGCGCAGGCGGCCGGGAAGTCCGTCAAGGACTTCGGCGAGTTCCAGTCGATCGAGTCCAAGCCGGCCGGCGCGACCTGGCAGAACCTGTACTGCGACAGCAAGAACATGGCCGCGACGGGGGCGCAGACCCAGTACCCCATCAAGACCGGTTCGGCGATCCCGTCGCTCAACAAGGTGGCGGTACAGGGCTTCCCGCTGTTCGACCTGGATGTCCCGGACATCTACAAGGAACAGATCTGGAAGCAGGACTTCGAGAAGAACGGTCCGGCGAACCTGAACATGTTCTGGTTCTCCAACGACCACACCGGCGGCCCGGCGAACGCCTCCGCCGAGGTCGCGGACAACGACCTCGCGGTCGGCCGGATGGTCGACGAGATCTCGCACAGCAAGTACTGGAAGGACTCGGCGATCTTCGTCGTCGAGGACGACTCCCAGAACGGCCTCGACCACGTCGACGGCCACCGTGCGCCGGTCCAGGTCATCAGCCCGTACGCCCAGCACGGCGCCGTCGACAACCACTACTACTCGCAGATCACGATGGTCCGCACCATCGAGCAGATCCTCGGCATCCACCCGATGAACCAGCTCGACAGCGCGGCCACCCCGATGTATGGGGCCTTCACCCCCAAGGCGAACAGCACCCCGTTCACCGCGGTACCCAACCGGACCTCGCTGACCCTCGGCGTGAGCCCGCAGCCCACCTGTGGTTCGGACACCCCGGCGGCGCAGGACAAGCAGGCGGCCGCCGCGCCCACGACCACCGCGGTGCCTCAGGCGGCGCAGACGGTCGCGGCGCAGTGGAAGGCCTGGGCCTCGCACCAGCGCCTGACCGGCCCGAACGCCGTGCCGGACTACGCCAACCCCGAGCAGATGAACCGTTACACCTGGTACCAGACGCACAACTTCACCAAGCCGTACCCGGGCGACAAGAAGGTCTACGCGCCGAACGCTGTACCCGGCGCCTACCTCCCGTCGCCGGAGTCCGACGGCTGACCGAGCCTCATCCCGACGGAGCCCCATCCCGACAGGGCCCTGCGGCCGGCGTCACCGCCGGCCGCAGGGCCCTGTCCGCGCTCCTCCCGGACCAGGCCGCCTCCGACAGGGTTCATCGATACGTTGGAGGCATGCGCTTTGCCATCTCCATCCCCCAGTTCTACCTGGACGGCGAGTTCGATCCGGGAGCCTTCCGCGCGTACCTCGCGCGGGCGGAGGACCTCGGGTACCACAGCGTCTGGGCGCAGGAGTCACCACTCGGCACCGGGGCGGTGCTGTCGCCGATGGAGGCCATGACGTACGCCGCCGCGTGCACGACCCGGCTGCGGCTGGGGACGACCGTCTTCGTGAGCACACTCCACCAGCCCGTCCACTTCGCGAAGGCGCTGGCGACCGTCGACCAGATGAGCGGAGGCCGGCTGGAGGTGGGCGTCGGCTCCGGTGGCCCGAACCGGCCGTTCGCCGCGTTCGGCATGGACAAGGCCCGGTACCTGGCGCGGTTCACCGAGGGCATCGACCTCGTCAAGGCGCTGTGGACACGGCCGAGCGTCACCTTCGAGGGTGAGTTCTGGCAGCTCGAGGACGCCGCGATGGAGCCCAAGCCGCTCCAGAAGCCGCATCCGCCGCTGTGGTTCGGTGGCTCGAGCGAGTCGGCGCTGCGGCGCGCGGTGCGGCTGGGGGACGGGTTCTTCGGCGCCGGCTCGTCCACCACGGCCGCGTTCCGTGAGCACGTCGCGTTCGTCGCCGAGGAGGCGGCCACGGCGGGCAGGACGCACTTCCCGGTCGCCAAGCGGGTCTACATCGACATCGACGACGACGCCGAACGGGCACGGGAGCGGATCAACGCCGGACTGGCCCGTGTCTACGGTCGCCGGATCGCCCGTATCGAGGCCGCCGCGGTCGCCGGGACCCTGGACGAGTGCGTGGCGGGCGTCCGCGAGGTGATCGACGCCGGCGCGGACCTCGTCCTGTTCACCCCGCTCGGCGATCCCGCGCCGCTCGCGGAGCGCATCGCCGCGGAGCTGATCCCCGCGCTCTCCGTTTGATGTCACGCGCGCCTCGGAATGAACTCGATCGTAGAACGTTGAACCAACTATGAAGAAGATCGGTTTTCTGTCGTTCGGGCACTGGACCCCGTCGCCGCATTCGCAGACGCGGTCCGCCGCCGACTCCCTGCTGCAGGCGATCGACCTGGCGGTCGCCGCCGAGGAGCTGGGCGCCGACGGTGCCTATTTCCGTGTCCACCACTTCGCCAGGCAGCACGGCTCACCGTTCCCGCTGCTCGCCGCCATCGGCGCCCGCACCAGCCGGATCGAGATCGGCACCGGTGTCATCGACATGCGCTACGAGAACCCCATGTACATGGCCGAGGACGCCGGCGCCGCCGACCTCATCTCCGGCGGGCGGCTCCAGCTCGGGATCAGCCGGGGCTCACCGGAGCAGGTCATCGACGGCTGGCGGCACTTCGGGTACCGGCCCGCGGAGGGCAAGACCGACGCCGACATGGCCCGTGCGCACACCGAGGTGCTTCTGGAGGTGCTGAAGGGCGAAGGGTTCGCGGAGCCGAACCCGAACCCGATGTTCGGCAACCCGCCGGGGCTGCTGCGGATCGAGCCGTACTCCGAGGGGCTGCGGGAGCGGATCTGGTGGGGGTCCGGTTCCGACGCGACCGCCGTGTGGGCCGCCAAGGTCGGCATGAACCTGCAGAGCTCGACCCTCAAGGACGACGAGAGCGGCGAACCGCTGCACGTCCAGCAGCGCAAGCAGATCGAGGCCTACCGCGAGGCCTGGCGCGCTGCGGGCCATGAACGCGAACCCCGGGTCTCCGTCAGCCGCAGCGTCTTCGCGCTCGTCGACGACCGGGACCGCGCCTACTTCGGCCGGGAACGCGACTCCAAGGACCACGTGGGGTACATCGACGCCGACACCCGCGCGGTCTTCGGCCGCACCTACGCCGCCGAACCCGACGTACTCGTCAAACGGCTCGCCGAGGACGAGGCCATCACCGCCGCCGACACCCTGCTGCTCACGGTGCCCAACCAGCTCGGCGTCGACTACAACGCGCACGTCGTCGAGAGCATCCTCACCCACGTCGCCCCGGAACTCGGCTGGCGCTGAGCCCTCGCCGCCGCAAGGTCGGCGCCGCCCCACTGGAGGCGCCGGCCAGATGCAACCCGGGTGCCCGCTACCTCGCGACCAACAAGGCTACCGGCAAGCCGATCGACGTCAGGGGGGCGCACCACTTCGTCGTACGGGGCGGTCTGATCGTCCGCTTCGAGCAGTTCGTCGACAGCGCGCTCGTCCGCGACGCGGTGACCGCGTGAACAAGTCACGGGCAGCGTGAGCGGGGGTCACCGGGTCGGCCCGGTGACCCCCGCTCCTCGTTTCGGCCCCGCTCGCTCACTCGCCGTCGGCGAACTCGCCCGCGAACGCCGCGGCCATCCGTAGCCACGGCGTCGCCTCGTCCGGACGTCCCTGGCGTTGCAGGGTGCGGCCCAGCATCAGGTGGGCGTAGTGCTCCACCGGGTCGCGCTCGACGATCACGCGCAACTGTTCCTCGGCGCGCCGCAGTTGTGCCGAGTGGTAGTAGGCACGGGCCAGCAGCAGCCGGGGCCCGATCTGCTCCGGGGCCTCCTCCACCACGGCCGCGAGCAGCCGCGCGGCGCCGATGTAGTCCCGGGCCTCGAACAGCAGCTGTGCCCGCTCCCAGCGCTCCGTGGTGGTCTCCTCGTGCGGCACGCCGGCGCCGTTGTCGAACAGGTGCAGGGCGCTGGCCCACCGGTCGGGTGCCACGCCGTCGCCGGCGAGGTACCCGTTGAAGTCGTTGTCCGTCATATTGCTGTCCGTCATCGTTCCTTCCCGTCCTTCCTGCTGTCCGCGGCGGGGCCGGCTCACGACACCGGTCCGGTGGCCTGCGCACGCTCGGCGTCACGGGCGGCGAGCAGGGACGCGTGGGTGGGTGCCTCCGGCACGTCGGCCGGACGGTTCCTGGCGAACTCCGCACGCAGCACCGGTACGACCTCCTCGCCGAGCATGTCGATCTGTTCCAACGCCGTCTTCAGCGGTATGCCGCCGCCGTCCACGACGAACAGCTGGCGCTGATAGTCGCCGGCGTACTCGCGGAAGGTGAGCGTCTTGTCGATGACCTGCTCGGGGGTGCCGACCGTCAGCGGGGTCTGCTCCATGTACTCCTCCATCGACATCCCTCCGCCCATCACCGGCGAGTGGTCGAAGACGGGGCGGAACTCACGGACTGCGTCCTGGGAGGTGCGGCGCATGAAGACCTGGCCGCCCAGGCCGACGATCGCCTGCTCCGGGGTGCCGTGGCCGTAGTGCGCGTACCGGCTGCGGTACAGATCGATCAGCTTCGCGGTGTGCTCCCTGGGCCAGAAGATGTTGTTGTGGAAGAACCCGTCGCCGTAGTAGGCGGCCTGTTCGGCGATCTCCGGGGAGCGGATGGAGCCGTGCCAGACGAACGGCGGGATGCCGTCCAGCGGCCGCGGGGTCGAGGTGAAGCTCTGCAGCGGTGTACGGAACCGGCCCTCCCAGTCGACGACGTCCTCGCGCCACAGCCGGTGCAGCAGGGCGTAGTTCTCCACGGCGAGGCTGATGCCGTCGCGGATGTCCTTGCCGAACCAGGGATAGACCGGCCCGGTGTTTCCGCGGCCCGTCATCAGGTCGACGCGGCCGTCGGCCAGGTGCTGGAGCATCGCGAAGTCCTCGGCGATCTTCACCGGGTCGTTGGTGGTGATCAGCGTGGTCGAGGTGGACAGGATGATCCGCTCGGTGCGTGCGGCGATCCAGCCCAGCAGCGTGGTCGGGGACGACGGGACGAACGGCCGGTTGTGGTGCTCGCCGGTCGCGAAGACGTCCAGCCCGACCTCTTCGGCCTTCTGCGCGATGGCGACCATGGCCTTGATCCGCTCGTGCTCGGTCGGCGTACGACCCGTGTTCGGGTCGGTGGCCACGTCGCCCACGGTGAAGATGCCGAACTGCATCGCCTTCACCCCTCCATCAGGTTGATACATCAACTAAGCCGGTGCAACGCGAGGCCGGTCACGGCTATTCCGACCGCCGGCCATAGCATCACCTGACGACACCCCGACGTGCGGGCCATCACGAACGGCCCCGGAGGAGACCCGAAGTGAGCGACCGCACCACCGGATCGGCACCGCGCAGGATATTCATCGACAAACAGAGCCCCAAGGCCTTCCACGCGCTCGTGCAGACCTCCGAGGCGGTGCGCGTGACAGCGGCCGACGCCGGGCTCGACCGCACCACCGTGGAACTGATCAACCTCCGCGTGTCCCAGCTGAACGGCTGCGCCTACTGCCTCGAGGTGCACACGAAGGCGGCCCTGCGCGCCGGCGAGTCACCGAGGCGGCTGGGTGTCCTGGCGGCCTGGCGGGACACCGAGGTCTTCACCGAGCAGGAGCGCGCCGCACTCGCGCTGGCCGAGGCGACGACCGATCCGACGGACGCCGACGCGCAGGAGTCCGCGTACGAGGGGGCCCGGCAGATCCTGAGCGAGGACCAGATCTCGGCCGCGATCTGGGTGGCGGTCACGATCAACGCGTTCAACCGCGTGTCGATCCTCAGCAAGCATCCGGTCCCGCCGGCCCACGAGGGGTAGCCGTCACCGGCCCACGTCAGGGCGCTTCCTCGGCTTCGAGCTTCTCCACCACGCGTTCGGAGATCCGGGCGAGCGTGCGCAGTTCCGCCGGTGTGACATGGTCGAGGAACAGCTCGCGCACCGTCTCCACATGGCGTGGGGCGGCGGCCTCGATCATCTCGCGCCCCGCGTCCGTGATCACCACGAACGCTCCGCGTCCGTCGTCGGGGCACTCGTCCCGCACGACCAGCCCGCGCTTGACCATGCGGGCGATGTGGTGGGACATCCGGCTCTTCTCCCACTCCAACACACGGGCGAGTTCCAGGATCCGCCGCCGCCCGTCCGGTGCCTCGGACAGTTCGACCAGCACCGCGAAGTCCGCGGACGACACATGGGACTCCGCCTGCAACCGGCGTGCCAGCCGGCCCCACAGCCTGTCGTGCAGGCGGATGAAGCTCCGCCACGCGTGCTGTTCCTCCGGCGTCAGCCAGCGCACCGTCTCTTCCATGCGGAAAGTGTAGGCGTGGTTGACACCTCACCCATTTTCCACGTGCGCGCCATGCTGCGCCGCTTCCCGGGAGTCAGCCGAGGGTGATCTCCGGGCGGTAGATGTCCATCCACTGGGCGAGATCGAGCGCGCGTTCGAGGCCGCGGCGTTCGGCCTGGGTGCTCACCGGCGCCTCACGGTGGGCGACGCGGTGGAGGCGGTCGTGGTCGACAAGGTCGAAGACCGGGTGGGCGGGCCGGGTGAGCAGGTCCTTGGCCTGGTCCTGGAGCGCGGCGGCGTACTTGGGGTCCTGGGTGGAGGGATAGGGGCTCTTGACCCGGTCGTACACCGACTTGGGCAGCAGGTCGGCGGTTGCCTCGCGCAGCAGGCTCTTCTCCCTGCCGTCGAAGGACTTCAGCGCCCAGGGGGTGTTGTAGACGTACTCGACCAGCCGGTGGTCGCAGAACGGGACGCGGACCTCCAGGCCCACGGCCATGCTCGCCCGGTCCTTGCGGTCGAGCAGAACGCGGACGAAGCGGGTGAGGTGGAGGTGGCTGATGCACCGCATGCGGTACTCGAAGTCGCTCTCCCCGTCGAGGCGTTGGATGCCGGCGGCAGCGGTGCGGTAGCCGTCGGCGGTGTATCCCTCAAGGTCGAGGGAGCCGAGGAGGTCGTCGCGCAGGACCTCGGCGTCCTCGCCGAAGTGGCGGGAGAACCGCACCAGCCAGGGGAAGGTGGTGCCCCGGCGGGCCTCCTCGTCGAAGAACTGGAGGTAGCCGCCGAAGACCTCGTCGGCGGACTCGCCGGACAGGGCGACCGTCGACTGGTCCCGGATGGCCCGGAAGAGCAGATAGAGCGAGGCGTCCATGTCGCCGAGGCCGGCGGGCAGGTCGCGGGCCCGGAGCACCTTGGCGCGGACCTCGGGATCGGCGAGGGACTGTGCGTCGAGGACGATGTCCTGGTGCTCGGTGTGGGCGGTGCGGGCCACGTCGTGGACGAACGGGGTGTCGGGGGTGCCGCGCAGGTCGTCGGCGACGAAGTGGTCGATCTGGCCGGCGAAGTCGACGGCGAAGCTGCGCACCTTTTCGCCGTGCTCGCCGAGTTGGCGGGCGGCGAGCGCGGTCATGGCGGAGGAGTCGAGGCCGCCGGAGAGCAGGGTGCAGCGCGGTACGTCGGCGACGAGCTGGCGGCGCACGATGTCGTCGAGGAGGGAGCGGACGGTGGCGATGGTGGTGTCACGGTCGTCGGCGTGGGGACGGGTCTCCAGCTCCCAGTAGGCGCGGCGGTGCACGCCGGTGCGGTCGACGGTGACGACGCTGCCGGGTTCGACCTCCGCCATGCCGTCCCAGACGGCGTGTCCCGGCGTCTTGATCATGGTGAAGAGTTCGCGCAGCCCGTCCAGGGTGACGCGGGCGGAGGCCAGCGGGTTGGCGAGGATCGCCTTGGGTTCGGAGCCGAAGAGCACGCCGTCGGGTGTCGGGTAGTAGTAGAAGGGCTTGATACCCATGCGGTCCCGGATCATCACCAGTTTGTCGCGACGGCCGTCCCAGACGGCGAACGCGTACATGCCGTTGAGCCGCTCGGCGATCCCCTCGCCCCACTCCAGGTAGCCGCGCAGGACCACCTCGGTGTCCGAGTCGGTGCTGAACTCGTGTCCCCGGCTGGTGAGTTCAGGGCGCAGTTCGGTGAAGTTGTACGTCTCGCCCGAGTAGACGAGGGCCACAGTGCCGTGCGGAGTGTCGGCGCTCATCGGCTGCCGGCCACCGGGCAGGTCGATGATCGCGAGCCTGCGATGCCCGAGGGCCGCCGGGCCCTGGACCCACGTGCCGCGGTCGTCGGGGCCGCGGCGGGCCATCGTCTCGGTCATTGCATCCAACACGGCGACCTCCGTCCGCAGGTCGCGGTCGAAGGAGATCCAGCCGGTGATGCCGCACATACGTCTGCCTCCCGCTCAAGGCCTGCCCGCGATGCCGTCCCACCTGCGACTTCCCACGCGGGGGTGGAGGCCCACGAACAAACAAGATGTAAAAGCCACACATCTGTCAGGGTGCGCCGCGCCGCCGGGGCGGTCAACACGCCCGTAACACGGGCGACTTGGAATCCCCCACACTTTCGGCCGCACTTTGCACACGCGAAACCCGTCGGCCCCCACCCCACCGGGCCCGCCCCGCCAGGAACCGGCCACAGGCAAAAACTTCCCCACCTCGGGGCCGTACGGGTGCGTCCTCTAAGCTCCGGGCCATGAACGACGGGGTGAGCGCCAGACGGGTCGTCGACGGGCGCTTCGAACTGGAGAGCAGACTCGGCGGCGGGGGCATGGGCACGGTCTGGCGCGCCCGCGACCTGCTGCTGCAGCGGAGCGTGGCGGTCAAGGAGGTCCGGCCCGCCGACCCGGACCTCGCCGAGTACGACCCGGACGCCGCAAGGATGCTGCGCGCGCGGGTGCTGCGCGAGGCCCGGGCGCTGGCCCGGGTGCAGCATCCGAACGTGGTGACGATCCATCACATCGTCGACGGCGGGGAGGGCACCTATCCCTGGATCGTCATGGAACTGGTCGACGGCGGCTCCCTCGCCGACCGGCTGGCCCGTGGCCCCATGGCGCCCTCCGAGGCCGCGGGCATCGGCCGAGGCGTACTCGACGCGCTGCGCGCCGCCCACGCCGTCGGCGTCCAGCACCGCGACGTGAAGCCCGCCAACGTCCTGCTGCGCACCGACGGCAGGCCGGTGCTCACCGACTTCGGCATCGCCGCGATCCGTGAGTCCACCGCCCTGACCGCCACCGGTTCGATCATCGGCACGCCCGACTACATGGCCCCCGAGCGCATCTCCGGCGGCGACGGCGGACCCGCGTCGGACCTGTGGTCCCTGGCGATGATGCTGTACGTGGCCGTCGAGGGGCACCATCCGCTGCAGCGCGGAACGACGCTGGCCACCCTGGCCGCCGTACTCCACGAAGACGTGCCGCCGCCCCGGCGGGCCGGGGCGCTGACGCCCGTACTGGAACGCCTGCTGGTGCGGGACCCCGGCGCGCGGCCGGACGCGGACGCCGTGGACGGGCTGCTGTCCGCGGCGGCCACGGACGCCACCCGACCGGCCACGACCTCCTATCCCCTCGCACCACCACAACCACCGCGCCCGCCGCAGTCCAGCACTGTCGTGCCCGGCCCGCGAAGACGGCGCGGTGCCGTGATCGCCTCGGTCGCGGCGGGCGCGGTACTCGTCGGGACGGGAACCTGGGTGGCCCTGTCCGGCGGGGACGGCGAGAAGGCGTCGGCGAACTCGAGCCCCGGTCCGCGCGCCACGCCCACGACCTCGGCCGCCACCTCCCCCACCGCCTCCGCCGGGACGCCCGCGCCCAGCGCGACGTCGAAGCTGGCGACCGGCATGCTGACGCCCACCGGAATCCGCACCGCCATCAAGGCGGTCGAGGACAAGACCGGGAGGGAGAGCTTCGGCTCACTGAACGTCTATCCCGACTACGCGTCCATGCGGATGATGGTCCCCGGGAGCCAGAGCCACTACGACACCTACACCTACCGCCCCGGCGAGGGAGTCAAGAAGGACATCATCAGCAGCTCCCTGGGAGCCGAGAAGCCCGTCAGCCTCAAGGGCTTCAACTGGGACGCGGTGCCCTCACTGCTCGCGCTGGCCGAGAAGAAGTGCCATGTCGACAAACCGACGAGCCACTACCTGCTGCTGCAATCGCCGAACCGCTTCACCAACTCCCCAGCCGGCATGGCCGTCTACCTCAGCGACGACTACGACAGCTGCTATGTGGCGGCCGATCCCCAGGGCAAGGTGACGCGGGTGGTGCCCGCCCAGGAGTGACGGTCAGGCCGTTCTCGAAGAAGCGCCCTATCCCCCCGTGACCAGCGCGTCCCCCAGCGCCGTCCGCTCGTAGCGCACGTAATAGCCCTCGCGTCGCGCGTCGAGCAGTCCCGCCTGTCGCAGGGCCGTCAGATGGGCCGACACCGTGGACGGTGCCAGACCGTGGCGCTCGGCGAGTTCCGTCGTGGCGGCGGGAAGCGTCAAGTCGGCGAGCAGCGCTGCGCGTTGCCGGCCCAGGAGGCGGGCCAGCGCGGCGGGCGGGCGCGGTGCCGGCGTGACATGGAAGCGACCCATGCCCACGGCGGGGTAGATCACCGTCGGCTGCCACGGGCGGGCGAAGCCGCTGACCACGTCCGGCCAGACGAAGACGCTCGGCATGAGGAGGATGCCGCGTCCGTCGGCCCGTTGAGCCTCGGCCAGATCGCCGTACATGCGCAGGGTGAGGGTGTGACCAGCCCAGTCGATGCCGGGGTGGAGGCCGGTGAGGAGGGCGTCGAGGCCGCCGTCGGCCGCCTGGCGGGAGCGGTCGGCGATGTCGGCGGCGAGGACGGCATGGTGGCGCGGCCAGTCGGGGGCGAGCAGGGCGTGCCAGGCCAGTTCGGTGAGGTCGGCCAGCCGGCGGACGGTCCCACCCGGGTCGTCCAGGGCGGCGCGGCCCTGCGGCGACTCGGCCAGACCCGGAGTGCAGGCGAGCGAGCGCGCGATCTCGGCGTGGGCGAGGGCGGGATCGGTGGCGCGCATCCGGGCCAGTTCGTCCTCCATGGAGGGGGAGGGTTCCTGCGGGGGCGGGCCGAGGAAGTCGGGAGTGTAGCCGCCGGTGCGCGGGATGAACAACCACAGCGGTGACAGGTCGAGGCCGGACAGGGTGCGGCGCATCCGGCGCAGCCAGGTGCGGTGGTAGCCGTGCCGGGCCGGGCGGCGCAGCATGCGCAGCGCCTCATGGGTCTGGCACAGCGGCGAGACGGCGAACCGGCAGCGCGTCAGGTCCTCGGTACCCAGGTGCAGGGTCAACGGCACAGCGGCCTCCGTGAGCGGTCGGCGATTCGATCCCGAACGAAACAGTAGAAGCCCCTCCCCCGCAACCAACACGCTTGCCGCCGACCGCACTTGGCCGTCCCCCGACATCACGGAGACCTTCGGATGGGCAACCCGCCTCCGGCCCACTGGCGCAGGGCCGCCGTCGTCGCGGCGCTGATGCTGGCGGCGTTCACCTTCAACACCACCGAGAACCTGCCCGTGGGCCTGCTCTCCCTGATGGCGGACGACCTCGGTGTCTCACTGACGGCCGTGGGCGCGCTGGTGACCGGGTACGGCCTGACCGTGGCCGTGGTGTCGCTGCCGGTCGCCCATGCCACCCGGTCCGTCCCCCGCCGGTATCTGCTCGCCGGGCTGCTGGGCGTGCTGGCGGCGGGCTGCTGGGCCTCGGCCCTCGCCACGGCGTCGTACGGGCTGCTGCTGGCGGCGCGCGTCGCGACCGCGCTGGCGCAGGCGCTGTTCTGGGCGGTGATGGGCCCGGTGGCGGTCGGCCTGTTTCCTCCCGAACGGCGCGGGCGCGTGATCGGCTTGCTGTCCGTGGGCGGTTCGCTGGCCACGGTGCTGGGGGTCCCGGCCGGCACCTGGCTGGGCGGACACGGCGGCTGGCGGGCGCCGTTCGCGGTGCTCGGGGTGCTGGCGCTGGTCTCGCTCCTGGTCGTCGCCGGCCTGCTGCCGACATCGCGTCCGCGGGAGAGCCACGCGGCGTACGGTGCCGCGCCGGACCGGCGCCGGTTCCTCGTCGTCCTCTCCACCACCGCCCTGTCGGTGACCGGGGCGTTCACGGGATGGACGTACGTGGTGGCCTTCCTGGACGAGGTCAGCGGATTCGGCGAGGACGCGGTGAGCACCGTGCTGTTCGCCTTCGGTGTGGCGGGACTGGCGGGGGTCACCCTGACCGGCCCGCTGCTCGACCGCTTCCCGCGCGCCACGCTGAGCGTGCCGGTGGCGGCGCAGACGGCGGCTCTGCTCGGTCTGTACGCGGGCGGGAGCGACCAGGTGACGGCCGTCGCGCTGCTGATGCTGCTCGGCGCGTCCGTGGGGCCGGTGTTCGTGGCGACCCAGAGCCAGGTGCTGCGGGTCGCCCCCGGCCGTACCGAGACGGCTCTGGCCGCGAACTCGGCCGCCTTCAACGTGGGTGTGGCCGCCGGGGCACTCCTGGGCGGCGGCCTGTTGCCGCTCGTCGGGCTGCGCGGCACCTTCCTGGCCGGCGCGCTGCTCACGGCGGGTGCTCTCACGGTGCTGACCTGGCCGGCCTCCAAGCCGGCGACAGCGCCCACCCGGGCGCGGTAAGCACGCCCGCCGGGCGAGCTGTCGATGGGATGGGGGGACAGATCCCAGTGGCATACGAATATTCGAATCGACCTGCGTCCCAAGAACGGCAACGAACTGAACGCCTGCGCCCGCGCCCGCGCACGTCTGGGGCGTGATACGCGTCCCGATTGGGGTGATACGGCACGGACACCCCCTCCCGGAGGTCTATCGTGTCCGCATGTCCCTCCCCGAACTGATCCGTATCGTCTCCCGCGACTCGCCCATGGCGCTGGCCCAAGTGGAGCGTGTCCGCGCCGAGTTGGCGGCCCTGCACCCCGGTGTGAGCACCGAGGTCGTGCCGGTGAAGACGACCGGTGACAAGTGGATGGGCGTGCTGTCACAGGTGGAGGGCAAGGGCGCGTTCACCAAGGAGGTGGACGCGGCGCTGCTGGCGGGCGAGGCCGATCTCGCGGTGCACTGCCTCAAGGACGTGCCCGCCGACCGTCCGCTGCCGGCGGGGACGACCTTCGCCGCGTTCCTCAAGCGGGACGACATCCGGGACGCGCTGGTGCATCCGGAGGGTCTGACGCTGGACGAGCTGCCGGAAGGGACGCGGATCGGCACCTCCGCGGTGCGCCGGGTCGCCCAACTCGCGGCCACCCACCCGCACCTGGAGTGCGTGCCGTTCCGCGGGAACGCCAACCGGCGGCTGGCCAAGCTGGAGGCGGGCGAGGCGGACGCGCTGCTGCTGGCGGTGTCGGGGCTGGAGCGCATCGGCCGTACGGACGTGATCAGTGAGGCCCTGTCGCCGGAGACGATGATGCCGTCCATCGGCGCGGGCATCCTCGCGCTGCAGTGCCGGGAGGGCGACACCGAGCTGATCGACGCGGTCAGTGGGCTGGGCGACCCCGGCACGCACCGGGAGGCCACCGCCGAACGGATGTTCCTGCACGTCCTGCAGGGCCACTGCAACAGCCCGATCGCCGGCTACGCGCGCGTGGACCACGCCGGGGAACTGTCGCTGCGCGCCTGTGTGTTCACCCCCGACGGCAAGACCCGGCTCAACGCCCACGAGTGGGCGGGCCGGCTCGACCCGGCCACGCTGGGTACGTCGGTGGCCGTGGCGCTGCTGCGTCAGGGCGCCCGGGAGATCATCGACGGCATCCCGCACTGAGGTCCGCCCGGCTGCTCGCGGTGGCAGGTCAGACGCCGCGGACGCCGGTCAGGCGGTGCCCTCTTCGGCCTGGTCGCGCAGGAAGTTGCTGACCTGGTGGGCCAGTCCCTCGCGCAGGGTGCCGGCGGGGGCGCCGACGGAGTCCTCGTGCAGTCCGATGCCGCCCGCCCACAGCCGGCGGTCGGCCCAGTCGTCGTCGACGCGCAGCTGGATCTGGACGTCGACCTGGCTCAGCCAGTCCTCGGGGCCGGCCGCGTACAGCACGGCGGTGGCGCGGCGCAGCGGGTAGACGTCGAAGCCCTCGATGAACTGCGAGTTGCGCCAGTCGATGAACGCGGACTCGCCGTCGGGGCCGATCCGCACGTCGATCTGGCCGTCCTCGAGATGGATGGTGCAGGCCTGCTCGCCCCGGTTCTCGACGGTCACCCGCAGGGCGAAGTAGGTCAGCCCGGCCGCCGCGTCGTCCCGTCCGCGCGGGGGTTCGGCCGCTTCCAGACGGTGGACGCGGACACGCAGGCCGGCATGCTCGTCGTACTCCTGCCAGTCCCCGACCACGTTCGGCTCGTACACAGTCCACCTCTCGACCTCAGAGAGCTGCTTCCTATCTGTGTGCTCAGTGCACTGTCAAATGAGCAGAATGCGCTGTGGCCAGCGAATTCGCCCCCTTTGATCACTGATCAAGCCGTGCGCAGGAACAATCGCGAAAACCGGCCACGCGCCCTCTCGCGCGTGCGTGCCGCACATCACGTTCCCCGGGTGTGATCAGCGGGCCAGCCGGCCCAGGAGCGAGGAGGCCGCGGTGATGCCCAGCGCGGCGGCCACGAGCAGCACCCCGAAGTCGAGCGCCACGTGCGCGTGGACGCCGATGAGCAGCCCGCGCAGGGCGTCCACCTCGTAGCTGAGCGGGTTGACCTTGCTGACCGCCTGGAGCCAGCCCGGCATGACGGAGACCGGGTAGAGGGCGTTGGAGCCGAAGAACAGCGGCATGGTGATGGCCTGTCCGATACCCATCAGGCGGTCACGGCTCAGCACGATGCCGGCGATGGTCATCGACAGACAGGAGAAGAAGGCGGATCCCAGGATCACGATGGCCGCCACGGCGAGCAGCTTCAGCGGGTTCCAGGTCAGCGCCACGCCGAGCAGCGCGGCGATGATGACGACCACGACGGCCTGGATCACCGACTTCACTCCGGCCGCGAACGCCTTGCCGGTGATCAGTGCCGAGCGCGGGGTCGGAGTGACCAGCAGCTTGTTGAGGACGCCGGCGTCGCGTTCCCAGATGATCTGGATGCCGTAGAAGATCGCGATGAACATCGCGGACTGGGCGATGATGCCGGGCGCCATGTAGTCGATGTAGGGGATGCCGCCGGTGGGTATCGCCCGGATCCGGGTGAAGGTCTGGCCGAAGATCAGCAGCCACAGGGCGGGCTGGACCGCGCGGGTGTACAGCTCGGTGCGGTCGTGGCGCAGCTTCTGCAGTTCGACGGCGCACATCGCCCCGACCCGGGCGGGCAGCAGCCGCCAGCCCGCACGCGGCCGGGGCGGCCGCAGGAGCAGGTCGATGCCGGCGGCGCGAGGGGCGTCAGCCGACACGGTGCGCGGTGCGGCGGGTGCTTCGGACATCGCGGAAATCTCCTGACTCGTCGTCGAGACCGCTGCCGGCGACGTCACGGAAGACGTCCTCCAGGGTCGGCAGGGTGTCGGTGCCCCGGCGCTCGGCGAGGCCCTGACGCAGCTCGGTGGGGGTGCCGAGGGCCCGGATGCGGCCGCGGTGCATCAGCGCGACCCGGTCGCAGTACTGGTCGGCCTCGTCCATGTAGTGGGTGGTCACCAGCACGGTCATGCCGGTGGCCTCGCGCACGGCGTTGATGTGCTCCCACACGCCGGTGCGGGCGATGGGGTCGAGGCCGATGGTCGGCTCGTCGAGGATCAGCAGCCGGGGCGCGCTGACCAGGGCCTGGGCGAGTTCGAGGCGGCGGATCATGCCACCGGAGTAGGTCTTGGCGAGTCGCTCGGCGGCGTCGGTGAGGTCGACGGCGGCCAGGGCCTGGCCGACCCGTGCGGCCCGCTCGCGGCGGGAGACGTCGAAGACACGGGCGAACAGTTCGACGTTCTCGCGTCCGGTCAGACCGGCGTCGGCGGACAGCTGCTGTGGCACGTAGCCGAGCAGGCGTCGTACGGCCATACGGTCCTGGGCGGCGTCGTGCCCGAAGACGCGGACCATACCGGCGGGGACCGGCAGCAGGGTGGTGATGCAGCGGATGGCGGTGGTCTTGCCGGCGCCGTTCGGGCCGAGCAGACCGAAGACCTCGCCCTCCCCCACCGTCAGATCGAGTCCGTCGACCGCGTTGGTCTCGCCGAAGGAGTACCTGAGGCCGGTGCAGGCGATGGCCTCGGCGCGTTCGGTCCCGGCGTCCGGCGTCATGATTCCTCCGCCTCCTCGTGCAGCGTCATGATTCCTCCGCCTCCTCGTGCAGGTTCTCGGCCAGCTTGCGCAGGGCGGGGACGGCCGCGCGCAGAGCCTCCCGGTCCGTCTCGTCGAGCCCGGCGAGGCCGCCTCGTACGAGTTCCGCGCGCCGTTTGCGCCATTCGGCGATGCGCGCCTCGGCGGCCGGGGTGGGCAGCAGCCGGGCGGCACGGCGGTCGGCCGGGTCGGTCTCGCGGACCAGATAGCCCTGCCGGGACAGCTGGTTGACCAGCGTCGACACCGAGTTCCCGGCCAGGTGCAAATCCTTGGCCGCGTCCGAGATGCCGATGCCGGGCCGGGTCACGACCAGGCGCAGCAACTCGACCTCGGCGCCGCGCAGCTGCGGGGCGATCTGCTCACGAAGCCGGCGCCTGAGCCTGCGCTGGACGCCGATGAGGGCGTCGATCAGGTCGTCCGGGAAGTCTTCCGGTTCCACACAGGAGAGATTACCTCTGTAGCAGAGGTAATCATCCTCAAGGGAGGGTCAAGCCGCGCTGCGCGGCCTCCCGATCGCGATCCGTTACCGTATGGCCCGTTTTGTTTTGAAAGGGGTAGTCCCGGGCATCCGAATTAAGTGCTTCGGACTGGAGGCACGTCCGTGGGAGCCGGTCAGGCCCCGGATGTCCTCCGCAGGCCCGGTCCGCGTCTCCCGCGGTGTCTGTCCACCCAGCACCGCCCGAGGGAGGTGCGCGCGATGCGCGTCACCACCAGCAGAACCAAACCCCACCCGCATGACGACGCCCCCGACACGGCCGACGCCTTCGAGCGACTGGCCCGGATGCCCGACGGCCCGGAGCGCAAGGCGCTGCGGGACGAACTGGTACGCATCTGGCTGCCCATGGCCGAGCGGATCGCCGTGCGGTTCAAGGGGCGCGGGGAGACCCTGGAGGACCTCTACCAGGTCGCCGCACTCGGCCTGGTCAAGGCGGTCGACCACTACGACCCGGACCGCGGGCACGCCTTCGAGGCCTACGCGGTCCCCACCGTCACCGGCGAGATCAAGCGGCACTTCCGCGACCACATGTGGACCCTGCACGTGCCGCGTCGGGTCCAGGACCTGCGCAACCGGGTACGGCAAGCGGCCAAGTACCTGTCGCAGACCACCCCGGGCCGGGCGCCGACCGTCGCCGAGATCGCCGAGCGGGCACAGCTGAGCGAGGCCGAGGTGCGTATGGGGATGGAGGCCCTGGACTGCTTCTCCACGCTGTCCCTCGACGCCGAGATGCCCGGAACGGACGGCTACGCCCTGGCGGACGCGATCGGCGGACCGGATCCGGGCTACGACGTCGTGGTCGACCGCGTGGCGGCGAGCCCGTGTCTGCAGGCACTGCCGGAGCGCGAACGGACCATTCTCTACCTGCGGTTCTTCCGCGGAATGACACAGAGCCGGATCGCCGAGCAGCTCGGCATCTCGCAGATGCACGTCTCCCGTCTGCTCAGCGCCTGCTTCGCTCAGCTGCGGGAGCAGCTGCTGGCCCAGACCCGCTGAGGGCCCGCGTACGCCGGCTTCTCACTCTTCCGGTGGGGCGCCGGGGACCTGTGTCGGGCCGTAGCGGTCCAGGGCGTCCTCTAGTTCGGCCCGGATCTCCGCCGGCATCATGCCGCTGCGGCCCCAGATGAGGATCAGCTCCGCGACATTGCGCAGCTTGATGTTGGTGTGCTGGGAGACGTCCTTCAAAACCGCCCACCCCTGATCGGGTGACACCCTGCCGAGGGCGACGACCATACCGATCGCCTGGTCCACGACGGCATGCGACGCCAAGGCTTCCTTGAGCTGGTCCACCTGCTCCTCCAGCTCGAAGATCCGCTGGGCCTGGGCGGAGTGCTCGTGCTGTGCTGCCACGCCTCCATCGTCGCACTCGTCGCGCCCCGCGCCAGCGGAGGCGCCGCAGGGGTGGGGGCCACCGTTTCGGCCCCCTCCCCGGGGTACTCGGCAGGCGCATCGAGCGGTTCCGGTTGGACACTGGTGACACACCGGTGGCCGCCGGTGGACGAGACCCAGGACGCGAGTGCCATGAACGACCACACGACACGCCGCGGCGGTACGACCAACGTCGTCTCCACGCACTCCGTGTTCGGGGCCCCCTGCTGGGTGAGCCTGACCAGCCGCGACCTCGACGCCACCGAGGACTTCTACTCGGCCGTACTCGGCTGGCAGTGGCGCTCGGCCAAGCTCGGTGACCGGTTCCGGATGGCCATGGTGGACGGCACACCGGTGGCCGGGATCGCCGGTGTCGCCTCCATGTGGCAGATGGCGGTCGCCTGGACGGCGTACTTCGCCGTGCCGAGCGCCGACGAAGCCGTGGCCCGCGCCCAGGAACGCGGCGGTACGGCCGCCGTCGGGCCGATCTCCTTCCCGCCGGGACGGGCGGCCCTGCTCGCCGACCGGGACGGGGCGACCTTCGGGATCTGGGAGGGCGAGCTCGTCTCCGACTGGGACAAGTGGCGTCACGCCGCCCCGGCCTTCGTCCGGCTGCACACCCGGGACGCCTTCGACGCGGCGATCTTCTACGGCGAGGTTCTGGAGTGGGCCACCGACCGGCCCGGCTGCTGCGAGGTGCACTACGAGGGCGGCGAGGTGGTGCTGCGCAGCCAGGGCGACATCGTGGCCCGTATCGTGTCCGGGGCGCTCGGAGCGGCGCCGGATCCGACCATCCGGCCGCACTGGCAGGTCCACTTCGCGGTGGAGGACGTCGCCGCGTGTGTGCGGGCCGCGGAACTGCACGGCGGAAGCGTGCTGTCCAAGGGCAGCGACGAGGCGGTGCTGCGGGACGCGGACGGGGCGCAGTTCACGGTGACGTCGCGCCGCGAACGGTAGCGTCCCGCTTGACTCCGAGCCGCCTCGGTCTGCTCGGCCTCCCGCCGGGCCTTCTCCAGCCGGCGACGACGCTCGTCGGCGGCCGTGTCCGCGCGCCGGGCCGCGGAAGGAGGCGGCGCCGGACGACGGGCGGGGTGCGGCGGGCGGTGGTGGCGCCGGCGGCGGGGAAGCCGACGGTCGGGCCGAAGGGCTTGACCAGCCGTCCGGTGGCCCCTTCCCGGCCCGGCCTTCTCAGCCGTTCACCTCAGGCTTTTCTGCGGGAGGGGCGTGACAGCAGCACCAGGCTGCGCGGCTCCACCGGCATCCGGGCACCGGCCTTGTGTTCCGTCTCGTCGGGCGGTCCCTTGGTGATGGCGGTGTCGATCAGGGTCGTCCACCGCTCGCCGTACGCGGCGTCCGGGAGGTGGAACTCCATCGGCTCCCAGTAGCTGTTGAACAGCAGCAGGAAGGAGTCGTCCACCACGCGGCGGCCGCAGGAGTCGTGTTCGGCGATGGCGTCGCCGTTGAGGAACGCGGCCACGGAGTGGGCGTCCGGGCGCTGCCAGTCCTCCTCCGTCATCTCCTGGCCGTCCGGCGCGAACCACACCAGGTCGGGCAGCGGCCGACGCGCGCGGACGGGGGTCTCACCGCGGAAGAAGCGGCGGCGGCGCAGCACCGGATGGGCCGCCCGCAACCCGATCACATAGCGCGTGAAGTCCGCGAGGTCCCGCTGCTCCTCGCTCAACCCCCAGTCCACCCAGGAGACTTCGTTGTCCTGGCAGTAGGCGTTGTTGTTGCCGCCCTGGGTACGCCCGAGTTCGTCGCCGTGGCACAGCATCGGGATGCCCTGCGACAGCAGCAGGGTGGCGATGAAGTTGCGCTGCTGGCGGGCGCGCAGCTCCAGGACGGCCGGGTCGTCGGTCTCGCCCTCGGTACCGCAGTTCCAGGACCGGTTGACGCTCTCGCCGTCCTGGTTGCCCTCGCCGTTGGCCTCGTTGTGCTTGTCGTTGTACGACACCAGGTCGCGCAGGGTGAATCCGTCGTGCGCGGTGACGAAGTTGACGCTCGCGCGGGGGCGGCGCCGGCTGTGCTGGTACAGGTCGGAGGAGCCGGTCAGCCGGGACGCGAACTCGCCCAGCGTGTGCTCCTCCGCACGCCAGAAGTCCCGTACGGCGTCGCGGTAACGGCCGTTCCACTCCGACCACAGCGGCGGGAAGTTGCCGACCTGGTAGCCGCCCTCCCCCACGTCCCAGGGCTCGGCGATCAGCTTGACGCGGCTGATCACCGGGTCCTGCTGGATGAGGTCGAAGAACGCCGAGAGCCGGTCCACCTCGTGGAACTGCCGGGCCAGCGTGGCCGCGAGGTCGAAGCGGAAGCCGTCGACGTGCATCTCGGTGACCCAGTACCGCAGCGAATCCATGATCAGCTGCAGTACGTACGGGTGGCGCATCAGCAGGCTGTTGCCGGTGCCGGTGGTGTCGTAGTAGTGCTTCCAGTCGCCGTCGACCAGGCGGTAGTAGGAGGCGTTGTCGATGCCGCGGAAGGAGAGGGTGGGGCCCTTCTCGTTGCCCTCGGCGGTGTGGTTGTAGACGACGTCGAGGATGACCTCGAGTCCGGCCGCGTGCAGCGCCTTGACCATGGTCTTGAACTCGGTGACCTGCTGGCCGCGGGTGCCGTGGGCGGCGTAGGCGTTGTGCGGGGCGAAGAAGCCGATCGTGTTGTAGCCCCAGTAGTTGGCGAGGCCCTTGTCCTGCAGCACGCCGTCCTGCACGTACTGGTGCACCGGCATCAGCTCGACGGCGGTGACCCCGAGCGCGGTCAGATGCTCGATCACCGCCGGGTGGGCGAGGCCGGCGTAGGTGCCGCGCAGTTCCTCGGGGACGTCGGGGTGGGTGCGGGTCAGGCCGCGGACATGGGCCTCGTAGATGACGCTCTCGGCGTACGGCCGCCCCGGCGGCCGGTCGTCGCCCCAGTCGAAGGCCGGGTCGGTCACCACGCCGAGCATGGTGTGCCCGGCGCTGTCGGCGCGGGAGCGGCCGTGCGGTGCGCGCTCGAAGAGGGAGGCGTGGTTGTCCACCTGTCCGTCGACCGCCTTGGTGTACGGGTCCAGGAGCAGCTTCGCCGGATTGCAGCGGTGGCCGAGCTCCGGGTGCCAGGGGCCGTGCACCCGGTAGCCGTAGCGCTGTCCGGGGCCGATGTCGGGCAGGTAGCAGTGCCAGACGAACCCGTCGACCTCCGTCACCGCGGCGGTGCTCTCGACGCCCTCGTCGTCGACGAGGACGAGCTCCACGCGCTCGGCGACCTCGCTGAAGAGGGCGAAGTTGGTGCCCCTGCCGTCGTAGGTGGCACCCAACGGGTAGGGGTGCCCGCTCCACACGGGCACCCCTGCCTTGCGGCGGCGCTTCGCGGTCACCGGGCGTCCTCCAGCACGCCGGCACCGTCGGCCGGGGCCGCGAGGGCCGCGACGGGCACCTCGCGGGGCACCTGGCGCACCTCGCGCAGACTGGGCGCGGGCGCCACCGGTACGAGGGGGACGCGTTCGCCGGCGCGGGCACGCTGCGAGAACCAGATGACCTTGCTGCCGGTGTCCGTGGCACAGCAGCCCCAGCCGTCGCTCATCGCGGCGATGCGCTGCAGACAGGACCGCAGGTCCTGGTCCGGGCGCAGTTCACAGTCGTTCTCCCCGATGGCGGTGATCAGGTGCTGGCCGTTCCACCACATCTCGATCGACGTGTTCTTGTCCGTCGCGTGCTCGTCGATGGCCTTCAGCAGCAGCTCGGCGCCGCGGCAGACGGGGTCGACCAGCGTCTCGAGGTCCCAGAGCCTGAGGTGAGCGGCCAGGATGCGCCTGACCTGTCCGACTCGCTCCGGACTGACTTCCACGTCGAGGTGGTAGTAGCAGGGCACTGCGGTCTTCATCGTCGTTGGCTCCTCACCGGCGAAGCTCTCGCTCCTCCTCGCCCCTGGTGGGACGGGGCCCCGAACGCGAAGCGTGAGCACTGATCGCTCCTGAGTCACCCCAAGCGTGGGCGAACTACGCCATTCGTGCAACACGAGCAGACGCCAGGTGGGTGGCGCGCACGACACGGTTGAATTTCCAACAAGACGCTGCGTTGTTGCACATGCACCATGTGTCACAGATCTCGATGCCCGTAACGGATCCGTGCGTGCCCACGCACGGCCGCCGCCCGACGGTCGGGAAACGCGCCATCGAGCCCCGAAAGTGAAGGGCGTCATGCTGCTACCGGCCAAAGCCGAAGTGGCCCGCCAACTGCGGCGGTACCGGGCGTGGGAACGCGTCATGCTCGCGTCCCCCGCGGACCGCGCGGTGCGGGCCACCTTCGAGGACTCCGGGTACACGCTGTGCGTGTTGATGGGCAAGCGTTGTGCCCGCGAGGCCGCGGACGCCGCCGAGCGTTATCTGCGGTCGAGTCTGGTCGCCTATCTGGCGGAGCAGGACGAGCGTCCCCGGGCCGGGGAGGCCGACCGGCACGGTCCGCCGACCGAGGCCCGCGGTTTTCTCGCCGGAAGGTGACCCTTCCGGCGCGGTTCGTATCCCCGGCCGGGCTCCGCGCCCGGCCTCGAGCACGGCGGAGGTGACACCCATGAGTTCGATCCCGGCCATCGGCCGTATCCCGGTGCGCGACGTCCATCCGGTCGTCGAGTGCGGCAGACGTCCCGCCAAGGCGGTCTCGGGAGAAACGTTCCAGGTCACCGCGACCGTGTTCCGCGAGGGGCACGACGCCGTCGCCGCGAACGTCGTCCTGACCGATCCCGAGGGCACCCACGGGCCCTGGACGCCGATGCGCGAGCTGGCCCCCGGTTCCGACCGCTGGGGTGCCGAGGTCACGCCGACCGCGGAGGGCCGCTGGACCTTCCGGGTGGAGGCCTGGAGCGACCCCGTCGCGAGCTGGCGGCATCGCGCCCGCATCAAGGTCCCGGCCGGCATCGACGCCGGCCTGGTCCTGGAGGAGGGCGCCGAGTTGTACGACCGGGTGGCCGCCGGAGTGCCCGAGGGCGCCGGGCGCGCCACGATCCTGCTGGCCGCTGAGACCCTGCGCGACGACTCACTGCCCATCGCCACGCGGCTGGCGGCGGCGTTGACGCCGGAGGTGGACGCGGTGCTGGCCCGGCATCCGCTGCGGGAGCTGGTGACGGCCTCCGAGACGCTGCCGCTGCTGGT
>NZ_JBEXXQ010000065.1:0-40690 GCF_040630525.1 Streptomyces sp. NPDC005799
GTGTGGGCTGGAGGGGTGAGTGGGCCGTTGCCCGTCGGCGCGCTGGGCTGGGCGGGTGAGTACGGCCCGCCGCCCGTCGGCGCACCGGGCTGGAGGGGTGGGTGCGGCTTGCCGCCCGTCGGCGCGCTGGGCTGGAGGGATGGGTGCGGGCGGTGTGGGCTGGAGGGGTGAGTGGGCCGCTGCCCGTCGGCGCGCTGGGCTGGAGGGGTGGGTGCGGCCTGCCGCTCGCCTGCGGTGCGGGCCGGAGGGGTGAGCGCCGTCCGCCGCCAATCAACGCACAGGGTCGGAGGGGTGGGCGCCGCCCGCCGCCCGTCGGCGCACCGGGTCGGAGGAGTGAGTGCTGCCCGTCGACGTACCGGCCCGGAGGCCCGTCGACGCACGGGCCCGGAGGGGGGAGTGTCGCTCGTCGCCCGTCACCTGCCGGTGTACCGGGTCCGTGGGGTGGGTGCTGTTTGTCGACGCATCGGTCCAGACGGGTGGGCGCTGCCTGTCGCCCGTCGGTGCAGCGGGTCGGAGGAGTGAGTGCTGCCTGTCGCCCGTCGGTGCAGCGGGCTGGAGGGGTGGGCGCTGCCCGTCGCCCGTCGGCGCACCGGTCCGGAGGAGTGGGTGCTGTCAGGCGCCCGCCGGCGCATCGGTCCGGACGGGGGAGCGACGCCCACCGCCCACCGCCCGCCGGCGCGCGGCGCCGTACGGGTGAGTGCCGTCCGCCGCCAATCAGCGCACCGGGTCGGAAGGGTGAGTGGCGCGCGTCGGCACACCGGGCCGTGCGGGTCGGTGTCGCCCGTGGCAACCCGAACGCCCCGCCCCGCATGCCCGGCCACCCGCCCGCGACGACACTGACCCCATGCCGACCCCTCCCACGGAGTGATGCGTGCTTCCCGGATTCCTCGCCCGCGCGGTCCAGTTGCTGCTCGGCCACCAGGGCCGTTCGCTGCACCTGAGGGCGGCCGGCGGTGCGACGGTCGTGCTCGCGGTGGTGATGCTGGTCGGCTCCTGGGCCGTCGTCGCCGCCGAGGACGGCGCGCGGCGCGCCAACCTGCGGACGTACCCACAGGCCCTGTGGTGGTCGATCGAGACGGCGACGACCGTCGGATACGGCGACTTCTACCCCGTGACCCTCGGCGGCCGGATCATCGCCGCCGTCGTGATGATCGTCGGCATCACCACGTACGGCATGGTCACCGCCGCCCTGGCCACCTGGTTCGTCGGCCGGGAACAGCAGCGGCGTCACCATCTCGCCCGCAGCGCCGAGGAGTTGGGCGAACAGACCGCCCACGCCCTGCACGAACGCTTCGACCGGCTGGAGCGGTTGATGGCGGGGAAGGGCGAACGGGGCTGAAAACGCCCGGGCTACCGGCGAGTACCCCACCCTGTGACGGACGGGACACGTGAGGTAAGGTCCCTGCGGTTCACGGGCGACAGTCGTAAAGGGGCCACGAGCCATGGAATCCCACCTGGTCGACATAGGCGGCACGGCCTCGGGCGAGGCGCGGCTCGAGGAACTCGCCCCGCAGCCGCTGCTGACCCGGGACTACGAGATCCGGCCCGCGCTCGTCTACGAGCGGCTGCGGGACCTGCACGGCCCGGTCGCCCCGGTCGACCTGCTGGGGGTGCCCGCCTGGCTGGTGCTGGGCTACCGCGAGTCGCTCGAGGTGCTCCAGGACGACGCCGCCTGGCCCAAGGGGCTGGAGAACTGGCGCGCCCGCTCCGAGGGCCGGGTGCCCGCCGACTGGCCGTTGGGCCCGTCCCTGGAGGTCAACCACGTCCTGATCCAGGGCGGCCCCGCCTACCCCGCCCTCCGCTCCGCCTGGGACACCGCCCTGCGCCCGTTCCAGGACCCGCGGCAGCCGCAGGCCAAGCGCCTCAGGAACGCCGTCACGGGCTACGCCGACGAGTTGATCAGCCTCCTCGCGCAGGGCGGCCGGACCGGCCACGCGGACCTCTCGGCGCAGTTCTCCCGCCCGCTGCCGCTGATGGCGGCGAGCCATCTGCTGGGCTTCCCCGGCTCCCAGGGCGACGACGCCCTGATGGACATGTGGCGGGTCCTCGACGCGGGACCGGACGCCGAACCCGCCCTGGAACGCCTGCTGGTGACGCTCGGCGACCTCGCCGCCGCCAAGATCGAGAAGCCGGGCGACGACTTCCCTTCCCTCCTGGTCGCCGCCCACCCCGGCCTCCCGGTCGACGCGCTGGCCCGGGAACTGTTCATGCTGCTCGGCATGACCTCCGACCACGTCGGCATCCTCATCTCCAACACCGTCGTCGAGGTGATCTCCGGCGACCGGGAGGGCGGTGTGCGCACCGCGCTGTCCGCTGGGATGGTCCGCGAGACCATGAACCGGGTGGTCATGCGCAAGCCGCCGCTGGTCAACTTCGTGCCGCGGTTCGCCGCCGAGGACACCCGGCTTGGCAAGTACACGATCCGCGCCGGAGACCCCGTCTGGGTGTCCTCCGCCGCCGCGCACGCCGACCCGCTGTTCGCCGGACAGATGACCACGGGCTCCAGCATCAGCAGCCGGGCCCATCTCTCCTGGGGCGCGGGACGCCGCCAGTGCCCGGCCCGCGAGCTGGCCTCCACCATCGCGATGGCCGGAGTGAGTCGCGTCTTCGAACGCTTCGACCATCTGGAACTCGCCCTGCCGGTCGACCAACTCCCGTGGCGCTCCTCGCCGTTCATGCGTGGCCTGCGCTCCCTGCCGGTGCGGTACGAACTCGCCGGGCAGCTGCCGGACCGGTCGCCGGTGCCCGTGGCGGACGTCCCGGGAGTCACGGGAGTCCCGGAGGTCACGGGAGTCCCGAACATCCCCGACGCGCCTCCGGTGCCGGACCAGGCGGCCAATCGGCGGTCCTCGCTGTGGCGGTACCTGGCCGGGCTGATCCGCTCGAACGACTGATCCGCCGGGGTCGTCAGGCTTGGGCATGGCCGCTCTGCCAGGCCCAGGCCGCGCCCCCAGGGCGACCACGGCGGTCGCGCCCCCGATCACTCCGAGCACGACCTTGCTGCGCTGCGTGCTCCTTACGGCTGAGGCAATCCGCCCCGACGTGCCCCGAAACGGTTGCCCCTGGTGCTGTGAGCGGCCGGAGCTGTTCAATGGTGCTGCACATTCCGCGCCGCGAGAGGAGCCGCCGTGTCCCCCGCCCCCGTGCCGCCCGTCGGGGCGCGCATCCGGCAGGCACGCCTGGCCAAGGGCGTGAGCCTGCGGGCCCTCGCGCGGGAGATCGGCGTCTCCGCCAGCCTCGTCTCCCAGATCGAGACCGGCAAGAGCCAGCCCTCGGTGAGCACGCTGTACGCCATCACCACCGCACTGTCGATCTCCGTCGAGTCGCTCTTCGACGTGTACGAGGACCAGGGTGCCCTCGCCCCGGCGGCGACCGCGTCCCGCACCCCCGCCACCGTCCTGCACGCCCTCGCCGCCTTCGCCGCCGACCCCGGCCGCCGCATCGGACCGCTGGTCACCGGTGATGAGCGCGAGACGCTGGAGCTGGACTCGGGCGTGGTGTGGGAGCGCCTCGGCCATGTCCCCGGCACCGACGTGGACTTCCTGCGGGTGACCTACCGGCCCGGCGGCTCCTCCTCCAGCTCCGGCGGTCTGATGCGGCACGCCGGGACCGAGTACGGCTATCTCGTCTCCGGCGAGCTCGTCCTGACCCTCGGCTTCGACGAGCACACCCTGCGCCCCGGCGACGCCGTCTGCTTCGAGTCGACGACCCCGCACCGCTACCGCAATGATGGAGCTGAGCCGGCCGTCGGCGTCTGGTTCGTGTTCAGCCAGGGTGTTCAGTAACACTTGACAGCCGCAGGCGGCGGTCGTCTACTCCCCAGTGGGGGTGGTCGCCATGGCGATCCGCACATATGGACCCAATGCCGTCGACTGGGAAGAGCGCGTCGACCTGGACCGGCTGCGCAGGCAGCGCCTGGCCCGGTTGAACGACACCCTGAACCGCTCCTCGCTGGGCGCGGTGCTCAGTTTCGACTTCGCCAACATCCGCTACATGACCGCCACGCACATCGGCACCTGGGCGATGGACAAGCTGATCCGCTTCGCCCTGCTGGTGCGCGGCGGCGAGCCGGTCGTCTGGGACTTCGGCTCGGCGGCCCGCCACCACCAGCTCTACAACCCGTGGCTGGACTACAGCGACGGCAAGGGCGGCCCGCCAACCGGCGCCCGGGCCGGGATCTCCACTCTGCGCGGCGCCTTCCACCCGGACGCCGGGATCGCCGAGGACGTGGCCCGCAAGATAGCCACCGAGCTGCGCGAACACGGCCTCGCGGACGAGCCGCTCGGCATCGACGTCGCCGAGATGCCGGTCCTCGCGGCCCTGCGCGCCGAGGGCATCGACGTCGTCGACGGCCAGCAGGTCTTCCTGGAGGCCCGCCGTACCAAGACCGGCGACGAGATCTCCCTGCTCACCCAGGCCTGCGCGATGGTCGACGCGGCCTATGAGGAGCTGTACGGGTATCTGCGCCCCGGGGTGCGGGAGAACGAGTGCGTCGGACTGGTGAGCAAGGTGCTGTACGACCTCGGCAGCGAGTACGTCGAAGGCGTCAACGCCATCTCCGGCGAGCGCTGCTCACCCCACCCGCACGTCTACAGCGACCGTCTGATCCGCCCCGGCGACCCCGCCTTCTTCGACATCCTGCACAGCCACCTCGGCTACCGCACCTGCTACTACCGCACCTTCGCCGTCGGCAGCGCCTCCCGCGCCCAACGCGACGCCTACGTCCGCTGCCGCGCGTACATGGACCAGGCCATCGCCCTCGTCCGGCCCGGGGCCACCACCGCCGACATCGTCCAGGTCTGGCCGCGTGCCGAGGAGTTCGGCTTCGCCGACGAGACCGCCGCGTTCGCGCTTCAGTACGGCCACGGGGTCGGGCTGTCGATCTGGGAGAAGCCCATCTTCAGCCGGCTGGTCTCCCTCGACCACCCGGAAGTCCTCGAAGAGGGCATGGTGTTCGCCCTGGAGACCTACTGGCCGGCCGCCGACGGCTGGTCCGCGGCCCGGATCGAGGAGGAGCTGGTCGTCACCGCCGACGGCTGCGAGGTCATCACCAAGTTCCCGGCCGAGGAACTGCTCGTCGCGGGCCGCAAGTACTGGACGGTCGGCGGCGAGCTGAACACCCGGCGTGAGTCCCAGTCCCATCTCAACACCGGGGACCGCTGATGGAAGCGACCGAATGATGGAAGCGACCGAACTCCTCGCGCTGTACGAGCGGATGGCCCTCATCCGCCGTACGGAGAAGGCCGCGCACGACCTGTTCCTGTCCGGCCTGGTCAAGGGCACGACTCATCTGGCCGCCGGGCACGAGGCGATCGCCGTCGGCGCGAGCGCCGCCCTGCGCCCCGACGACTACGTCTTCGCCACCTACCGCGGCCACCACCACGCCCTGGCCCGCGGCGCCACCCCGGAGGAGTGCCTCGCCGAACTCATGAGCCGGGCCACGGGGTTGTGCGGGGCCAAGGGCGGCTCGATGCACCTCACCAAGGCGTCGGCGAACATGCTCGGCTCCTACGCCATCGTCGGCGCCCACCTCCCGATGGCCGTCGGCGCCGCCTGGTCGGCCCGGCTGCGGGGCACCGGACAGCTCGCGGTCGCCTTCTTCGGCGACGGCGCCACCAACATCGGTGCCTTCCACGAGGCGCTCAACCTGGCCGCCGTGTGGACGCTGCCGGTGCTGTTCGTCTGCGAGAACAACCTGTACATGGAGTACACGCCGATCGCCGACGTCACGGCCGTGGCCCGCCCCGCCGCCGACCGGGCGCCCGCCTACGGCGTCCCGGGCGAGGTCGTCGACGGCAACGACGTCGTCGCCGTCCGGGAGACCGTGGCCGCTCTCGCCGAGCGGGCCCGTGCGGGAGACGGGCCCGCGATCATCGAGGCCGAGACCTACCGGCACTTCGGGCACAGCCGCGCCGACCCGGCGACCTACCGCCCGGCCGAGGAGGTCGAACGCTGGCTCAAGCACGACCCCTTGGACCTGGCGCGCGGCCGGCTCGCGGAGCTGGGCGTGGACGGGGAGACGCTCACCGCCGCCGACGAACGCGCCCGTGACGCCGTACAGCGGGCGGTCGACGCGGCGAAGAACGCGCCGCCGCCCGATCCGCGCGAGGCGCTGACCGACGTATGGGCGGACGGAGATGCGGCATGGCGGACGTGATCACCTACCGAGAGGCCGTCGCCGAGGGCATCGCCCGCGAGATGCGCCGGGACCCGGCCGTGGTCTGCCTCGGTGAGGACATCGCCGAGGCGGGCGGGGTGTTCAAGACGACCGTCGGACTGCTGAAGGAGTTCGGGCCCGAGCGGGTGTGGGACACCCCGATCTCCGAACAGGCCATCGTGGGCGCGGCGATGGGCGCCGCGATGACCGGGATGCGGCCGGTCGCCGAGATCATGTTCTCGGACTTCCTGGCCTGTTGCTGGGACTACCTCGCCAACGAGATACCCAAAGTGCGGTACATGACGGGCGGTCAGGTCACGGTCCCGCTCGTCGTGCGCACCGCCAACGGCGGCGGCCTCGGCTTCGGCGCGCAGCACTCCCAGGCCACCGAGAACTGGGCGCTGACCGTCCCCGGCCTGAAGATCGCGGCCCCGGCCACCCCCGCGGACGTCATCGGCATGATGGCGGCCGCGATCCGCAGCGACGACCCGGTGGTGTTCTTCGAGCACAAGGGGCTGCTGGCGAGCAAGGGAGCCCCTCCGCCGCCCGGCCATGTGGTGGAGCTGGGCCGCGCGGCCGTCGTCCGCGAGGGCGCCGACGTCACCCTGGTCGCCCTCGCCTCGATGGTGCCGGTGGCCCTGACGGCCGCCTCACGGCTGGCCGAGGAGGGCATCGACGTCGAGGTCGTCGACCTGCGCTGCCTGATCCCGCTGGACACCGCCACCGTCCTCGCCTCCCTGGGAAAGACCTCGCGGCTGATGACCGTCGAGGAGAACCCGTACCAGGGCGGCTGGGGCGCGACCCTCGTGTCGGTCGTCGCCGACGAGGGGTTCGGGCTGCTGGACGCGCCGGTGCGCCGGATCGCGGCGGAATGTGTCCCGCTGCCGTTCGCGGACGCCCTGGAGGAGCAGGTCATCCCCACCGTAGACAAGGTCGTGGCGGCCGTCCGGAGCCTCGCCGCGTACTGAACACCCCTGAGGAGGAAGCGCGATGACCGATCGGACACTCCTTCGCGCCGGGCACGTCATCTCGATGGACCCCGCCGTCGGGGATCTGCCGCGGGGGGACGTCCTCATCGAGGACGGGAGGATCGCCGCCGTACAGCCGGAGATCAGCGCCGACGCCGAGGTGCTCGACATGACCGGCAGGATCGTGATCCCCGGGTTCGTCGACACCCACCGCCACACCTGGGAGGCGCCGATCCGGGGCGTCGCCCCCGACGCCACCCTGGACGACTACTTCGTGGACATCCTCGACACCTTCGCCCCGCTCTACACCCCCGAGGACGTGTACGCGGGCAACCTCGCCGGCGCGCTGGAATGCCTCAACGCCGGGATCACCACCCTCGTCGACTGGTCCCACATCAACAACACCCCCGAGCACCCGGACGCGGCGATCCAGGCCCTCACCGAGACCGGCATCCGGGCCCAGTACGCGTACGGCAGCGCCAACACCTCCCTCGCCGAGTACTGGTTCGAGAGCAAGATCGCGATTCCGGGCGACGACGTCCGCCGGGTCCGCGCCAAGTACTTCGCCTCCGACGACGGTCTGCTCACCATGGCCCTGGCCACCCGCGGCCCCGGCTTCTGCCTGAACGACGTCGTCACCTCCGAGTGGGCCCTCGCCCGCGAACTGGACATCCCGATCACCGTGCATGTGGCGATGGGCCGCCTGGCCGGCCGCTTCGGCATGGTGAAGCAGCTGAACGACCTCGGTCTGCTCGGCCCGGACACCACCTACATCCACTGCTGCTACCTCCACGAGGACGAGTGGCGGATGGTCGCCGACAGCGGCGGCACGGTGTCCGTCGCACCGCAGGTGGAGACCCAGATGGGGCACGGCTGGCCGCCCGTGATGAAGGCGATCGAGTACGGCCTGCGGCCCTCTCTGAGCATCGACGTCGTCACCACCGTCCCCGGCGACATGTTCACCCAGATCCGCGCGGCCTTCGGCGCCGAGCGGGCCCGGGTCAACGCGGACTGCTGGCAGGCCAACATGGCCGTCCCGAGCACGATGTTGACGGCACGTCAGATGCTGGAGATCGCGACGAGCAACGGCGCGCATGTCGCGGGACTGGAACACCGCACCGGTTCCCTGACCCCCGGCAAGCGCGCCGACGTCGTCGCCCTCGACGCCACCGCCCTGAACGTGGCGCCGGTGCACGACGCGGCCGCCGCGGTGACCCTGTCGGCCGACGTCTCCAATGTCGACCTGGTCATGGTCGACGGCGTGATCCGCAAGCGCGACGGCAGGCTGACGGCCGACGTGGCGCGGGCCCGGCGGCTGGTCGAGGAGTCCCGTGACCGGCTGCTGGCCGCGAAGGAGGCGAAGAAGACGGCATGACACGGCACTTGGTGCGCCGGGCCGCCGACCTGCCCACACCGCTCTTCGACCGGCTCGACCACCGGCGGACGACGCTGGTCGGCGAGGAGGACGGCAGCGTCCACACCGGCTTCGGGCTGAACGAACTGCGGCCCGGCGGCCGGGTGCGGGCCCATGTCCACTCGTACGAGGAGAGCTTCCACCTCCTCGAGGGGACCGTGATCCTCGACCTGCCCGAGGGCTCGTACCTGCTTCAGGAGGGCGACTACGGACTGCTGCCGACCGGCGTCCCGCATGCCTGGCGCGGCGCCGGGGACACGGTCGCCCGCTGGGCGGACATGCTGGCGCCGGTCCCACGGGCCCGCTACGGGTACGACACCCAGACGGTGCCCGAACTGCCCGCACGCGACCCCGTGCGCATCGACGTCCGCGACCCGCGCACCCGCCTCTTCGGCCACTTCGAGCCCGCCCAGATGGACCCCGGCAAGCAGTCCCAGGACCTCCTCGCGGTCTCGGCGAGCATGCGCACCGCCCTGCTCGTCTACAGCGGCATCACCGTGAAGATGATGGTCGACAGCGACCTCGGCGCGGTCGCCTCGACGATGTTCATGGTCCAGTACGCCCCGGACGGGGTCGCCGGCACGCACGACCACCCCTTCGAGGAGACGTACTTCTTCCTGGAGGGGGAGGCCGAGGCGGTTTTCGACGGAGAGATCCACCGGCTCGGTCCCGGCGACTGCGCCTGGGCGGGCGCCGGTTGTGTGCACGGCTTCTCCAACACCGGTGTGGGGCCCCTGCGTTGGCTGGAGACCCAGGCGCCGCAGCCACCGCCCCGCCACTCGTACCGGTTCACCCGGGACTGGGAGTATCTGAGGGAGGCCCTGGAGTCATGAGCAGCGTGCTCGTCGTGGGCGGTACGTCGGGCATCGGCCGCGAGTTCGCCCGGGTCCGCGCGGAGCGGGGCGACGAGGTCGTCCTCACCGGCCGGGACGCCGAGCGGGCCGCCACGGTCGCGAAGGAGACCGGCGCCCGCGGCCTCGCCCTCGACCTGTCCCGGCCGCGCGAGATCGCCGAGGCGCTGGCGGACGTCGGCCGCGTCGACCACCTGGTCCTCGCGGGCGTCTCCCGCGACGAGAACCGGGCCATCGACTACGACATCACCGCGGCCCTGCGCCTGGTCACCCTCAAACTGGTGGGCTACACCGAGGTCGTGCACGTGGTGCGGCCCCGGATGACCGACGACAGCGCCATCGTGATCTTCGGCGGCCAGGCCAAGGAGCGCCCCTATCCGGGCGCGACGACGGTGGCCACGGTCAACGCGGGCGTACGGGGCCTGGTGAACACCCTCGCCGTCGAGCTGGCGCCCGTCCGCGTCAACGCGATCCACCCCGGTGTGGTCGGCGACAGCCCGTACTGGAAGGCCAAGCCCGAGGAGGTGCTGGCCGCGCTGCGCGCCAAGACCCCGACCGGGCGGCTCGCCACCATGGCGGACGTCGTGGACGCCGTCGACTTCCTGCTGCGCAACCGGTCGGTCAACGCGGTGGAGTTGAGCGTGGACGGGGGGTGGCTGCTCGGATGACCGGCACCGCGCCGACAGCCGCCGTGACCCGCTCCGGGCCTGCGGTCGCCATGATCGGCACCGGCCGGATGGGCACCGCCATGGCCGTCCGGCTGCGCGCGGCCGGCTTCCCGGTCACGGCGTACAACCGCACCCGCGCCAAGGCCGAGGCCACCGGGGCCGCCGTCGCCGTCACACCCCGCGAGGCCGCCGCGGCGGCGGACGTCGTCCTCGTCTCGCTGGCCGACGACAGCGCCGTCACCGAGGCGTACGGCGGCCCCGACGGCATCGCCGCCGGTGTCCGTCCCGGCACGGTGGTCCTGGACACCAGCACCGTCGCGCCGGACACGGTCACGGCGCTTCAGCCCCTGGTCGAGAAGGCGGGCGGCACCCTCCTGGACGCCCCCGTCTCCGGCAGCGTCAGCGTCGTCGAGCAGGGCGCGCTCACGGTCATGGTCGGCGGCGACACCTCGGCCCTGGAGCGGGCCCGTCCCGTGCTGGACGTGCTGGCGTCCCATGTCGTCCCCCTGGGACCCGTCGGCAGCGGTGCCGTGATGAAGCTGGCGGTCAACTCCCTTCTCATGGGCCTGAACCAGGCCCTCGCCGAGGCGCTCGTCCTGGCCGAGCGGGCGGGGGTGCCCCGGGAGTCGGCGTACGAGGCGTTCGCCTCGGGCGCCGCCGGGGCGCCGTTCGTGCGCTACAAGAAAGACGCGTATCTGCGTCCGGACGGCACCCCGGTCGCCTTCACCCTCGACCTCGTCGCCAAGGACCTCGACCTGGCCCTCGCCCTGGCCGAGCGCGTGGGAGCGAGGGTGCAACAGACCTCCGTCAACCGGAAGTTGGTGGGGGAGGCCGTCGAGAAGGGGTTCGGCGAGCGGGACCTGAGCGCGCTCGCCGACTTCCTGCGCGGCGGCCTCAGCGCTTGAGGCCGACGCCTCCGTACAGCGGCACCGGGCCCTCGCCGTCCGGGGTCTCGTCCACCGCGAGCTCGGGGCGCCAGTCCACCACGGACACGATGCCGGGATCGACGACCTCGAGTCCCTTGAAGAATCCGGCGGTCTCGTCCTGGGACCGGGCCACCAGCGTCACCCCGCCCGCCGCGTACGCCTCGACGCCCCGCCGCACCTGCTCAGGCTCGAAGTCGGCGGTCAGGGCGGACAGCACCAGGAAGCTGCCCGGCGCGAGGGCGTCGACAAGGGTGCCCACCAGGTCGTAGGCGCCGTCCTCGTCCGCGACGAAGTGCATCAGGGCGATCAGCGACAGGGCGACCGGGCGGTCGAAGTCCAGGACCCGGGCCGCCTGTTCGAGGATCGTGGCCGGATCGCGGGCGTCGGCCTGGAGGTACTCCGTCACACCTTCCGGAGTGCCGTGCAGCAGGGCCTCGGCGTGGGCGAGGACGATGGGGTCGTTGTCGACGTAGACGACCCTGGCGTCCGGCACGCTGCGCTGGGCGATTTGGTGGAGGTTGGGCCGGGTGGGGATGCCCGTGCCGATGTCGAGGTACTGGCGGATCCCCGACCGTTCGGCGAGCAGCCGCGTGGCCCGCCGCATGAACCGGCGGTTGGCCCGCGCGGCCCGCGGAGCACCGCTCTCGATCGAGATGATCTGCCGACCCAGCTCCTCGTCGACCGGGTAGTTGTCCTTGCCACCGAGGAACCAGTCATAGACCCGGGCCGGGTGCGGCCTGGTGGTGTCGATGCGCTGGGCGGCCGGTTCCGTCCCCGTCACGTACCGCTCCTCTGCTCGGGTTGTCCGACGGACGTTCGAGCAGTCTGGCACGATCACGCGGCGCGACGGAGACTGTCTTCGGCCACCTCCTCATCCAGCGCGGCCCGCACCAACGCGGCTGCCAGAACGGCCGGTCGGGTGTCCCCGGCGAGCTTCACGAGCCGGTCAGGATCCTTCGGCAACCCCAACCGCCCCGCTCCGTCGAGCGCCTTGCGGTCCAGGTACGGCGCCACGTCCGGCCACACCCCCTGGACCTCGCGCAGGAAGATGTCGGCGCCGGCCGGCCCGATCCCGGGGATCTCCTGCAGCAGCCGCCGCAGTTCACCGACGTCGCCGTCCGCCTCCTCGCGCATCCGGCGCAGATCACCGCCCCACCGGCCGAGCAACAGCTCTGCTCCGTCGCCGAGTTGGGTGGCGGTGCGCTCGTCATAGCGCCGGTAGCCGCCCCGGCCCAGCGCGTCGACCCGCTCCTGCCAGTCGGCCTCGGCGGTCCGCCGCGGATCGCGCAGCCCGGCCCGCAACAGCTCCCGGGCCGTGGCGACGGCGATCGACCCGCGGATACGGGCGCTGAGCAGCAGCGCGAGAACCAGCAACCGGTACAGCGGCTGCGGGGTGTCGCGCAGCGTGATGCCCGTCTCCTCGGCGAACGTCCGCCCGTGCGCGCCCACCAGCTCCCGGACCAGACGCCGCTGGTCGGTCACGGCCTGAGCGGGTCGTGCCCGAGCGTCATCAGCAGGTGCCGGCGCCGGGTCTCCTCCGGCTCCGGCTCGTTCTCCACATCCGTCTGCGCGGTCACCGTGTCCACCACCTCGTACATCACCCGGATGTCGTCCTCGGTGAGGTCGGTGCGCCGCTTCTGCAGGATCGCGAGGACATGCCGTCCGGTCGGCGAACCCGCGTGCTCGGGCAGCGGCTCGGTGTTCTCGTCGGCGTCGCTCACCCGCAGCCAGGCGGCGAGCTCCTGCGAGGTCATGTTCACCACGCGGTGGAAGTCCTCCCACAGCGCGTCGAGTTCGAGGGCGTCGGTCATCACGGCCCCTTTCCGTACGTACGTGCTGGGCAGCGCCCGCTCAGCTCTCGCGGGGGAAGTTCTCGGCCGCGAACATCCACCGCTGCTTCTCCAGGTCGGCGGTGATGGCGATCAGCAGGTCCTGGGTGACCGGATCCGGCTCCTCGGTCGCGGCGATCCGCTCACGCAGCCGTCCGATGGCCGCCTCCAGCGACTCCACGACCAGCTGCACTACCTCGGTGTCGCGCTGCCAGCCGTCCTTGGAGCCCGGCAGGGTGTAGGACGCGGCGATCGTCTCCGGCCGGCCGTCGGGCGGCAGGCCCAGGGCGGCGGAACGCTCCGCCACCGTGTCGGCGTACGCGCGTGCCGTGTCCACGACCTCGTCGAGCTGCAGATGGATCGAACGGAAGCGCGGGCCCACGATGTTCCAGTGCGCCTGCTTGCCGATCAGTGAGAGCCCGAGGAGATCGACGAGTGTGCTCTGCAGCGCCTCACCGGCGACCTCGCGGGCCGGCTCGGGCAGCGTGCTCTTCACCACGGTCATACGGTGCTTCTCCTTCTGGCGTCGGTCGTGCCGGTACGGAGCAGTGCGACGCGTTCGTCCTCGTGGGTGCCGCCCCAGACCCCCGAGAGCTGCCCGCTGCCGAGCGCGTAGTCGAGGCACTCGACGGCGACCGGGCAGCGGGCGCAGACACGTTTGGCGGCGGCGATGTCCCGCAGCGCCGGTCCTTCGGTGCCGACGGGGAAGAACAGCTCGGGGTCCTCACCCACGCAGGCCGCCCTGCGCAACCACTCCATGCGGGCGCGGGTGCCCAGGGGCATGCGCAGCAAACGCCACGAATGTCCGTCTCAGCTCCTGATCACGCCGTCCAGGAAGCGGACGAGCTCCGCGAAGACCTCGGCCTTGTTCGTCTCGTGGAACACCTCGTGGCGGGCGCCCGGGAAGACCCGCTCGGTGAGGTCGCCGCCGCTCAGCCGCTCGACCCCGACCCGGCTCCCGGCGAGCGGTACCAGCCGGTCGTCGTCGCCGTGCAGCCACAGCACCGGCAGCCGGCCGACGTCACCGCCCTCGGACACCCGCTCGAGCGTGCGCGCGAACGCCTCAACGGTCGGCCGCTTCATCGGCCCGTGCCACACCAGCGGATCCGCCGCGTACGCCGCCCCCACCGCCGGGTCCCGGGACAGCGCGGCCGGACTGATCGGCGTGTCCGGGATCTCGTCGAGCGCCAGCAGCCGTCCCGGCAGCTCCCAGGCCCCGATCACCGGCCCGGACAGCACGAGGGCGGCGAGCGCGTCGCCGTACCGCTGGGCGTACCGGGCGGCGATCAGCCCGCCCATCGAGTGCCCGACGACCACGAGGGGCAGCCCGGGGTACGCGGCCCGGGCCAACTCGGCCACCGCGTGCAGGTCACCGACGACGTCCTCGAAGTCCTCGACCAGCACCCGCTCGCCGGCCGACTTCCCGTGCCCGAGATGATCGGGTCCGAAGACGGCGGCCCCGTGGCGCCCGAGCACCCCGGCCGGCTCCGCGTACCGCCCGATGTGCTCCCCGTAGCCGTGCGCGATCAGCGCCAGGTACCGCGGCCGCTCATGGGGCCACTCACGGGCGACGAGGGCGCCCCGGCTCCCGGCCAGGACGTGCTCGCGGGCATCGGCCATGTCTCCTCCAACTGACTGGGCGGGGGCCCGTCCTCGTCGGCGGCACCGAACGTCGGGTGCCAACCAGCGAGACGGTACTTACCGCACCGGTTGTCTGCACATAGCATCGGTCCCCGCATGAACACGATGACGCTCTGGCACATATCCGGCTGGGGGTTCGCCGCCCTCGCCTGCGCCGCCCTCCTCGTCGGCTTCTCCAAGACCGCCGTGAGCGGCGCCAACACGGTCAGCCTCGCCATCTTCGCCGCGGTGCTGCCCGCCCGCGCCTCCACCGGCGTCCTGCTGCCCATCCTGATCGTCGGCGACGTCCTGGCCGTCCTCACCTACCGCCGGCACGCCCACTGGCCCACCCTCTGGCGTCTGTTCCCGGCGGTCGCCGCGGGCGTGGTCGTCGGCACGCTGTTCCTGGTGTGGGCCAACGACCAGGTCGTACGCACGTCGATCGGCGCGATCCTGCTGCTCATGGCGGGGGTGACGGTGTGGCGGCGGCGCACGGCACAGGCCGAGGACGAACCGGACTCGGTGACCACCCGGACCGGCCGTCTCAAGGCCCGCTCCTACGGCGTCCTCGGCGGCTTCACCACGATGGTCGCCAACGCGGGCGGCCCGGTGATGTCGATGTACCTGCTCTCCGCCGGCTTCCGCAAACTGGGCTTCCTGGGCACGTCGGCGTTCTTCTTCCTGATCGTCAACGTCTCCAAGGTCCCCTTCAGTGCCGGCCTCGGCCTGATCGACGGCCACTCGCTGCTCCTGGACGCCGCGCTCGCCGTGTTCGTCGTGCCCGGCGCGTTGATCGGCAAATGGGCTGTGAACCGCATCAACCAGCGCCTTTTCGAGCAACTCGTGATCGCGGCGACGGTCGTCGGCGGCCTCCAGCTGCTCCTGCGCTGACCCGGGAATGCGGTGGGGGCCGGTGCTGTTACACCGCATGTGATTGACATGCCTGGATCAAAGATCCTGGGCGTGGGCGAAGGGAGGACCTCATGGCACGCAGTACCGCGCGCCCCGTCGTCAAGCTGAAGTCGACGGCCGGAACCGGTGTCACCTACGTGACCCGCAAGAACCGCAGGAACGACCCCGACCGGCTCGTCCTGCGCAAGTACGACCCGGTGGCCGGCGCACACGTCGAGTTCCGCGAGGAGCGCTGAACCAGCCGGAGCGGGCCCGCACCGTCGGGCCCGCGGTTCCCGAGGAGGTAAACCCCATGAAGCCCCGCATCCATCCCGACACCCGGCTCGTGGTCTTCCGCGACCGCGCCGCGGACGTCGCGTTCCTGACCCGTTCCACCGCCGACTCGTCCCGGACGATCGAGTGGGAGGACGGCAACACCTACCCCCTGATCGACGTCGAGATCTCGTCGGCGTCCCACCCCTTCTACACCGGCAGGGCGCGTGTCCTGGACAGCGCCGGCCGGGTCGAACGCTTCGAGCGCCGCTACGGCCGTAACGCCGCGGCCCGCGCCTGACGCACCCGACGAGCGACACGAGGAGGACAGCCCCATGAAGGTGCGCAAGTCCCTGCGTTCCCTGAAGGCCAGGCCCGGCGCCCAGGTGGTGCGCCGACGCGGTGTGGTCTACGTGATCAACAAGAGGGAGCCGCGCTTCAAGGCCCGCCAGGGCTGACGCGGATCTCCCGCACGGGACGGCCGTCCGGCACCAGCGCCGGGCGGCCGTCCCGCGTCCCCCGCCCATCTCGTACGCTCCCTCCCATGTCCCCACACGTCCTCGTCCTGGGCGGCACCACCGAGGCCCGCGAACTGGCCGCCGTCCTCGCGGCACGGCCCGGTGTACGCGTCACCACCTCGCTCGCCGGGCGGGTGAGCCGGCCGGGCGCGCTGGCCGGGGACGTACGGGTCGGCGGGTTCGGCGGGGCCGAGGGGCTCGCCGAGTGGCTGCGCGAGCAGCGGGTGGACGCGCTGGTCGACGCCACGCACCCGTTCGCCGGGACCATCACCGTGAACGCCGCGCGGGCCGCGGCGGCCACCGGAGTGCCCGCCGTCGTGCTGCGCCGCCCGGGCTGGCGGCCCGCCCCCGGCGACCACTGGCACCCGGTCCCGTCCCTGACCGCCGCCGCCGACCTGCTGCCCCGCCTCGGCCGCCGGATCTTCCTGACCACCGGACGCCTGGGCCTGGCGGCCTTCGCGCACCTGGGCGACCTGCACTTCGTCGTACGCTCGGTGGAACCGCCCGAGCCGCCCCTGCCGCCGCACACCGAAGTACTGCTGGGCCGCGGCCCGTTCACCGTGGCCGACGAGACCACGCTGCTGCGCGAGTACCTGATCGACGTCCTGGTCACGAAGGACAGCGGGGGAGCGGCGACGGCGGCGAAACTCACGGCCGCCCGCGAACTCGCGCTGCCCGTCGTGCTCGTACGACGCCCCCCGCTGCCGGACGGCGTCACTCCCGTGCCCGACGTGGCCGCGGCCCTCGACCGGCTGGACCTCAGCCTGCCGTGACGGACGCCCGCATACGGTCGATCGCGCGCAGCACCTCGGCGCGGTTCTTGGCGCTCTTGATCCACGTGGGAAGCCGCGCGACCAGCGTCATCTTCGCCCCGGTGTCGTACCAGGGTGCCCGTTCCCGCAGGTCGGCGGCGACGAATCGCCTGATGAGGTCGAGATGTTCGAGGTTGTACGCCCACAGCTCACTGTGCCTGGTGCCGGCCCGCAGCCACAGCGGAGGCCGGTGACAGGGCCGGCTCGCGCGCGCCGACGGGCGGGCGGGGCCGGTGTCGATCCGGCACAGACCACAGGACCGGCAGACCACACGCCGCTCCGGGTACCTCACCCCACGGGCATCGGGCGTGCGACCCGGCCGCCGCTCGAAGTGGGCGACGCGGTCGCAGCGCGGGCAGCGGACGAGCAGCGACCCGCTGAAGTCGTACACCGTGCTGCGAGAGTCGCGGAACCGGACGGGTGAGGCGGACATGCGCCGAGTATGATCACCGCCGCGTCCGCGCCGCACATGGTTTTCCGGTGCCGTCGAGCGCCGGGCGTCAGGCGGTGGTGCCCGACGTCAGCTCCCGCTGCCCTTCCGCGAGCCCGTTGCTCGAAATCCCCACCAGCAGGCGCTTCGCGAACCCGCGCCTAACGCTCCCCGGGATGTCTGCGCAGCAGATACGTGTCCATGATCCAGCCCTTGCGCTCCCGGGCCTCGGCGCGCAGCCGCTCGATGCGCGGCGCGGCCTCGGCGATCGGGCCGGAGGCGAGGATCTCGTCGGGGGTGCCTATGTAGGCGCCCCAGTAGATGTCGATGTCCTGGTCCGCGTACTGCCGGAAGGTCTGGTGGGCGTCCAGCATCACCACCACGTCGTCCACCCCCTCCGGGAAGCCCTCGGCGAGCCGCCGCCCCGTGGTGATCTGGACGGGCCGGGCGACCCGGTTGAGCCCGGTCCTGTGCCGGGCGACCAGCGCCGAGACGCTGCTGATGCCGGGCACGACGTCGAAGGCGAAGTCGACCGCGCCCCGCTCCAGCACCTCCTCGAGGATCCCGATCGTGCTGTCGTACAGCGAGGGATCCCCCCACACCAGGAACGCCCCGGTCTCCTCCTCGCCCAGCTCCTCGGCGATCAGCCGCTCGTAGATGCCGGCCCGGGCGCTGCGCCAGTCGCCGACGGCGGGGGAGTAGGCCGCGCCGCCCGCCGCACGGTCCCGGTCCGGGTCCCGCGCCTCGACCACCCGGTACGACGTCCCGTCCGGCAGGTGCGCCTGAAGCATGTCCCGGCGCAGCCGTGTCAGGTCGCTCTTCACCTCGCCCTTGTCCAGGACGAAGAACACGTCCGTGTCACGCAGCGCCCGGACCGCCTGCAGGGTCAGCTGGTCGGGGTCGCCCGCGCCGATACCGATGACATGAATCTTTCGCACGCCCCGAGTCTGCCGCACGCCACTGACAACGGGGACACCGCCTCCGACCCGGTGACCAGGAGGGACGACGCCCTGCCACGGGTCAGCCCGGCAGCCGGGCCGGCCGTTCGGTCAGCCGGGGAGCCCGAGCCGGGCGTTCGGGGTCGGCTGGGGGGCCGGGGCTGGTTGTGTTCGGGTCGGCTGGGGGGCCGGTGCTGGTCGTGCTCGGGCCGGCCGGGGTCGGTCGTGCTCGGGCCGGCCGGGAAGCCGGGGTCGGCCCTTCGCGGGCCAACCGCGGAGCCGGGGTCGGCCCCTTCGCGGGTCAGCCGCGGAGCCGGAGTCGGCCGTTCGGGTCAGCCGCGGAGCCGGGGTGACCGCGCTGCCGCGTCGACGAGCTCGCCGCCCCGCTCGACGGCCTCCGCCAGGTCCCGGGCCCAGCCCGCCAGGGACGCCAGATCCATCCCGTACGGCATGGGCTCTTCCGCAGCCGCCGCCCACTCCTCCACCGCCTCGGCGCCGCGCCGCAGCAGCCGGGGACCGCCCGTGAGGTTGCCCCGGGCGGAGTGGGTGAGCCCGACGGCGAGCTGCGCGAGCCCCCGCCACAGCTGCCGTTCCTCCTCCGGCCCCGACTTCCAGGCGTCCTCGAACACCTCGTGCGCGTGGAACGGCTTCCCCGCGTCCAGCAGCTCCTGCGCCTCGGCAACGGTCTGCAGCGGAGTCCGTGCGACCCCCTCGGGCTGCCGCTCCACCCCGGCCGCACCGTACGGCAGGGGCCGCCCCAGTCCGTCCCGCGGCCGGGCGCTGCGGGCCCGGCCCTCCCCGTCCCGGTCCCGTCCCGTCACCGACCGCCCTGCGGATGCGCTGCCCATACGCCGATTGTGCCGCGCCCCACGGCCCGCTTCGGGGTCGCCCCCGTCGTGGGGTAAAGTGCTGTTCGCGTGATCACGCGGTTCACCGCGCGACACGCACCGGGACGTGGCGCAGCTTGGTAGCGCACTTGACTGGGGGTCAAGGGGTCGCAGGTTCAAATCCTGTCGTCCCGACCAGCTCTGATGCGGGTCGGAGGCCGTTTTCTCACCATGAGGAAGCGGCCTTCTTCATGTCGCCGCCCGCCCCCGCATGTCACATTCCCGGGTCCCGCCGCGTCTGTCTGGTGTGGGACCCCGTCCTCTGGCCTCCGTGCGGTATCCGCGGGACGCTTTCTTCACGAGCGGTGTGGCTCAGGGCTCCGGCGCGCGCCGGGCGGGTGAGGAGGCCGCGGCATGATCATGTGGAGTTCACGTTTCCGTCGGGGGTACACCATGGACGCACGTGAGGAGGCCGCTCGCGGCCTGGGCGACATCGAGACCTTTCTGTACCGCGAGGCCCATGTGGGAGCGGCGCAGCGGCGCGTGGCGGACTTCACCGCACGGACCGAGGGGCTGACGCCGGAGCAGAAGCGCGACATCGAGCGGTGGTATCTCGCCGAGCAGACGTACGTCGCCCGCATGGTCACCGATCACATCGCCGAGCGTGTCCAGGTGGTGGAGGCGCAGCACCATGTCCGGATCCGGCAGTGGCTGCGCGGCACCCTCATCGCGATGGTCCTCATCACCGTGGCCATGATCGCGTGCGTGGCGGTGGTACTGGCGTCGCGGGGCTGAGCGGACCACGATCTGCGCCGGAACCGGGCGCTCCCGTTGGCCGCGGACTCCGGTTGGCCGGACCCCCGTTGACCGGACCCCGTTGACCGGACCCCGGTTGAGCGGAGCCCCTCCCGCGGCCTGACTTTGTCATTGACAGCCAGCTTTGGAGCGGGCTAGCTTCGTTGAACAGAGCCAGAGGGAGGCGACGTGACTCCAGACCGCTGCGTCCGGACGGGCGGCCCGCCCGTCACGAAGTCCACCGGCGCCATCCGGGTCGACCGAACCGGGGCGCTGGTCAGGATCACCATCGACCGTCCCGAGGCGGGCAACGCCCTGACCCTGGCGATGTACCGGGCCCTGGCCGACGCCCTCGCCGAGGCGGACGCCGATCCCGGCGTGCGCGTCGTCGTCCTCACCGGCGCCGGTGAGGACTTCTGCTCCGGCAGCGACCTCGACGACCTCGCCGCCGACCAGGGGACGGCGCTCGGCCTGCGCTCACCGCTCGCCGAGTTCCACAAGGCCGTCCTGCGCAGCGACACCGTCCTCGTCGCCGCCGTGGACGGGGCCGCCGCCGGAAGCGCCGCCACGGCCCTGCTCCACTTCGACCTCGTCTACGCCACGCGCCGCAGCCACCTGAAGTACCCGTTCGTCGCCCAGGGTCTGGCCCCGGACGGCGCCGGCACCCTGCTGCTCCCCCAGCGCCTCGGCCCCCAGCGCGCCGCCCAACTCCTGCTGCTGGGCGAGCGGGTGTCCGCCGCGCAGGCGGCCCGGCTCGGCCTGGTCACCGAGGTGGTGGAGGACCGGGAGCACCTGCACACGCGCGTGGCGGAGCAGCTGACCACCCTCCTCGCCGCCCCGGCGGCGGCCCTTGGGGCGACACGGGCGCTGCTACGGCCCGCCGACCGGGAAGCGGTGCTGCAGATGGCGGCGGAGGGGGCGACATCGGCGCGGCTGTTCGCGAGCGTGGCGCGTGGTGGGCGCGCCTAGGGCGCCCTGCCCTGCTCAGGCGGCCCCGGCGAAACGGTCGAGCAGTGCGTCCAGTCCGGCGGTCAGCCCCTCCGTGCCACCCGGCTCGATGAGGGTGGGCGCGGCTTCCCGCAGGCCGGGCAGTTCCTGGGGCGGCATGCGATGCAGCCCCAGGCGGAAGGCGGGGTCGGGTTCGTCCGGGTTGTCGATCACCGGCCGCAGCTCCACGGAGACGTAGCCGAGCAGCCAGGCGGTGAAGGCGCGGAAGGCGTTGGCCGTACGGGCCTTGTCCAGCCCGGCCTCCTTGAGCAGCCCGAGCACCCGCTCGTGGTCCTTCAGCACGGCCAGCGGCCGCCGGGCGAGCGGGACGGCCAGCATGCGCGTGGTCAGCAGGGGGACCACCTGGGGATGGGCGAGGCAGACGTCGTACGTCGCCCGGGCGACGCGATGGAGGCCGGCCCGCCAGTCGACCGCCTCGGTCTCGGCGGCCAGCCGCTCCTCCAGCTCCAGATAGAGGGCCTCGACCAGACCGTCCAGCAGGCCGTCCTTTCCTTCCGCGTAGCGGTAGAGGGCCATCGCCTCCACACCGAGCTCGGCGCCCAGCCGTCGCATGCTCAGCGCCGACAGGCCCTCACGGTCCACCAGCGCCAGCGCGCTGGCCAGCACACGCTCCCGGCTCAGCCGGCCGTAGCGACCACGGTCGCTCGCACGGCGGGCTTGTCCTGTTCCGACGTCGCGTGCCATGCAAATGCCTCCTCGCCCGTGACCAGGAGGTCACCATGTCAATTTACACCGTAAATGGGTGCCACCCGGCATACGAAACTCCGCTGGTTGTGCGCCGGTGAGCGGCAACGTGCTGACCGGGCGACTGGCCCTGTGTCTCGGTTGCGACAATAATGCAAATAACATGGCATTTATGGACTATCTGGCTGAGAGGAGAGCCGGATGGGCCTGACAGCGGAGCTGCGGGCGTTCCTGCCGATACACACCGCCGGTCTGCTGACCCGTCCGGTCGACCTCGTGATCGCTCATCGGCTGGCGGATTCCCTCCGCGCCGACGGCGCAATCTACGGTCGTCCACGCGGGCCGCGTCGGACGCTCTCCGATCTCCTGGTATTCCGCCTCGACGGCGCGGCGGCACCGTCCATCCTGGTCAAGCACCCCCGCAGCTCCCGAGCGGTCGTGTCGCTGGCGGAGGAATGCAATGCCATGCGCCAGCTGGCTCACGACGAGAGCCTCGGAGCATGGCGGCGGCTGCTGCCCATGGTGGAGGAGTGCCGTCTGGAAGGGCCGCTGCCGCTGGTGGTGGAAAAGTGGCTGCCCGGCATTGAGGGCGACACGTTGCTGCAGCGCTCACCCCAGTTGGCCCGACCGGTCACCGTGTCCGCGCTCGAAGCGATCCGCGAGCTGCACCGGGCCACCGGACGGAGGGAGGTGGTGACGGCCCGGGTGGGTCACTGGGTGGACCCTCGACTGGCCGTTCTCGCCGAAGAGGTCCGCTGGTGCCGCCGGGGCGAGGGCGCGGAAGCCCTGGCGTTGTTGCGTGACCGCGTGGTGCGCGCACTGGCCGGGCGCAGTCTGCTGGTGGCGTGGACACACGGCGACTTCCATCCCGGAAACGTGTTGCTGACACGCCGGCATGGGGAGTTGTGCGGGGTGATCGACTGGGCAGGCGCCCTCCCTGAGGGTCCGTCCGTGCTCGACTGCCACACCTTCGTGCTGACCATGCGCCATCTACTCGAAAGGCGCCAGTTGGGACAGGTCGTCGCCGATGTGGTGCGGCGTGCTTCTCTACTGCCCGAGGACCGGCGCCTGCTCGCCGAGGCAGGGGAGCTCGCTTCCGACGCCGAGTGCGAGACTGCGTTCACGTTGCTCACCTGGCTGTGGCACGTTGCGGGGAACGTGGCGAAATCGGCCCGCTACGGGCGCAGTCACCGTTGGGTTGCCGACAACGTCGTGTCCGTGCTCAGCGAAGTGCTCGCGCAGGGGACTCCATGACCGGAGGAGGCGCCCGCCAAGATGCCCGGTCCTCCCGGGCTACTTACGATCAACGCATGGAGGTACGTGAGTCTTCGTTCCGTTGGCAGCGGCCTGCGGAACCCACTCCCCTGCAGGAGAAGACTGTGAACGCACCCGCTGGACTTCTGATCAACACTGCGGCCGGTCCGGTGCACGTCACCACCCCCGTCTCACGTGACACGTGGGGGGAACTGGCTGGCCTCGACACGGAGACGCACGTCACCCAGACCCCTGCCTGGCTCGAAAGCGTGTGCGCCACGGGTCCGTACAGGGACGTCAGCCGGCTGTACGAGTTCGAGGACGGCGGGCAGATCGTGCTTCCGCTCGTCCGCCGAAGACAGCGCCCGGAGCGGTTGGACGCGGTGGAGTCCTGGCCCGCCGCCTGGGGTATCGGCGGCCCGGTTTCTCCCGGCCGCGTCAGCCCGGCCCAGGCACGAGCGATCCTGGACGACCTCGACCAGCGACCGGCCTTCCGAGTCGGGGTGCGGTTGCGGCCGGGGGATGCCGAGGTGTGGGCGGGTGCTGCGTCCGCCGGCTTCCGGACGGAGCCTCATATGACGCAGGTGCTGGATCTCGACGGCGGGTTCGACACGGTCTGGGAGCGTCGTTTCCATGCGGGCTTGCGGCGCGAGGTCCGAAGGGCCGAACGTTCGGACCTAGAGGTGCACGTCGACCGTACTGGCCGTTTCGTCCCCGTTTTCTACGACCTGTACGAGCAGTCGATCGTACGTTGGGCCCGCCAGCAGCACGAGCCGCTGGCGCTGGCCCGTTGGCGCAGGACGAGGGCCTTTCCGAAGAGCTGGCTCGAAGCGGTGGCTTCCCGGTTCGGCACCTCGTGCACCGTATTGACGGCTTGGCGCGCGGGTGAGCCCGCCGCGGCGATCGTGGTGCTGCGCCATGGCTCGCACGGCAAGCTGTGGCGAGCGGCGATGAACAGAGATCTGGCACATCCGGTCAAAGCGGTTCCCCTGCTTTACCGGTTGGCCATCGAGGACGCGTGTGCCGCGGGATGCCGGCGGTTCGATATGGGAGAGTCCCGGCCCGGGTCCTCCCTCGCCGCCTTCAAGGCGCGTTTCGGAGCGGAGAGCTTCTCGTCTCCCCGCTATTACCGGGAGCGGTTGCCGGTCTCCGTGGCTGAGCGTGGTCTGCGAGCCGCCGCCAAACGCCTGATCCGCTTCCGGGACGCCTGAAGTCCGCTCTCGCCGGGTGCGGGACGTGGCAACAGCACGGTCGCGATTGCGCAGGTCGCACGGGCCTGGTGGCTCGCGACGGGCGCCGGTTCGAGTGGGAGGAGAAGTCTTGATCTCTCAGAGCGACATGCAAGACATCCGGCAGCCGGTTCCCGATCTGCACGCAGGTGTGACCGAACTGCATCGCGGGCTTCTCGAGGCTGCGGATCGCGACGACCCGCTCGACGCCTTCCTCTTTTCGGCAGGCATCGTCCAGGTCTGCCACGACCGGCTGAAGGGCACCTCTTCGCTGATCAGCCGGGCGGCACGGCACCTCGACGGCACCGGCCCGGGTACAGTGCTACGACTCGCCTTGAACGGAGCCGCGACCGCCGGAGCGCTCTCGTCGGCCAACCGCTGTCTGCGGAATTGGCTGTCGGGCGCCCAACAAGTGACCGACGCCTTGGCGGACGCCGTCATGGCCGTTCCATGCCATGGTGACGGGGGCGGGGGCGAGGTGACCGGGCGAGTGTCGCGGCTCGTGGAGTGTCTAGAGGCCGGAGTGCCGGAACCGGTTGACGTGCTGCTCGCGGACAGTCTGCTACGGCCTCCGTCCTGCTTTCGCAGCTTCGACCAGCATCCCCGCGACGTCGTCGAGCTCGTCGCACGCTTCGCCCACCGGTATCCGGACCGGAGCCGTCGGCTTGTCGTGATCGGCCTGCTCACCTCGGGTGGCTATCTCGCCCCCCTCGCCGCGGCCGCCCTCCGCGCCGAGGGGTACGCGCGGGTGGAGTTCCGCGTCACCAGGCCCGCGGAAGCGGCCTCGTGGGCCGACTTCGCAGCGCTGCGGTCCGCGCGGTCCGATGACGCGCTGGCCCTGTTGATCGACGATCCGCCGTCCACCGGCGAGACGCTGGCCGCGGCAGCACAAGGGCTGAGGCGTGTGGGCTTTCCACCCGAACGAGTCGTCATGCTCCTCGCCGTCTTCGGCGACCGGCCGATTCCGGGATCCATCGCCGGTTATCCGAGTGTCGCCCTGCCACCGTCCGACTGGCACATCCGAGACCGGCTGAGGGAGAAGGAGCTGCGGCGCAGTCTGGCCGAGTTGCTGCCGGATCAGAAGGTGCTGACGCTTTCGGTGGGGGAGCCGGGTCTGCCCTCCCGCTGGTCCCACGTCGCGGTGCCGTTCACTGTCGTGGTTCGCGCAGGCTCCGGACAGCGGGAACTGCACATGGTCGCGCAGGGCGCGGGGACCGGCTATTTCGGTCGCCACGCCGTCGCCGTCGCCGACGCGGTTGGCGGTCTGGTGCCCCGGGTGAACGGATTCCACGACGGAGTGCTCCTGCGGGACCGCCTGCCGGGGGAGCCGGGCCGGCTGTCGGACCTTGCGCCGACGCAACACGTCCTGGTGGCGGATGTCGTGCGTTATGTCGTTCGGCGTCGTGAGCGGCTGCCGCTCGCAGCCGATCGCAGCTCGCTGCTGAAGGGACGTCAACCGGTCTGGGAGGTTGGCGCGCGGGTGCTGGCCGACAGGTGCGGACGGCTGGCGGGCCCTCTGAGACCGCTGCTGATCGACCCGCTGCTGCGTGACCTGATGCGCACCGACGCGGCCTCACTGGTGGACGGGCAGACGGCGTTCGGACGCTGGTGGCCGGGTCCCGAGGGATGGGCTAAGGCCGACTTCGATGAAGGGTTCTTCAGCCATCTGGACCTGGCAGACTACGATGCGCTCTACGATCTGGCAGGCGCGGCGCAAGCTCTGCCCGAGCACGCCGACCAGCTGATGGCCGACTATGAACGGATCACCGGCACCCAGATCCCGGCCGCCCGATGGTGTGTGTACCAGGCTGTGCACGGCTGGAACGCCGAGCGACTCGCTCGCTCGGGCCCCGGCTTCGCTGGGCACGAGGCCATCGCCCGGCGAACGCGGTCCCGGGCCGTTCAGGAGTACCTCGCCGGCCTCTATCTGGGGGACCTCGATCTCCAGGGCGCCGATCTCCCGCAACTGCACACTCGACTGCCGGGTGCATGGTGTGCTCTGGACGTGGATGGTGTGCTGGAGACGGACCTGTCCGGCGCCCCGGCCCCCACACCGACCGGGATGCTTGCCTTGCGGGGGCTGCTCGCCCATGGGCACCAGGTGGTGCTCGCCACCGGGCGTCCGGTACCGGAGGTGCGCGACCGTTGCCGTGCCTATGGGCTGCCCGGTGGTGTCGCCGAGTACGGCGCTGTGGTGTACGACGCCGCGCGTGACCGCGAGACCTCACTCGCGACCGGGCCCGACCCCGCGGCGCTGACCGGTCTGCTGTCAGAGCTGCCGTCCGTGACACTTGACCCGCAGTACCGGCGGTGCGTACGGGCGTATCGGGGCTCTGGCAGGGGGCGCAGAGCGCTGGACGACGCGACCCTGCGCACGGTGACCCGCCGTCCCGAAGCCGTTGGTTTCGCCGTCGTCCAAGGCGAGAGCCAGACCGACTTCGTTCCTGAGGGAGTCGACAAGGCAGCGGGCCTCGCGGCGCTGCTGAACCTGCTCGGCGCCCCTGCCGGGACCCGTCCGGCGCTGGCGGTGGGGGACAGTGCCCCCGACATCCCGCTACTGCGGTGGGCCCGCAACGGCATTGCACCGGGCAACGCCGCCCCGGCGGTTCGGGCGGCGGGGCTCACGGTCCTGCGCCGGCCCTGCCAGGCCGGGCTGGCCGACGCGGTCGGGCGACTGCTGGGGCACCGCCCGGGCGGCTGTCCGCGCTGCCGCGCGCCTGTGCTGTCCCCTGCCGACACGGCACTGACGGCCCTGCTGGCAGTGCCCGAGGCCGGCCGGGCGGGAATGCTTGCCCGGCTGGCCAGGCTTGCGGTGGCGCGTGAGGCTCTCCGCTGACGGACGAGTCCACGACGTGAGGAGGCGGAGATGGATCACCAGGTGCAGCCGCACGAATCGCGGGAATGGGATGTCCGTACAGGCATGGGGCCGGTACGGGTGACGAGTCCGGTTCCACGAGAGACCTGGGTGCGGGTTCTCGAGGCCGACCCCGCAGCCATGGTGTTCCACCTGCCCGAATGGCTGGACTGCCTGTGCACGGTCGGCGGCTGGAAGGACGCTGGTCGGCTTTACCGCACTGATGAGGGCCGGGAGCTCGTCCTGCCCATGGTGTGCCGCCCGGCGCGGCCCCACCTGCTTGCCGTGCGGGCGTCGCTTCCTCCCGGCTGGGGCACGGGAGGCATTCTGGCGCCCGGAGGGGTACGGCCCCACGAGGTCGACCTCGTTCTCGCCGACCTCGTCGCCGAGCGGGCGCTGCGCACCAGACTTCGTCCCTCCTTCGACGCCGCAAGCGCGTGGCCGGGCCCCATGCCGGCATTCGTCTCCGTGCCGCGCACCGTGCACGTACTCGACCTCGACGGCGGTATGGACGCCATATGGTCCAAGCGATGGTCGGCCAACACGCGAAGGCACATGCGTGTCGCAGAAAGCAGGTCCGAGGAGGCCGGGCTGATCATTGAGACCGGGAACTCGCCGCGATTGGTCGAGCGCTTCTACGACCTTTACCTGCGGTGGCTTGACCGGCTGGCGCGGGAACGGCACGTACCCCCAGCCGTGATGCGAAGGCGAGGCAAGCGCATGGAGCCGCTTGCCAAGTTCCAGGCGGTCGCCGCTGCGCTCCCGGGTGCCTGCCGCGTCCGGGTCGCCACCACTGAGACCGGACCGGTGGCTGCGATGATCACGCTGCTCCACGGTGAGGTCGGCGTCTACTGGCGCGGCTACAGCGACAAGGAGACCGCCGGCCGGCTGAGGGCGAACTACCTTCTTCATCTCCGCGCCATCGAGGAGGCCTGCGAGGTGGGTTGCCGCTACTACGAGATGGGGGAGTCCGGCGGGATCGCTTCGTTGAAGCAGTTCAAGGCCCGCCTCGGCGCCAAGGAGTGGCCCCTGACGGAGTACCGGCTGGAACGGGAGCCGCTGACGCGCCTGCAGAGCCGGATGGACATAGTGCGTGGAGCCATGGAGCATTGGATTTCCGGGCGGGGAACTGAGGGTTCTCGCTGAGACCGGATGGGCCGGAGCGGTCAGCCGTCCCCGGTGGTGACTCGTCTCCTGCGTCCCGTTCGCGGCGCCGACCGGCCGACGGGCAGCCATAGCCGCTTTTGCCACCACAGCCACAAAGCCACCGTGGTCTGTGCGATGAGCCAGCCCGCGCCGACCCCTTCGATGCCCAGCACCGGCAGGAGCACCAGCGACAGCGCGGTCGACAGTGAGCAGACCAGTGCCAGGATGCCCATCAGCATGCGCAGCCGGCGCTGGGCACGGCAGGCGCTGACGGCGATGATCACCACCAGATTGGGAAGGGCCGACAGAGCCACCAGCCTGAGCAGTCCGGCGCCGTTTCGTGCGTAGTCGGCGCCGAACACCCGCAGCACCAAGGGTGCCGCCGCGCAGAGCACCACCGTTCCCGCTGTCAGGAGCATGCCGGTGTGCCGCAGCACCTTGTGGCACTGCTTGACCAGTTGAGCAGGATCGTTCGCCGCCTCCACGATGAGCGACTCGCCCATGCTGGCGTTCAATTGGTAGAGCGAGAATCCCGCGAGCCAGGCCAGGGAGAAGTACGCCGCCTGGTCCGGGCCGAGCCGGTTGAGGACGAGCACCGGGAGCAGGGCGGTCGCGCCGAGCCAGAACAGCGCGGCGACGTAGTCCGCCATGATGTACCCGCCCGTCGGCCTGCTGACGTCGGCCCGCTCGTCCAGCGCGGTCATGGCGTGCCGGGGGAAGGCCCGCGTGTACAGGAACCCGTTGGTGAGGGTGACGGCGACGGCGATGGCGATCGTCCACGACAGAAGGATTCCGCTCGACGGCAGGACGACGGCCAGCACCCCCACGAGCACGATCTTCACCACGGAGAACACGGCGTTCTCCAGCACCACCCAGTCCGTGCGCCGCAGCCCGGTCAGCACTCCGTCCTGGATGACGAAGACCGCGTACGCCGCGCTCGCCAGCACGAAGCACGGCCCGAGCAGCGGGTCATGGAGGAAGTGCAGCCCCGGAGAGAGCACCGGCTGCAGCAGCAGGAACGCCCCCGCGAGCAGCACGGTCGTGGCACAGGCCGCCAGATAGGCCCTGGTGACCAGCCGCCGGGTGCGACCCGCCGCCGTGGGGACGAACCGGAGCAGCACGTTGGTCAGGTTGAGCTGGCCCACTCCGGCGAGCAGCATCATCGCCGACACCGCCGAGTAGTTGCGGCCCACCGTGTCGGCGTCGTAGTTGCGGGCGGCGAACGCCCAGTAGCCCGCCCCCAGGGCGGCGGTCAGCACCGAGTTGAAGGTCAGCACATGGCCGTTGCGCAGCAACTGGTCCTTGGACTGCGGCCCCGCCGCCCCGTCGGCACCCCTCAGGCGTCTGCCCAGGCCCGAACTCATCGTGCGCGCCCGTCGGTGGCTGCTGTCCGCGTCTGCCGTGACTCCATGCGGCGCCTACGCATCGTCGTGGTTCCGGGCTTCGTTCCGCTCAGCCTAAGTCGGAAGCGACCGGGCTGCGACCGGAGCGGCGCCGGCCGCGGACCGCCACGAACTGCCGGTCGCGGCGAATGAAAGTAACGTGATGTCCAACTGTTTTTCGGCACACATGATCCGCTCTGCGGGAGGCATCCGCATGGGCAGGTACCCGACGCAGACGAGCGGTCATCGAACGGGGCCGCGTACCAAAACCGGCGCCCGACGGTCCGGTCCGGCCGGTCCGTCCACGGCGCGCCGGCGGGAGAGGCCGTACACCACGCGCCAGGTGTGGGTGCGTGTGGCACTGCCCGTCTCGCTCGGCCTGTGGCTCGCCTCCCTGCGCGGTGTGGACCTCAGCCGCATGAAGGACCTGGGGCTGCTGCAGGTGCTGCCCGTGGTGTTCTGGGTCGCTCTCGGTCTGCTCGCTCTCGGCTTCTGCACGGCGCTCTCCGACCGGCGCACGCCCAACGGCTGGTTCGCGGGCTACGTCCTGGCACTGATCGCGGTCATCCACGCCACGCCCTCGCTGCTCTATCCGACCCTGCGCTACGGCTGGGCCTGGAAACATGTCGCGATCGTCGACGCGGTGATCAGGAACGGCGGTACGGTCCCCAACGCGGGCAAGCTCGAGCTCTACAACCAGTGGCCCGGCTTCTTCCAGCTCAACGCGTTCTTCCTCCAGGCGACGGGCCTGGACTCGGCGCTCGGTTACGCGGCCTGGGCCCCTCCGGTCTTCAACCTGCTGCTGCTCGCCCCCCTGCTGCTGGTCTACCGAGCGGTGACGCGGGACAGGCGGCTGATCTGGGGAGCCGCGTGGATCTTCTACTCGTGCTCCTGGGTGGGACAGGACTACTTCGCTCCCCAGGCGTTCGCGTTCCTGCTCTTCGTGACGCTGATCGCCCTGGTCATGGCGCAGCTGCCCTCCTCGGCGCGCCGGCTCCCCGCCGCCACGCCCATCGGCTGGACCGTCGGCAGGTTCGCGGTCGCGCTGCTGCTCGAAGGTGTGATCATCTGCTCGCACCCCCTCACACCCCTGATGATGATCAGCGCACTGGTCGCGCTGTCCCTTCCGCGCCGCAACCGGCGTGTGGTGCTGCCGGTCGCTGCCGGGGCGGTGCTGCTGACGGCGGTGTGGGACACCACCGTCGCCAGATCCTATGTCTCCTCCAACTTGCACCAGTTCCTCGGCGCGCTGGTGCAGCCCGACGCCAACGTGGTGTCCGGACTGGCCCAGTTGGGTACTGCGGCGCCTGGCCAGGTGGAGGTGTCCTGGGTCGACCGTGGGCTGTCCGCTGCGGTCTTCCTGCTGGCGGCCGTCGCCTTCCTGACTCGCCGGTGGACCCGTCGTACCGGCCTACCGCTGCTCGTCCTGGCTCCCCTGCCGCTCCTGGTCGCCAACGCCTACGGCGGCGAGATGATCTTCCGCGCCTATCTGTTCGCGTTGCCCGCGGCCGCCCTCCTCGTCGCCGCGCTGTTCTTCCCGTGGGACCGCAGACCGCTGCTGCGCGTCCTCGCCGTCACCCCGGTGCTGCTGGCCCTGCTCGGCGGTCTGCTCTTCGGCTACTACGGCAAGGAAGCGGCGAACTACTTCACCAAGGACGAGGTCTCCGCCGGCCGGTTCGTCACGTCCACGCGTCCCGGGTCCCTGATCGTCTCCGTGACGTCTGCCGTTCCGGGTCTGGACGCCCACTACGACAAGCACCCCCATGTTCAGCTCGACGAGCAGGAACTCAGCGACCGGCAGCAGCTGGCCCGGAATCCGCTGGCCGGCCTGGAGCCGTTCCTGGCGCACACCACCGCCGCGAAGCCGGCCTACATCGTGCTGAGCAGGGCACAGGCCGCAGAGTGCTATCTGAACGGGACGCTGCCCGCCGACACCGTGCAACGGCTCGAGTCCCAGATCGAGAAGGCGCACGGCTTCACGACCGTCTTCCGCAACCAGGACGCCGTGGTCTACCGCTACGAGAACCCGGCCAAGGGAGGGGGACGATGACCCTGCTCCGCACGGGCGCCTCGGCGCGCTGGGCACTCCCACTCCGGTGCGCCCTCGCGGTGTCCGGCTGGCTGGCCGTGGCCGCGAGCGGACTTCCGGCCGGAAGTGTCCTGCGTGTCCTGGTGGCGACGCTGTTTCTGCTGGTCTGCCCCGGGCTGGCGGCCAGTCGGTGGGCGCGGCCGCCGGTGGAGCGTGAGACCGGGTGGACGCCCGTGCTGGAGACGGCCGTCCTGGCCGTGGTGGTCAGCGTCGCGCTGGCGGTCCTGGTCGTCGTGCCCCTCTATCTGAACGGCGTCTTCACGACCCTCCGGGCCCTGGCGACACTGGCCTTCGTCACCTCCGCGCTGGCCCTGCCGCCCGTACCGCGCGGCCGCGGGGGCGCCCGGGCCTCGCGGCGGGATCCGGCTCCCGATCCCTTGGGACCGCCGGCCGACCCGTCCCGGCCGCCTCCACCGGAGGGAGCATCCTCGGACTCCGGCCCGTCCAGCGACAGCCGGGCCGCGGGCCGGCCGGCGCGCCCGGGCGGCCGGCGATAGCCATGCGGGTGGGCTGGGTCCGGTGGGCGCTCGCCGTTGCCGTGCTGCTGCTGGCGACGGCCTGCGGCAACGGTGGCACGAGCAGGCAGCCGCCCGCCCCGGGCCACTGGAAGCTGGTCTTCCACGACGAGTTCGACGGATCGTCCCTCGACACCCGCCGCTGGGCCACCTGCTACGACTGGAACCGCAAGGGCTGCACCAACAGCAGCAACCACGAGGAGCAGTGGTACCTGCCCGGGCAGGTCACCGTGGGGAACGGCACTCTCTCCCTGACCGCTGTCCGTCGCACCACCCGCGGCAGCGACGGCAAGACCTATCCGTGGACCTCCGGCATGATCTCGACCGGCCGTGACCACTGGGACGGCCGCCCCCGCAGGACCTTCACCTACGGATACTTCGAGTCCGCCATCAGGATTCCCTCCCAGGCCGGCATGTTCCCGGCCTTCTGGATGATGCCCGCGTCCCGGCACACGCCACCCGAGCTGGATGTCATGGAGTTCCTGGGAAGCACCCGCCAGGTCCTGATGTCCACCCACTGGCGGGGCGGGGACGGCGCGCGACGCACGGAGCGGGGGACCTACGGCCCGGAGGACTTCCCCGCCGGGTACCACGTGTTCGGGCTGCTGTGGACCAGACAGGAGCTCACCTGGTTCGTGGACGGCGCCGCACGGTTCAGGGTGACCGACCCCGAGGCTGTCCCGCACGTGCCCATGGAGGTCCTGGTCGATCTGGCGGTCGGGCTCCCGCACTCTCCGCCGCCCTCGGTGCGGGAGGCCCGCATGAGGGTCGACTGGGTGCGGGTCTGGCAGCAGTGACCGGCCGACACCGGCCCCCGCGCGGCCCAGAGACCGCGGCAGCACTCGGGGAATTACCGCCGGATGCACTTGACGAACGCCCAAACCGGGACGAAGGTAGAAATATACGGCGTAAGCATATGGCGTAGTTCCGGAGGTGCGAGATCGTGTACAGCGACTGGATCACCAGCAGTGGGGGCAGGCAGGGGGCCACGGTGAGCCTGGTCGTTCCGGCGCTCAACGAGGCCCGGAACATCCCCTGGGTCTTCGAGCAGATCCCGGCGTGCGTCGACGAGGTGATCCTCGTCGACGGGGACTCCAGCGACGCGACGGTCCCCATGGCCCGGCACTGCCTGCCCGCCGTGCGCTTCGTCCGGCAGAACGGCCCGGGCAAGGGCAACGCCCTGCGTGCGGGCTTTCTCGCGGCGACCGGCGACAACGTGGTGATGATGGACGCCGACGGCAGCATGTCGCCGACCGAGATCCCTCATTACCTGCACTTCCTCCAGAACGGCTACGACTTCGTCAAGGGCTCCAGGTTCGTCGAGGGCGGCGGCTCCCTGGACATCACCACCATCAGGCGGCTGGGCAACCAGATGCTGCTGGCGGCTGTCAACCGGCTCTACCACGCGTCCCTGACCGACCTGTGCTACGGCTTCTGCGCCTTCCGCAGGAGCTTCCTCGACCAGTTGGACCTGCACGCCACCGGATTCGAGATCGAGACCGAGATGATCGTGCACGCCCTGCGTTCCGGGCTGCGCATCGCCGAGGTCCCCAGCCTCGAACTGCCCCGGCGCAACGGCCGTTCCAACCTGCACGCCATCACGGACGGCCGCCGGGTGCTGCGAACCCTGATCTCGGAGCGGCCGGGTGCGCACTCCTCAGCCGCGAGCGTGGGCACCGCGTCATGACCTCCGTCGCGGTGCGCACCGGTGTCCGGTACGGAATCCGTGTCCTCGATGTCGACCTGGGGCGCCCGGGCGAACTCCGGTCCCCCGCCGGTCCGTTGCCGGCGGAGCCGGAGGGGCCGGTGCGCGCCCTCGTACGACTCCACGGCCATCCACTGGGCATGGTCGACGCGGTGAACGCCTCCGGCCCCGGCGGCCTGTGGCGAGCGGTCAGCCGGGCGGCGCACGGGGAGTTGGCGGAACAGCTCGCCCGGCATCAGGAGGCGGACCGAGCGCAGGCCTCCGACGCCCGCACCGCCGCGTGGCCCCCGTGCCAGGCCGCGAGGCGCCGCGCGCTGGGGCAGGCGCCCTTCATCAGCGTGGTCGTGGCCACCCACGACCGCCCGGAGCAACTGCGCCACTGCCTCCGTTCGCTGCTGCGGCAGGACTACCCCGGGTTCGAGATCGTCGTCGTCGACAACGACCCGGCCGACGACGCGGCCGAAGCCCTGGTCCGCCGGCAGTTCCGTGGGCAGGTCCGCTACGTCCGCGAACCTGTCGCCGGACTGGCCCGGGCCCACAACCGGGGACTCGCCCACACCGAGGGATCCGTCGTCGCCTTCACGGACGACGACACACTCGTCGACTCCGGATGGCTCGCCGCCCTGGCCGAGACGTTCGTTCGGGAACCGCGAGCCGGCTGCGTCACCGGACTGATCGTCCCCGCAGAACTGGAGACGCCGGCACAGGCCGCGCTCGAACGGCAGGGAGGCTTCGCCAAGGGCTGCACGCCGTGCGCATGGTCGCTGTCCGAGCCCTCGGCCGACCCTCTCTTCCCCTTCACCGCCGGGCGTTTCGGTTCCGGCGCCAACATGGCCTTCCGGGTCGGCGTACTGCGCTCCCTGGGCGGTTTCGACACCGCCACCGGCGCCGGAACCCCTGCGCGCGGCGGTGACGATCTGCTCGCCTTCTTCGAGGTCCTGAGCGCCGGTCACGCACTGGCCTACCAGCCGGATGCCATCGTCTGGCACCGGCACCGCCGGACACCGGACGCCGTGACCGCACAGGCCTTCGGATACGGGGCAGGACTCACCGCCTACCTCACGGCGGCGATGGCGGGCGACCCGCGCAGGCTGCCGACCCTGCTGCGCAGGCTCCCGGGTGGTATCCGCCACGCCATGGCCCGATCGCGTGCGCGCGGCGCCGATCCCGAGGCCTGCTGGTCACGACGCCTCGCATTCCTGGAACTGCGCGGAATGGCGTACGGACCCTTCGGCTATCTGCGTGGACGTCTCACCGGCGACCGCTCCTGACTCCGCACTCCGACCGGACCGGACAAGAGGTCCTCATGAACGACGCGATGCCCTCCTCCCGACCCTCCGTCACCCTCACGGTGGTCGTCTGCGCCTACACCCTCGAGAGGTGGGACGACCTGCGGGCCGCCGTCACGTCGGTGCGGACCCAGCGCAACCCCCCGGACGAGATCGTGCTGGTCGTCGACCACTGCCGGCCGCTGTACGAGCGGGCGGCGAGGGAGCTGTCGGGTGTCCGGGTGGTGCCCAGCAGCGGCCCCCGCGGCCTGTCCGGGGCACGCAACACGGGCGTCGCGGTCTCGCACGGCGACGTGGTCGCCTTCCTCGACGACGACGCGGCGGCGGAACCGCAATGGACCGAGCGTCTGCTGGCACCGTACGAAGACCCGAGGGTGGTGGGAGTGGGCGGACTGGTCAGGCCGCGCTGGTCCACCCGGCGCCCGGTGTGGTTCCCGCCGGAGTTCGACTGGGTGGTGGGCTGCTCGTACCGGGGACTGCCCGAACGGACCGCTCCCGTGCGCAACTTCATCGGGGCCAACATGTCCTTCCGCAGAACGGAGCTGCTCGCGGTCGGCGGATTCCTCGACACCCTCGGCAGGGTGAGCGACCGGCCGACCGCGGGCTGCGAGGAGACGGATCTGTGTCTGCGCATCACGGCCCGCCGACCTGACGCCGTCCTGCTGTACGAGCCGGCGGCGGCGGTGCGCCACCGGGTCCCCGAGGCCCGCACCCGCTGGTCGTACTTCCGGTCCCGCTGCTACGGCGAGGGACGGTCCAAGGCGCTGGTCGCGCGGTACGACGGCAGCGGGCCGGCCCTGACCAGTGAGCGCGCCTACCTGCGCTCCACCATTCCGCGGGCCCTGGTCAGAAACCTGCGCCGAACGGGGCGTCCCGGTGCCGTGCGCACTCTGGGGGCGCTCTCCGCGGGGGTCTGCGCGACCGGCACCGGCTACCTCGTCGGACGGCTCCGCTCGTCGGGGACACGGGATGCGGACAGGTCATGAACGCCATACCCGTCTTCCTCTACCACGCCGTGTCCGACGACCCCCCGTCATGGCTCGCGCCGTTCACGGTGACTCCTCGCACGTTCGTGGAACAGCTGGACATGATCGCCGACAGCGGTCTGCGCCCGGTCCCGCTGGGGCAGTTGGTGGCGGCGCTGCTCGGAGGACCCCAGCCACCGCCCCGGTCGGCCGTGCTGACCTTCGACGACGGATACGCGGATTTCGCCTCCACGGTGGCTCCGCTGCTCCACGCCCGGGGACTCCCGGCCACGCTGTATGTCACCACCGGCGCCCTGAGGATGCCCGGACAGAGGTCGTGCCGCGGGCCCTTTCCGTCGGTCGAGATGCTGAGTTGGGCCCAGGTCCGGGAACTGGACGCGGCCGGATTCGAGATCGGCGGTCACAGCAGGACCCATCCGCAACTCGACACCCTGCCGCGGAAGGCCGTGCGGGAGGAAGTCGGCGGATGCAAGCGGGAACTCGAGGACACTCTCGGTCACGCCCTCGACGCGTTCGCCTACCCGCACGGCTACTCGAGCAGCCGCGTCCGCGCGCTGGTGGGGGAGTCGGGATGGACCTCCGCCGCCGCCATCCGAGCCGCTTCGGCCCACAGCTCGCCCCGGGACGACCCGCTGTGGTTCGCCCGGCTCATGGTGCGGACCGACACGAGTCGGGAGCGCTTCGGCCAGTGGACCCGTGCCGAGGGTGCCCCCGTCGCGCCGTTCGCCGAGGGCATGCGCACCCGGGGATGGCGGGCCTACCGCAGGCTGAGGGCTTCCGTGGGGCGACCGTACCGGGCTCTTCCTGCCTGACCCGGCGGCACCGACCGGGGCGCGGGTCAGCGGTCCGCGCCCGCGACGACGCCATGGGCGACCCTGCGCGCGGCAAGTCCCGTACCTGCGACGAACCGCAGAACTGGCCCGAAGGTCGGGGCGGCGGCCAGCCCGGTGAAGAACAGGCCGGGCACGGAGGACTCCATCCCCGAGGAGAGGCGTGGGGCGCCCTGGGAGGTCTCCACCTCTCGGCGGAGTTCTGACGTCAACAGGCCCAGCCGGTCGACGTCCACGCGGTAGCCCGTGGCAAGCAGCAGATGGTCGGCCCGCAGCGTCTCCCCGCCTCCGGCGGCGTCCACCACCTCGAGGCGCACCGTCCCGTCCTCGGCTCGTGCCGAGTACACCGTACGGCCGCACAGCACCGGGACGCGTCCCTCCACGCGCTGTCGCAGCCACCAGGCACCGGACGGTCCGAGCACGCGGTGGAGCAGCCGGATCCGTACCCCCTCCGGCAGATGCCGGTAGGCGGCTCCGCCGTAGCTGCAGGCCACCAGGGACCATCCGGGACCCAGCGGTGAACCGGGTTTCGCCAGCCGTACGGGGCGAGGCCGGTCGGCCGGCCGGTCGGTGGCCGGGGGAGATCCGAACGCCAGGGAACCGGCGCGGGCGACCACGGTGGGGAAGGCGCCCGCCTCGTGCAGCAGGGCGGCGCTCTCCAGGGCGGACTGCCCGGCACCGAGGACGGCGACCCGCTGTCCCTCGAAGCGCTTCAGATCACGGTGCCCACTGGCGTGGGAGACCAGGCCGTCGGGGAGGGCCCCGCGCAGTTCCGGCGGCTCGTGAGCGAAGGCGACCTGTCCGGTGGCCATCACCACCTGCTGGGCGAGGAACTGCTCGCCGGAGTCGAGGGTGACACCGAAGAGTCCGTCAACGGCCTGCACGGTGCGTACCGTGCGCCGTTCCACCTCGGGCACCCGGCGCTCCTGGAACCACCGTCCGTAGGCGATGAACTCCTCGACGGGGATGGGATACCGGTCTCCCACGGGTGCGAGCCCCCGGGAGACGCGGAAGTCCTCGAAGCGGTATCCGGACTCCGGCGCGGAGATGGACGAGGCCGTGGGTACCGACTTGAGGTACATGCCCTGCGGCATGTGCGTGCACCAGCTCTCCATCGGGTCACCGAAGACGCGTCGTCGCACCCCGGTCACGCTCAGCCAGGCGGCCGTCGCCAGCCCGTAGGGGCCGGCACCGATGACGACGACGGGTTTCTCGGGCATGCGCACTGCCTCCTCGGGGCTTGCTCGGGGCGCGGTGCGCCCGTTGACGGGATCAGCGGCGAAGGTGTGTGTCAGCGGCGCGGGCCCATCGGCAGCTCTCCCTCAGGACGGGGGCGACGGTCGCGGTGAGCCACCAGTGACTGCGGCCGAACCTAGGCGACTTGCGGAGGTTGCCTGCGACATGCCACAGCCAGGTCAGCAGGGCGAGAGCCGACGGGTCGCCGATGTCCCGGTCGGGATCCACTCCGGCCAGTGCGAGAAGGGCGGCGTCGCCGTCGGGCAGTCGGCCGGTGCGCAGCGAGTCGGCGACGATGACACCGTGCGGGCGCCCCGTGAGCATGCTGCGCAGGGCCAGGACGAAGGTGTAGGCGTCGATCTCACAGGGACCGTCCGCCTGGGCGTTGCCCCAGTCGAAGACACCGCTGACCCGCAGCGGGTCGCCTTCGAGCAGCACGTTGCCCGCGTGGTAGTCGCCGTGGGTCCACCCCTCGGTGAGCACGGCGCCGGCCAGTGCCGCGTCCAGTCGACGGCGCAGCGCCTGCAGTGCCGCCGCTCCGCGGCCCGCGCCGTAGGAGGGGATCTCCGCGCGGAGGACCGCCAGTTGTGGCGCGCACCAGCAGGCGGTCCGTTCGGCTGCCGGGCGGCGACGGCCCGTCGCGCACCTCAGGTCCGCCAGCAGGCGCAGGGCGGGCGCGGCGGCGCGGCCAGGGTCCTGCGGGCCCTCCCGGATCAGCCGCTCCGCCAGGGTACCCGGCAGCCTGCTCTGCACGAGCGTTCCGGACAGCCGCGGTCCGGAGTCGACCGTCCGGGGCAGCAGAGGGCGCCAGGGGCCCAGTCGCTCGTCGGCGCGGAGCTGTTGCAGAGCCCTCCGCTCGCGGGCGACGGTGGCGGCCCCCCGTCCGTCTCGCGGATGTTTGACGACGAGGTCCCGTGGGCCCTGCCGCAGCCGGAACACCAGGAGATTCCCTTGGATCCGGGACGGACGCCGGATCACGGTGATGTCGCACATGCCCATACCCCGTACCAACTGCCGGGCCCTGAGGCGGTCGTCCACGCCCCCCAACAGCCGGGGGAAGTAGAGGGGCAGCAGACCGCTCAGCCGGAGCATGACGGGGGTGGGCCTCGTATCGCGCCCCTTCGGCGCAGCGGTGTCCGCGCTTTTCGGGATAATGAAAGAAATGCGACATATCACTTCCCCATGGTAGATCCCCTCCCGCGCCGGTTCCTTTCGAAAGGAGCGAGGGGTGGTCCTTTTGCTCGACGACGAGGTGCCCGTGCTCCTCGCCAAAGTCGGCCGCTATCCGCAGCATCACGGCAGCCTGGGCGTCGTCCGCACGGTCGGGCGCCTCAAGGTGCCGGTGTATGCGATCGTCGAGGACCGCTTCACCCCGGTCGCGCTCTCGCGTCATGTGACCCGCGGGTTCGTCCGGCCGACGACGGGGGCGGAGGACCCGGAACGGCTCAGGGACGCGCTGCTTGCGATCGGACGAACGATCGGCAGGCGGTGCGTACCGGTGCCGACCGATGACGAGGCGGCGGTCGTGCTGGCGGAGCACGCCGACCGGCTGGCGGAGTGGTTCCTGCTTCCCCCCGTGCCGGCCGGACTGCCGCGCCTTCTGGCGGGAAAGGCGACCATGCACAGGACCTGTACCGAGAGCGGTGTGCCGACGCCTCGGTCACTGGCCCCGGCGGACCGTGCCGAGATGGTCGACGCGGGGCGAGAACTCGGCTACCCGTTGGTGCTGAAGAACCTGGGGCCGTTCAGCCGTCTGCGCACGCCCGCCGTCTGCGGCACCACGGTGGTGCGCGACGAGCGGGAACTGCTCGCCCGCTTCAGGACGGCGCTGCCGCCCGTCCTGATGCAGGAGTACATCCCCAGGCGGCAGGCGGAGGACTGGATCACCCATCTCTACTGTGGGCCGGGCGGTGTGCCGCGGGTCCTGTTCACTGGCCTGAAGATACGGTCCTGGCCCCCGTACGCCGGAGTGACCACCCGAGCTGTGGCGCTGCGCAACCCGGAGCTGGCCGAACTGGCGGACCGTCTGTGCCGAAGCATCGGCTACAGCGGGGTGGCGGACCTCGACTGGCGCTACGACCGCAGGGACGCGCAGTACAAACTGGTGGACTTCAACCCCCGTACCGGCGCCCAGTTCCGTCTCTTCGAGAACGTCCACGGAGTCGATGTCGTCCGCGCGCTGCATCTCGATCTGACCGGCCGGGACATACCCGAGGGTCCTCAGGTCGAAGGGCGGATCTTCGTCGCGGGGCAACTGGATCTGCCGTCGGTGGCGGCATGGCTGCGCACGGAACGCCGACTGCCCCCCGACCTCCTGCACGTCAGGCCCACGGAGCGGGCCTGGCTCAGCCTGGACGACCCCGTGCCGGCGGTGAGTGAGGCGATCCGCTTCACGGGGGCGGTGGCGCGCCGGCTTGCGAGTGCGAAACACGACCGGACGGTTCCCTGAGCGCCGGGCACCGAGCGGCGCCGGCCCGCGGGAGGCGGGCCGGCCCCCCCGGCGTCGGGGGGCCGGGCCGAGGGGAGGGAGAGGGGTATCAACGCACCCCACGAGCGCAACGAGGCG